>NZ_BAAGXG010000005.1:0-526918 GCF_054779955.1 Spirosoma arcticum
GATCAACTCAATCAACGACCTCGCAAAACTTTGGGCTATCTAAGCCCGGCTGAATTTGCTCAGAATGAGTTTTATGCACTGCAAATGTGAATGTGCGTTTCTTTATGAGAAAATCGTGCTTTTCATTAGTATCCTTCGTCTGGTAGTCGATGATTTGATCATCAATAAGCAGGATGTAGCTTTCCAAAGTTGCTTTTGTTCCCAGTAGAAACTGTCGTTCGTCTTCATTCATCTACTGATTTTGTTACGGTGACCGGTAAGTTACAGAATCATCACTAACAACCCTTGAATTCATTTACCTATGCCCACCTACGTAGCCGCCATTGACCAGGGCACCACCAGCACCCGCTGCATTGTGTTCGACCGGCAGGGTCAGATTGTGTCACAGGCTCAGAAAGAGCACAAACAGATTTACCCACAGCCCGGCTGGGTTGAGCATGATCCCGAAGAAATCTGGAAAAACACGCTCGAAGTCGTAGCGCTGGCCCGCATTAAAGGCAAATTAGCGGCCGCCGACATTGCCGCCGTTGGCATTACCAATCAGCGTGAAACGGCCGTCGTCTGGAGCCGCAAAACCGGCAAGCCGTACTACAATGCTATCGTCTGGCAGGACATGCGCACGGCCGAACTTGCCGCACAGTTTGCCAGTCAAAGTCCGCTGGGACAAGACCGTTTTCGGGAACAAACGGGCCTACCGCTGGCTACGTATTTCAGCGGTCTGAAGCTCAAATGGCTGTTGGACAATGTACCGGGCCTGCGCCAGGACGCCGAACGGGGCGATGCGCTCTTCGGCAACATGGACTCGTTTGTCGTCTGGAACCTGACCGGTGGGACCAATGGGGGCCTGCACCTCACCGACGTTACCAACGCCAGCCGGACGCAGCTCATGGACCTGCACACCCTCGACTGGGACGACGCGCTCCTCGACGCCTTTACCGTGCCCCGTGCCATGCTGCCCCAAATTCGGCCGAGCAGCGCAGTGTACGGAACGGTAGCATCGGAAGTGCTGCCGGGCGTGCCCATTGCGGGTATCTTGGGCGATCAGCAGGCGGCTTTGGTTGGGCAGACGTGCTTCGAGCCGGGGCAGGCAAAAAACACGTACGGCACGGGCTGCTTTCTGCTCATGAACACCGGCACTGAACTCCGCCCCTCCACCTGTGGGCTGCTCACCACGGTGGCCTATCAGTTCCAAAACGAGCCGGTACAGTACGCCCTCGAAGGCAGTGTAGCCATTGCCGGGGCGCTGGTGCAGTGGTTGCGGGATAACCTCAGTATCATCGAAAAAAGCACCGACATTGAGCCGCTCGCCCGTTCGGTGGCGGATAACGGCGGAGCGTATTTCGTCCCGGCTTTCTCGGGACTATATGCCCCCCACTGGAAAGCCGACGCACGGGGCGTCATTGCAGGTCTCACGCGATTCGTCACGAAAGGCCACCTCGCACGAGCCGTGCTGGAAGCCACCGCCTACCAGACCGTCGACGTGGTGCGGGCCATGGAACAGGACGCGGGCGTGTCATTACGGTCGTTGCGGGTGGATGGCGGCATGGTCGTTAACTCGCTGCTGATGCAGTTCCAGGCCGACGTGCTGAATGGTCCCGTTGTGTGCCCGCGCATGACCGAAACAACGGCCCTCGGTGCGGCCTACGCGGCTGGGCTGGCGGTGGGCTATTATAAAAATCTTGACGATCTGCGCCAGAATTGGGGTGTTGACCGCACGTATGAGTCAACGATGGACGACGCACAGCGGACAAAGCTGATGCGTGGCTGGCAGAAAGCCATTGAGCGATCTTTCGGATGGGACGAATGATGGTATACTGACTGCACTACTAGTAACTGGCAGAACCGCTAACCCATCTGCGTATACGTCGACGCAGCAGTGGATCCCGCCCGGCGGTTATAGACGGTAAGTGGTCAGGAGGTGCCTGAAACGCATCTATTCCTGCGCTTCGGCAACGAGTTCGGGTAGCTGAACCAGTTCAAACCAGTGTTTGCAAAAGGCTTCTACACTTTGTAGGGCATTTGGTTTCAGCATCACCGAGTTGGCACCCGCCTGGTAATAGCGGGTCACCTCGGTGTCCGACATTTCACCCGTCCAGATTACAACGGGTATGTGCCGCCAGGAAATGGATTTCATCAGCCACACCAACAACTCGTACCCATTCATAATGGGCATGTTGGCATCCACAATAATCAGGTTGGGTTGTAAGCCCTCCGCGAGCTTTTTCGTTGCTTCAAGCCCGTTCTCTGCGAAGGTCAATGCAACGTTTTGCTGACACTGCCTGATACGAGCGGTTAGCAACACGAAATCGTCATCGTCGTCATCTACAATCAGTATAGAGTAGTTCATACGTTGAATACAAAGTACGGAAACAGACACAACCTATCAGTCAAGCCAAACTGGCGGACCAATCGGGCTTGCTAACTACAGTTAACCGTGTGTGTGACTGATGGTTTTTAATTAACCAAAGTATTCCCAGATGGTGAGTGAACGTACAATAGATTTTTGCTTATCAACGGTTAACTACGTATTATTGCTTCCTTTACATTGCCCCACTGTCACTACTAAACTGGAACGTACTTCCTCTATCTTATGCAACAGCTTTCCACGCCCACTGTCTGGCTGGTTGACGACGACGAAGACGATCAGCTATTCATCCGTTCGGCGTTCGGGAACGGTCAGCCGCCTATCTCCGTATTGACGCTCAGTGATGGAGATGAGTTACTGCCCAGGTTACGGGAATGTGTTGAGTTGCCCCGGCTGATTTTGCTGGATGTAAACATGCCCCGTAAGAATGGATTCGAGACGCTGCGGGAATTACGTGATACGCCGGACTTTGCTGATCTTCCAGTCATTATGCTGACGACATCATCGGACGATGAAGACCGGAAACGTTCCGTTGTGTTAGGTGCTAATCATTTTCTGACTAAACCCCTGACTCACGAACAATTGAGGCAATTAGCCCAGGAATTGATTCAACAGTGGGAGCTGTCCTGACCGCAATCAGCCAAACACATCCTGCCGATTAATGTAATTACACAGAAAAGCCGATCAGTTTGATCGGCTTTTCTGTGTAATTACATTTCATTCCAGAAAATTCAATTTCTTTCGGCAAAACCGAATGCCAAAATACGTGTACGTGACGATTCCGGCGGTCTCAAACACCTCCTCGATGCGGTGAAAGGCGTAGTAACCACTCGAATACTCCTGCACCCAGTCGATGAGAGCAGCACAATACCAAAGAAATGCAATTAACGCCCCGGCTATAAACATTGATGAATAAAGAAATTGGCGCATTTTATTGGCTTGTTGATACCAGCTAACAACTATTAAATAAGTAGACCCCCGAACTATGAGGATGGTCACCCGCTCAAGTTTAATCTTTCTTTATTATTTCTTTTAAGCGGCCCGCGTTTCTCCCTGTTGTGCCAATTGAGGATGCTTAATCCGGCCATATGGTTGGATAGGTTCCACTTAATTTATTTGTGCAATTAATTTGCCAAACTCACAAATGTGTGTTCACCTATTACGTAGTGCCGCTGTCGCAAACAACCGGGTTGGTCGCGTTTCATGAACGATGGGCGTAAAGGAGCCACCGTTGCCGAACGAGACGAAAGAAGTATAGGGTGCGAGCTACGAATCACCTGCTTCAGTTAAGCCGGGTTGCTGTCGGAATTATGCTCATGAACGAATCATAGAAGGTAGAGTACGTGGCGGGTACGGTCGCGCCCGGTGCGCCCCAGGTTACCGTGTACTGCTGTTTTCCCCACTTCCAGCCCACAAATTTGTACGTATTACCCGGTTTATTGAACCTAAGTTTCTTTATTCGACCCGTAGTCTCCACCGTGGCAAATGCCCGCTTTGTATCGGCAGCGGTCAGTTTACCAAGCGCTCGGTAAACTGTATCCTGGCTGCGTCGACTAAAAAGCTGACCATTGTCGAGAAGGTAATACATAGTGGAAAATCCGGTGAAGCCACCGCCATTACCCACCATAAGTTGTCGGCCCGTGTAGGAAGCCGGTGTGGGGGCATAGGCCGTTTTTGTCATAACCACCGGCACGTCTTTGGTGATGGCTTGTGGCGACTGTGCATCAGCGGGAAGCACGCACGACATCGCCAGCAGGCAGGGCAGGACGAAGCGGGGCATCGGTATGGGGTTAATGAATGCTTGAATAGCCAAAGGTAAAATTCCGGTTACGTATCGTCAATACTGCAATTGTATGATTTGACGCTCGTGGGCCGTAAAGGATTAATCAACGGGCAGCTTATTTAGCATTAAAGCGTCACAGGGCGGATTTAACAGCTTCTGAACGGTAAATGGTGGTGTCTGCTGAGGCAACTACGGCCGGGTTGTCTCGCCATAGGTTCTTTCCGAGAGGGTTACTTTTTTACCAAACGGCTGGTGTCTGATCCGCAGTGTCAACAGATTGTCATAATCGCCCGGCTCAATTTGGCTTATCGTTGGCCGTGCTCCCAAACCCTGCGCAATAGGAAGAATAGTGTTGCTGTGACCAACGATCAGTAACGTTCGATGGCGGATTCGGTTCACACGCTGGACAATACCGTTGACTGGACTCGCCGGATACGTCACCAGTTGGATGTTCAGGCGTTGGGCCAGCGGCTGGGCTGTCTGGCGGGTACGGCGATACGGCGTTGTGAAAATGGAATCGATTCCCCGCTTAGCCAGCGTGTCGGCCAGCGCAAGGGCCCGCCGTTGTCCGGCCCTGCTCAAATCGGTCGAATCCGTTTCATCTACTTTCTCGGCATGACGCACTACATACACGGTAGTGGTGGAGCAGGCGGCACTCAAACAGACTAGCAATAGAGCAGCACTGACGGGAGCTGACAGACGCATAATGGATAGACGGACAGAACCGGATGGACACAAATCAGCGTAGAAAATTCAGTTGCTCTGCGCTTTCTCCAACGGGCAGTTGATTCAGCTCCAGCCAATGGTGGCAGACCTCACTCATCCGATGCTTCATGGGTTCAATTCCAATTGGTTTACTAATGACCAAACTAACACCAGCCTTGTAGCATTGTTCAATTTCCTCGTCCGACCCCAGGCTGGTCATTACAACGACCGGCGTGTTCCTCCACGGTGATTGTTTCAGGTACAATAAGGTTTGGTAACCGCTCAGGCCGGTCATGTTCAGGTCCAGCAAAATGAGTCCTGGCCCGGCCAAATCAGGTGCATCCGAGCCGTGCTCATCGGGAAAGGCCTGGTTTAACAGGAACTGGATATGCTCCTGAAGGGCGTTGCCACTGGCGAAAAAACGAGTCTTGTACTGACTTAGAAAATGGTTGAATACATGCTGAACCAGCAAGCGATAGTCGGCGGAGTCGTCGATAATATGTACTTCCTGGTTTTTCATACGGGCCTATAATTAATTGAACGGGAATAGGTAGTCGATTACCAGAAAACACAGCGCATCAGATCGGCTCCTGCGGTAACTTTCCATCACAAAGGAACCAATATTTATTCATTTTATTATTTTTAGTATACAATCAATTCGCGTAAACTAAAATTGCGTAGTGAATGAAAGTGTTACGACCAGTATGGAAGCGTTTACAAATGAAAAGTTTGTTTTTGATTAATCGCAGCCACTCTATAAGCAAACCTGGTTTTGTTTAGTGAACATTCGTTTACTTGCTGTAAACACAGAATACAGCCTGACACAAGTGCCGAACGGAAGAAATTTTTAACGCTGTATTGGGCATTATTGCTCAATTTTGACTGATCAATTATCTACCACCTCAACTATACCTATTTATGCAAAAGTCCTTCTTTTTGATGATGGTCATTAGCCTTGGCATGACTAATTGCACCAACGACAGCACCGACTCACCACAAACCAAGACTCAGCTCATTACCCGAACGTGGCAGATGCAAACGGCGAATGTGACCATCACGGCTAATGGTTTGACCGTGCCCGTTTACACTAAAGGTGTTACCGGCAATTTGGTCGATTACTCCGAATACCAGCTTGCGCTAACCGGCGACGGCAAATTTGCCCTATTCGATGGAAGTCAGACCCAAACGGGTACGTGGCAACTGCTCTCGAACGACACAGAATTAGTACTGATCTATCCCGATAACAGCAAGGCAACGTACACGGTTGAGAGCGCGTCGGCAACGAACCTTGACCTGGGCTACCAGGTCGTTCCTACCACCCAGAATGCAACGGAAAAAGGGTTTCTGGCCCAAGTGCAGGCGCTCGGTCAGGATGCAAGCAAAGGCATCAGGATATCGACAAAGCTCATTCCTCAGTAGTCAGTTCAACAGCGCCTAAATCAAACCATCAGCCGCGGCCGCGAGCACTTTTCCATGAAACTACCTTTCGTTTGCTACGTCGTCCTGCTCGGCGGCAGTCTGACCGCTCAGGCCCAAACCTGGCAACCCGTTACGACGCAGAATGACTGTGCCGCCCGACACGAAAGCGCAGCCGCGCTAATTGGCGACAGCCTGTATGCGATTGGCGGGCGCGGCCTGAAGCCGCTGGAAGCCCTAAACCTGAAAACCCTCGTTTGGCGAGCATTGCCGACGCCCCCCGTCGAGATGAACCACTTTCAGGCCATCAGCTACGGGAATGAAATTTACGTCATGGGCGCGTTTAAGGGCAACTACCCGCACGAAACACCCATTCCCAACATATACCTATACAGCCCCAAATTGGGAACCTGGCGCGAAGGACCACCAATTCCGAAAGAACGGCTTCGCGGATCGGCCGGGGTGGTGGTGTACGGGGATAAAATCTATATGGTCTGCGGGATTATCGATGGCCATTACGATGGGCATGTTGCCTGGTTCGATGAGTATGACCCGAAAACAAACACCTGGAAACGCCTGCCCGATGCGCCCCGCACCCGCGACCACATCAGCGCGGCTATGGTAGGCGAAAAACTGTATCTGGCAGGAGGTCGCAACTCAACAGCTCGTATCAACAAAGTGCTGGAAACGACCATTGCGGAGGTCGACGTGTACGATTTTAAAACGGGACGCTGGGAAACCTTGCCCGCTGCGTCAAATATTCCAACGCAGCGGGCCGGGGCCACGGCCGTCACGCAGGGCGGCAAGGTCTGGATTATTGGCGGGGAAACAGTCCAGCTCAAAGCGCATAACGAAGCCGAAGTACTCGATCCAAAAACCAACCGCTGGACGGCCGGACCTACGTTACAGCAGGGTCGCCACGGGACGCAGGCGGTGGTTCACGAGGGGAGGATTTACATTGTAGCTGGATCGGCCAACCACGGTGGCGGGCCGGAACTGAACACGGTGGAGGTGTTGAAATAAGCGGGCAAGCTAACTGATGATTGACCACGAAATAACCCGCCTTTCCCGACTCGTTGCGCTATTGACGCTGCTTCAAACGAAACGGATATTGACAGCCAGCGAGTTAGCACATCGCTTTTCGGTTAGTACCCGGACCATTTACCGAGACATCAGAACACTCGAACGGGCGGGAATCCCGGTGGTAACCCAGGAGGGTAAAGGCTATGCCATGCTGGAAGGGTATCGGCTGGCTCCTGTTATGTTTACGCGTGAGGAAGCCATTGCCCTGCTCACGGCTGAAAAACTGGTCGCCCGGCTCACCGACACACCTACGGCCCAACTCAGTGGTGCAGCGATGGACAAGCTGCGGGCCGTGTTACGACGTGCTGACCGCGATCATCTCGAAACCCTCGCCCCCCATATTCAGGTGCTGGAACCAACGGGCCAGCCCAGCCGCCCTAATGCCTACCAGCAGTTGGTGACAGCCATTACGGCGCAACGGGTGGTATACCTGAACTATCATGGTGCTGATACCGACTCACCAACCAATCGGGAAGTAGAGCCGATTGGACTTTATCTTGGCCAGCAGTGGCACGTAGTGGCGTATTGTCGGCTGCGGCAAGCGTTCCGGGATTTTCGTCTCGACCGCATCAGGCACTTGACAATTAGCGAAGAAGTCTTTGTTTTCCGCCCCGAAACCGGATCGCCGGACCGCCTACAGCAATACTGGGCCGCTGAGGCCAACCGGCGATCTAAGGAGAAGGTGGTTATCCGCTTTCAGGCGGCTGCGGTCCTGCCCGCCCTGGCGCAGCACTTGCAGGATACCAAACACCAGTATGGCTGGACCCACGAGCAGCTCCTGACTGATGGCACCGTGGAGATAACATTTTTTATCGGCTCACTGTCCTTCTTAGCCCCCTGGCTGCTGCCTTACGCTGGTGCCGTTACCGTACTCGAACCGCTCGCCTTACGGGACCACCTGCGCGAGCTTGCCCAGCGGGCACACGATTTTTTTTGCGCCCCCGATTAAGGTATGACATAAGGCTGTCAGCGGTCGGGTCAACCTTTGCAGAGTCAAGTGACAAACACGCTTGTTTACAGAAACTCAAAAAGCAAAGGCAATGGAAAAGCTGACAATTGATCCCTGGAAGTGGGGTGAGCAAACCAATTCGGTGCAGGCCGTAGAAATCAAACAGGCCGAAAGTACACTCTATTGCTCGGGGCAGGTGGCGATAAGTGCTGATGGACAGCCAAGCACTGCCGACATGAGAAGCCAGTTGATCCAAACTATTCAAAACCTGGAACAACTGATCAGCGAGGCTGGATACGAGCCAAAAAATATAGTGCGGTTAACCGTTTTTACCACGTCGACCACCGAGTTTTTCACTACCTGCTTTGATGTCTTTCAAGGTTGGATCGCTAAGCACAGCATTAAACAGGCGATGACGTTGCTGGAAGTGAAAGGCCTCTATGCAACCCTAACGGTTGAACTGGAAGCTACCGCAGTGAAATAATCACTTCAGCAAGCCGACAGCACACGGGTCCGGTGGTATATCGGACCCGTGTATTTGCTGTTCTTAGGATAGATTTCTACCTCTATGCCGTTACGCCTTCCTTCAGCCGCTCGGCGTTTTCGGCGATGCGAAGCTGCTCAATGAAGTCGCCAATGTCGCCGTCCATTACGGCGGGCAGGTTATGCACCGTCATGCCGATTCGGTGGTCCGTAACGCGGCTTTGGGGATAATTGTACGTCCTAATCTTGTCGGAGCGGTCGCCACTGCCCACCATCGTTTTGCGCTGCGAGGCAATAGCGTCATTGTGCTTTTGCAACTCAATTTCGTAGATACGCGACCGCAGTACCGTCAGGGCTTTGTCGAAGTTTTTCAACTGTGAGCGCTCGTCCTGGCACTGCACCACCAAACCCGTTGGGATGTGGGTCAGGCGCACCGCCGAATACGTCGTGTTCACCGACTGGCCACCCGCCCCCGACGAGCAGAACGTATCTTTGCGGATGTCGTTCATGTTGATCTCCACGTCGACCTCTTCGGCTTCGGGCAGCACGGCCACGCTGGCGGCCGAGGTGTGAATCCGGCCCTGCGTTTCGGTGGCCGGTACGCGCTGCACCCGATGAACGCCCGACTCAAACTTGAGCTTGCCGTACACGTCGTCGCCTTCGATTTCGGTGATAATTTCTTTATAGCCGCCCGATGTTCCCTCGGTGAAGTCTACGAGCGACATTTTCCAGCCCATTTTCTCGCAAAACCGCTGGTACATTCGGAAAATATCGCCCGCGAAAATTGCCGCTTCGTCGCCCCCCGTGCCACCACGAACCTCCAGAATGACGTTTTTGCTGTCATTAGGGTCTTTGGGCATGAGCATTTCCTTCAGCTTTTCTTCGAGCGCATCCCGGCGGGGCAGCAACTCATCGAGTTCACCCTTGGCCATTTCGCGAAAATCCTCGTCTTTCTCGGTCGCAATGACCTGTTTAGCATTGTCAATTTCTTCGAGCAACTGCGTATAGGCGCGGTATTGCAGGACAATTTTCTCTAAGTCCTTATATTCTTTACTCAGCTTCATGAATCGTTTCTGGTCCGAAACGGCTTCGGGCTGAACAATTTGCTGGGCTACTTCATCGAAGCGCTCCCGAATGGCTTCTAACTGGTCAAGCATCCTATTAATAATTAGACCTCAAATTTACAACATTTTGGGGCTTGGTTCAGCAAGTCTTATCTTTACCAAACAATCTGACCAACCTCTATAATGGAAGCTGTTGCCTTCGCACTCAAACTACCTGAAACACTCGATGGGCTGGAAGAAGGGAAAATGCTGCGCATACCTGCCTCCTGGGATGAATACATCAACCTGGTCGAAGACACGCCGTACCCCATCCAATTCCTTAACGACGAAATCCTTATCATGGGGCAGGCTACTGACACGCACGAACAATTAGTTGCCCGGCTTATAAAACTATTCGCTATCTATTTTGATGAACTGGACAATTGCCGGGTGTTAGGCAGCAACGTTAAGATTGTGATTCCTGAGCAAACGGGTGATTTCAACGCCGATCTATCCGTGGTGCGGGGTTCATCGGAGTACGGGACGACACCCACTGGAATTGACTCAAAGGTTCGCATCAAAAACCCCGAAATTGTAGTTGAGGTCTTATCTAAATCGACCCGAAAACTTGATTTGGGAGAGAAATTTACGGCCTACCAAACGGTTCGATCTGTACAGCATATTATGTTTGTTGATCAGCAAACAGTTAATGTTTCGATCTGTTCACGCACCAGCCGACCTGATCAATGGCTACTGACGCATTACTACGCCTTGACAGACATGGTGATAATTGGTGATTTCACGCTGCCACTGGCGGATGTTTACCGGAAAATTGAGTTAGCGAGGTAGCTATTCTTTCTGCTTTTCACCTCGATATGGCCTCTCGACTACTGCTTCTTGCCTCCGCCCTCCTTCTTTCCTGCCTGCCCCTCGCCTGCAACCCCGAACGGGTGAAGTACACCAGCGAGCTAAAGCAGGAAATGGCCGACAAAAAGATCAAGCGAATCACCAATGCCGATCTTGTTGAAACGGTCGATGTTTTTGGTGAACGCATTACCGCCGTTGTTCAGAAAGAAGTAGCGGCTCAACTCCAGAAAACAACCGATCCGGCTGAGCGGGCAAAATTCTGCCAACTCCAGAATCTACCCCGTACAAAAGCCATTGCGGATCGCTACGCAATTGACATACAACTGCTAAGCGGAGCCGACGTGCCCAATGGGGCACTTAGTCAGAAAGAGCGGGAGGTGCTGGATGCGTATTTATACAACGCCGAAAAGAAGCTGCCACAGATCTCCAACATTCAGAAAATCAATGACAACCTCTACGTGTATAATGCGGCCATACCGACGGATAACGTGATTTGTCAAACCTGTTTCGGTACTCAGAAAACGCCGTTAGCCGTTTGGCGGCTGGCATTTTCCAAGCGGGAGATCGTGCGCCGGATGAAACCTACTAAAAAGAAATAAGTAGATCAGGCCTGTATCTGACTCGTATCGAACGGGGCAATGTGCCTGACTTTTACTCGATTATACTGCTTGAAAGATGGATTCAGCACAAAGTTGTGCTCGTCGGGTACTATGCTCGACGGCACCCGGAATGCCACATACTCTTCGCATTTCGGGTGTTTCGCGCCTAATTGCTGGCACTCATCGGGGGGCGGGTTGGTCGCCCAGTTTTCGGGCAGGTCGTCGGCTTCGAGACACAAGACGGGGCAATCGTCGGGCACTTCGTAGGTAATGAGCGACAAATCATCGCCTTTCTTACTCGATGACCCTAACAGGGATTCGCATACGGCCAACGCCCGGTTACTACTGGTATAGAGTGCGGGGGTACCCTGAACGTTCCAGCGACCAGGCTCTTTGGCTGACCCCGAGCCACTCAAATCGTGCGCGAACTCAGTAGGAATAAGTCGGTAGGTAACCATACAAAACAGCAAGTTTATCGTATGGCCGTAAACGCATCTGCGGGGTTGATGGTTGGCGTAGTCAATCAAATGTGCTGGTCATCTGCCCACCGAATGAGCCAACGAGCCGTTTCAGCCGGGTCGTCGTTCACAATGTCCAGCTTACTAATCTGTGCCGGGTCGCGTTGGGAAAGACCGTGCAAGTACGCTTTGTCGTAATAATCGAGCGTGAGGTCGGCAACGGTAGCGTAGTCATTGCGGGTGAGCGCATCGAGTGCATCTTTAGTTATTTTGCCGCCGAGTCGCTTGCTGATCCGGGCGGTGGCTTCCACCAGTAAACGGTGGTCAATGCCGGTGTATTCGGCCACCAACCGCTGCACCCGAACCGCCTTGGGTACGTCGACAAACGCCACCGGGGCCGCCCGCATCTGCTGCCAAAGGGGCATGGGAATAAAGCAGGAGCCAACGTTTCGGCTTTCGTCTTCAATCCAGATGCGTCGGCTGCGCGGTCCGTCGTTACGGTTCAGCGTTCGCCACTCGCCGAAAATTAAATTCTCGAACTGCTCCGAAGCGGGCTGCGGCAGTTGACCGATGGCCCCGTAGGTAGATCCTTTGTGGTGGGCCAGCCCTTCCAGATCAATAATTTGTTCGCCCTGCCGGGCCAGCTCCTTCAGAATGTCCGTCTTGCCACTGCCCGTTTTACCCCCCAGAATAATCAGGTTTCGGGGTTCGGTAAACGCAGACAGCACAGCGTTCCGATACGCCTTGTAGCCACCGGCCAGCGTTGATGCGGTCAGCCCGGCGGTATCGAGCAGCCAGGCAAATGAGCCGCTGCGCATTCCGCCCCGCCAGCAATGCACGAGCACTTCTTTAGTTTGCGGATTGAGTTTTTTCGACCCCCTCACAAACCCCGCCAGCTTTGGCCCAACCAGATCCAGACCCAGTAGCACAGCATGGTCTTTGCCAGCCTGCTTGTAGCGCGTGCCGACCTGCGCCCGCTCCTCATTGTCGAAAATCGGAATATTTACCGCACCCGGAATGTGGGCGTGGTCGTATTCCCCCGGCGACCGCACATCGATGATGGGCAGGGTCTGGGCCTTTTTCAAAAATTCGTCAACAGGAAGCTGCATGATGTACCATAAACCGCAATCAAGGTCTATGGTTCCGCTGGTCATTCAGCGCTGGGGTCCGGCCAATACGTTCCTGAACTACTGATTTTACTGGCTAAATAATATGCTCCAAGGAATAGCAAACGGCAAAATCAGTACCCAGACCACAAAGAATAAGGCCATTCCCTTCGGATACGACTGGTTGTTCATCAGTGCGGGTAGGGCTGCAAACAGCAACCACGACGATTTATAAATAAGTTGAAATAGCAGCACCAAGCTCATCTGCCGTGGGAAGAACAGACCCAGCACCGACAAAATAAAGATGGCTCCCCACAATGCGCCAACTAGTCGGATGGCCTCTGAATAGGCAAACCCGTTACCGAAAACGGTGGCCTGCGCCGTTCCGGGCATGAACAGGCTGGCAATGCTGATCCAGCCCGCAACGAGGATATTGCTCACGTAAATGATGTTCATCAACGGCAGTGTGTTCATTATAAATTGGACTGTTGTTCGGCAATTCGATTAATTTTCCTCATAACGTCCGGCAGCATTTTTCGGTAGTTACGCCCCAGCGCCCGGCCAAAAACACCCTTCGACACCCCTGTTAGCCAGACTTCGTGCGTGAAAGCCGTTTTTCCATTTTGGATGGTGAGAAAGCGTTTTACGTTTAAAGCGCCGAGCGGTAGTTTTGTCCTGAACGTGTACGATCTATTAAAAATAACCTCCGTCAGCGTAAACGTCGATTTTGGACCTCTGTCGGGGATCAGTGCGCCTTTGGCCCCGGCTGCGAACGGCCCGTTCAACTCAGCGTCTTTCAGGCCGTCGTCCCAGGCCTTCCAGTTTGGCACATCCGTCCAGACGCGCCAAATGGCCTCCGGCGAAGCCGACGTTTCAACGGTGTGGCTGAAGCGCGTGTTCGATTGCTGGGCCAGCGCGGGCATGGCAAACAGTATAGTGAGCATGATCAGTGGGTTTTGCATGATGAATTCTTTTTATGTTATGCAAAACTCCGGTTCCCTTAATCGGCAACACTTCACCTACGTTAATTTCGGATAAGTCAGCGGATATTTTTACGGATTCGGCTCAGCGATTGCGGTGCAATACCGAAATAAGACGCTAAGTATTTGAGTGGTACCCGCTGGATTAGCGATGGCTGAGCGGTCAGCATCGTCCGGTAGCGATCCTCAGCCGTTTCAGTCTGCAACGCTTCCAGAATATCTTCGGTGTAGGTTTGTACTTCCTGGATCAGTTTTCGTATAAACGTATTCCAAGCATCCGTTTCGAGTAATCGGTAAGCATCTCCATAGGTCATCTGCCACAATACGCTATCCTCTAAAGCCTCGATACTCTCGCGGGCGGGCTGCTGCGACGCGAAACTTTTCTGCGACGTAAAGACGTAGGGCACGTCAGTGAAATACTTGGTGACTTCACCGCCGTCCTTCAGGATAAAAAAGCGTAGCAGCCCACTCTCCAAAAAGTACAGGTAGCGGCAAATCTTGCCTTCAGATAGAATCAGCGTTCCTTTAGGCACTTCCTGCCTAACCAAACACGCTTCGACACTGCCCCAGTCGGCATTAGATAGGCTCGTGTAGTTATTGATAAACTGGCGAAGTGGGTGCATCAGGCAACGGGTATGTCTAACTCCCGCAAATACATCTGAATCGTGTTCTCCAGGCCAAAATACAGCGCGTCGCAGATAAGCGCGTGACCGATAGACACTTCTTCCAAACCCGGCACCTGTTCGACAAAGAAACGCAGATTGTCTAAGCTCAGGTCATGGCCCGCGTTCAGACCTAAGCCCAGTTCCTGCGCTTTCTGGGCCGCCCGCACAAAGGGAGCCACGGCAGCTTCACGATTGTCATAATACTGAGCCGCGTAGGGTTCGGTATACAATTCAATGCGGTCGGTGCCCACTGCTTTAGCGCCTTCCACCATGCGCTCGTTGGCATCCACGAAAATAGACACGCGAATGCCGTCGGCCTTAAACGTATTGACCAGATCGCGCAGGTGATCAGCGTGGCGAATGGTGTCCCAGCCCGCGTTGGAGGTGATGGCGTCGGGCGCGTCGGGCACGAGCGTCACCTGGGCGGGCCGAACGCGTTTGACAAGGTCAATGAACCGATCATCGGGATTACCTTCGATGTTGAACTCGGTCGTTACCATCTCGTGCAGGTCCAGCACGTCCTGGTAGCGGATGTGGCGCTCATCGGGGCGGGGGTGCACCGTGATGCCCTGCGCTCCGAAGCGTTCGCAATCCAGCGCAACCCGGACCAGATCGGGGTTATTACCACCCCGCGCGTTGCGGATGGTGGCGATTTTATTAATGTTGACGGACAGGCGGGTCATCTTTTAATGAGCGAAAGAGTGAATGAGCGAATGGCTCCGTTGGTTTCGTAACTTTGCCCAAACAATGAAGGTTCAGGAGATGAGCGAGTCCTTATTCGCTCTTTTACTCATTCACTCTTTCGCTCATTAACCAAATGACTCTCAAACAACAAATCGACGCCGATATAAAACAGGCTATGCTGGCCCGCGATCAGGATAAACTCCGTGCACTGCGGGCCGTAAAATCGCTGATTCTACTCGAAGAAACCAAAGAAGGCAAGACCGGCGAACTGAGTGCCGACGAAGACATGAAGGTGCTGACCAAAGCCGTGAAGCAGCGCAAAGATTCGGCCGACATTTACCGGCAGCAAAACCGCCCCGACCTGCTGGCGGTTGAAGAAGCCGAAATTGCAGTGATTGAGCAGTATTTGCCCAAGCAATTATCCGAAGACGAACTCAGAGCCAGACTCCAGGCAATTATGACCCGCGTGGGCGCATCGGCCCCGTCGGATCTGGGCAAAGTAATGGGCGTGGCCTCCAAAGAACTGGCCGGACAAGCTGACGGCAAAGCGATTTCGGCGATGGTAAAAATACTTTTACAGTGACCACCCTTGATCTACTCATGCTCATTCCCCTCGCATGGGGGGCCTTCAACGGCTACCGCAAAGGTCTCCTCGTGGAGATTGTGGCGGTAATTGCCTTTGTAGTGGCTATGATCGTGGGGTTCAAATTTCTGGCGTTCGGGATTGATTTGCTTAGCCCCTACATCAGCCGTGAGGTGGCTCGCAAAATTCTGCCGTGGCTGGGTTTCTCAGTCATTTTCTTCCCAACGGTATTCATGATCAATCAGATGGGATTTGCCATCCGGCGCTCGTTGAAGTTCTCCGTTCTTGGCACGTTCGACAGCGTAGCTGGAGCAGCCGTCGGACTTTTTACATGGATTTTTGGAATTAGTGTGATTCTCTGGTTGTTTAGTTATATGGGCGTCAAAATACCACCCCGTCAACTCAATGGCGCCTTTCTTTACCCGTACATCCGCCCAATCGCGCCGAAAGTAATGGACAAAGCCGCCGTTTGGGTGCCGCAGGGACTCGAAGCCGGGAAGAAGTGGCGGGCAAGCACTGAACGACAATGACCACGACAGCGACAATCAGTAAACAGGACATCCGCAAGACCACCCCAGCGCAGTTGAAAGACTGGCTCGTGCAGAACGGCGAACAGGGCTTCCGGGCGAAACAAATCCATGAATGGCTCTGGAAAAAGTCGGCGCAGTCGTTTGAGCAGATGACCAACCTGTCGCTGCCGACGCGGGAGTTACTCCATACTCACTTCGAGATTCGATCCCTAACCGTCGATCAGCAGCAACGCAGTAGCGACGGCACGATCAAGTCATCATTCCGGCTGTTCGATGGAAACTTGGTAGAAGGCGTCTTGATTCCAGCCCTGCGCCATGATGATACGGATAGAATGACGGCCTGCGTATCGAGTCAGGTGGGGTGTTCGCTGACGTGTAAATTCTGCGCCACGGGTTATATGGATCGCAAACGCAACCTCGACGCGGCCGAAATCTACGATCAGGTCGTGGCCATTGACTGGCAGGCGAAAGAAAACTACAATGCGCCATTGTCTAACATTGTGTACATGGGCATGGGCGAACCATTGCTCAACTACAAAAACGTGCTGGAATCGGTTGATCGAATCACCTCGGCCGACGGGCTGGGTATGTCGCCCAAGCGCATTACCGTTTCGACGGCGGGTATTGCCAAAATGATCCGCCAACTCGGCGACGATCAGGTTAAGTTCAACCTCGCCCTCTCGCTCCACGCGGCCAACGACACCAAGCGCGACCAGATTATGCCCATTAACGAAAGCAACACGCTGGCGGCACTGGGCGATGCGCTGGGGTATTTTTACAAAAAGACCGGTACTCGCATCACGTTCGAGTATATCCTGTTCTATAATTTCAACGACACGCTGCAGGACGCGCAGGAACTCTGGAAGTTTACTAAACGCGTACCGGCTAAGATCAACATCATTGAGTACAACCCCATTGCCGAAGCTAACTTCACCAACACCGATCCCGAAACCCTCGACCGCTTCGCCGGTTTCTTGGGGGATAAAGGGGTGACCCTAAACGTTCGCCGAAGCCGGGGCAAAGATATTGATGCCGCCTGTGGGCAATTGGCGGGTAAGACGTAGAGACACAATACCTTGTGTCTCCTCCTGCGTCAGCAAAACCATCCGGTCAGAAGCCGCAAAGTGTTGCGGCTCTACAGCGCGGCCTTAACAATTCCATAATATCCCTCTAACCGGTTTACCTTACTTTTGTGGGAATCATTGGGGTACGGAATCTGCCGTTTACCTCATCACAGAAGACTCCCACTCCATGTTTGGATTAGAAACGGATGTTTTTATTCTGCTCTTCATCAGCCTGTTCGCTGCCTGCGCCTTCGAATTCGTTAATGGTTTCCACGACACGGCCAACGCCGTAGCCACCGTCATTTACACCAATTCCCTGAAGCCGACTGTCGCGGTCGTGTGGTCGGGCATTTGCAATTTCACGGGTGTTCTGCTGGGGGGTATCGGCGTAGCGATGGGTATTGTTAACCTGCTGCCGGTGGAGTTGCTGGTCGACCAAAACGTGTACCACAGCGTTGCGATGGTGATGGCGTTGCTGCTGAGCGCCATTATCTGGAACCTCGGCACGTGGTATTTCGGTCTGCCCAGTTCGAGTTCGCATACGCTGATCGGCTCCATTCTGGGCGTGGGACTGGCGTTTGCCACCATGCCTGATAATAAGGACGGGGCGGCCGTAAACTGGGAAAAAGCCATTGAAACTGGCTGGGCGTTGTTGCTTTCTCCCCTGCTGGGGTTCAGCCTGGTAATTGTATTGATGTTTCTGGTTCGGCGGTTAGTACCCGAGGAAACTAAAGATCAGTTATTTAAGGAGCCCAAGAAAAACACCCCCCCGCCAGCGTGGATACGGGCCATTCTGATCGCTACCTGTTCGTTAGTAAGTTTCTTCCACGGCAGTAACGATGGCCAAAAGGGCGTTGGGCTGGTGATGCTGATTCTGATTGGCATTGTACCGTTTCAATTCGCGGTTAAACCTAATCTTGATCCCCAGCTGCTACAATCGAACATATCCGGCATCGAGCAGACCGTTGCCGCGCTGGACTCGAATCAACTCTCCGTCGTCAACCGCGCCCGGCTGGCCCGCACCCGGACGGAACTGGTTGAGCTAAAAGAATTAGTTGGTGATCCAACAACCGACAATAAGATTCCGCAGGCTAAACGCCTGGACGTCAGGAGCGATTTGCTGCTCATTAACAGCAACATGACCAAGATTGCGGATGACGAAGGGGCTAATTTGAGTACCAATCAGTTGGCAGCATTGCGGACAAACCTAAGCCAGGAAAGTGGGTTACGCCGGTATACCGATTACGCTCCGCTGTGGGTTATTCTGATGATTGCGCTCTCACTGGGTTTAGGCACTATGATCGGCTGGCGCCGGATTGTGGTGACGGTGGGCGAAAAGATCGGTAAGCAACACCTGACCTACGCACAGGGAGCATCGGCGGAGTTAACGGCAGCTATTATGATCGGCATGGCGTCGCAGTTGAATGTGCCGGTTAGCACCACCCACGTACTGTCGTCGGGCATTGCGGGTAGCATGGTAGCCAACAAAGGCATCAAAAACCTACAGGCGGGTACGGTTCGTAACATTGCCCTCGCCTGGGTATTGACGCTGCCCGTTTCGGTGCTACTGTCCTTTACGCTCTATATTCTCTTTCGGTGGCTAATTTAAGTGTGTTGGTTTTGGTGTGTCGGTATTTAAGTGGTTCTAACCCGCAAACACTTAAACACTAATACACATAAACACTCAGGCGCTTATCGAAAGTAAAACTTAGAAGGCGAAATCTCCGCTTTTACCGAGTCGATCAGAACGGCGCTGGTCCCGTTGTCTTCGTAGCGCAACACGTAGCCCGCCTGTTTAAATGAGGGCGTCACACCCGTGTAGATATAGCCCGTTTGCGGATCAACCCCCAGCCCGCTGAATAAACGCCGGATAAAGGGTCGCGTTGCCGGAATGCTTGTAGCGTCGATTCGAAAGCTGTATGTTTCTCCCTTTTCCCGGTTGTTATCGGCTGGATCGTAGAACGAGTTAACGAAGTAAAACGTCTGCCTGTCTTTGCCAAGGGCGATTGCGCGGGGCGACCTGGCTGAATTACCAACTTTCATTCGAATCTCGACGGCTTTAGTTGCCGTGTTAATACGCACCATCTCGTTGGTCGACGACGTGTACCCCCACAACCGGCCATTGGCATCTATAGCCAGCGGACTGGTGTTGACGCCCACGTCTAAACCCGGCTGCTTAACCTCATCTTTTTCGGTATCAATAATGGTCAGGCTGCGTTCGCCCCCGGCACTACCGACGAATGCTTCCTGGCCGACCACCACGATCCGGTCAGCACCTTTAGCCACTGGAATCTTTTTTACCACCGTCCGCGATGCCAGATTCAACACCAGTATATAACCGGGTTTGGCGTAGAAATTCGACGGGGCGCCGGTGGTATCCCAGCAACTTACGTAGGCTTTGTTGGGACCAGCCTGAACGACGTAGCGCGGATTTTCAACATCGGGGGATTGGAACGTTGCCAACGCCTTAAACGTACCCGACTCAACAATCTCGATCTTGTCCTGTCCGGCCGTGCTATTGTCGACCAGAATTACGCCTTTACCATTAATTTCGGTATAATCCTGCACACCGCCGGTCAGGGCGCGGGCGTTGGCTTCGTTAAAAATGTCGGTCGAAGCCGTAGCTGAGTTTTGGGGCAGAAATGAGATTGACCCGTTATTGGCCAACGGCTCGCCCACGTTCACCACGTAGGTCCCTGCCTCATATGGCGACGGTTCCGGGTCGGGCACTTGACAACCGCACACGCTCAAAACCCATAATCCAGCCAGCACTGCTTTACTCCACTTATTTTTCATTGTACCCTCTACCAAATTGATTGCTACAGCAAATCTAAGCACAGGAGTTTGCCCGATAACCCAGACCGCTCGATTCAAATCAGTTGTAAATCGGCAAAATAATAGGTCGATGTCATTTCTTCGCCACTGCTGGTTTTATACGTGTAGTTTTTAGACACCATCTCGCCGACCTGAATGGGTATGGGTGCGCTAAAATACGGAGCCTGATATACGAACGTGTGAAACTCGCCATTCTCCCCACAGGGGTCCACGTTGGGTGGTAAGTCATTGACAAAGGCCCGGTCCAGTACCCGGCCGCAAAACGACGCATCGAGGTACTGGCTGTTCACGCTGACGACCATTGTAGCAAAGCCCGCTGCCCAGAACTCCTCCAGTAGCTGGAGCGACGCAGTTTGCCAGAGTGGAAAAATACCGGTCAATGGCCAGTGGGCCAGTTGCGATTCCCGCCAAACCCGCAAATCATCCAGAAAAATATCACCGAAAACAGCGTGGGTAACCCCCGCTTCTACCAACGGCTTCAGCACAAGGTCCATTTGCTGCTGGTAGTCGGTCATGGCGCTTTCTTCGGGTAAGAACAGTTTCGTTTGTGGCAGACCCAACCGGGCGGCTTGCGCATCGAGCAATCCTTCGCGAACGCCGTGCATCGAAACGCGCCGGTTTGCGGCATTCAGCGTCGTCAACAGCGTTTCAACCGAGTACTGCCCGGTTTGCAGAACACGCCACAGAGCAAGAGCCGAGTCTTTGCCCCCACTCCAGTTCATCAGTGTCCGGTTCATAGCGCGGGCGTTTTGATGGCCATCGGTAAGCCGCTAACCAGCAGCGTAACAGCGTCGGCCTGACTGGCTACGTACTGGTTGGCCCAGCCCTGCAAGTCGGTGAACGCCCGGCCAAGGGCGGTTTCGGCATGAACGCCCATTCCCAGTTCATTCGTCACGATAATGAACTGGCCCGGCAACGCCAGCAACGCGTCGATCTCCTGCTTAAATAAATCGAGTGACTGCGCTACGTCCTGCTTTGTATCGCCGAAAAAGTTAGTTAGCCAGAGCGTCACGCAGTCAATGACAACCACCTGCCCGGCCAGCGGCAAACGGCTAACGTGGCGTTGCTCTTCGTAGATGGTCCACTCTGGTCCGCGATCCTGCTGATGACGACTCACCCGCTCGGCAAACTCATCATCCCAGACGCGGGCCGTGGCTACGTAAATGGGGGCTTCGCTTCGTTCGCGGGCTATCTGCTGGGCATACCGGCTTTTACCGCTCCGCGCTCCGCCCGTAATCAGGTGCAAATACGCCTGGCGCGTTGGCATAAATCGTATGAACTTTGGCTTGTAAAGTAGCCGGAACCGTGAATAAATCAGGATGGAAGCAAGCCGCCAACAGTTCAATACCATCGACCAGCGTAGCCGCCGAAGGCTGGGTGAACAAATCATAGTCGGCGACGAAAACGGCCCCATCGGCCACGGCCCGCAACTCGTGCCAGCCGGGCTGCTGTTCGAGCAGGGGCAGTTCCTGCATCGTCCGGTCGGTGGTGAAGCCGCAGGGCGCAATCACCAATACTTCGGGGTCGTACCGGCGCACCTTCTCCCAGGTCGTCACGATGCTGTCGCCCGACGGGTTACCCAGCATGTCGATTCCACCGGCGTAGGCAATCTGGTGCGGAATCCAGTGGCCGCAGTTGTAAATGGGCGCCATCCATTCCATCACCATTACCCGTTTGGGCAGAGCGCGACTGGCCCGCAGCCGGTCGATCACCGCATCGATCCGGTCGCGCAGACCCTGTAAATATGGGTAAGCCGCTTCCTCACGACCCAGCGCCGACGCAATGGTCACGGCCGTATCGAATACGTCGGTTAGGCTCTGAGGAGTCAGCGGCACGACGGTCGGCTGCTTGGGCAGACGGTCGAGCACGGCCTGCGTGCATTTGGTGTCGATCTGGCAAACTTCGCACACGTCCTGGGTGAAGATGACGTCCGGTAAAAGCTGGTGGAGTATGTCTTCTTCGACGTAGTACAAACTTCGACCTTCGGCTTTCGACGCTGAGAAAATGCGGTCGATTTCTTCACTGCTGTAATCGTGACCTTCTAATACGCACCGCACCAAGATTGCTTTTTCGGCGCGGGCCGGTTCCGGGCACTCAAACGTGACACCGTGCAGTAGCTCCTGCAAACCCATGTCGTAAATCATCTGGGTGGCGGCTGGCAAAAACGAACAAGCTTTCATCGTTGACTTTTATAAGTAGGAATCTTGGTCTGAGAGATGAGCGTGGCGGCTGTTGGTATCAGGCAACCGCCAACTTCGGGTAGCGCGTTTGCAGCCACTCGAACCCACCAAACAGCACCGCGCTGTATACCAGCGTACTGGCCAAGAAATTACGCATGTATGGGACACCCTGCAAAATACACTGCTGCCAGCCCGCGAAATCACGGCTCAGTGGCAGTTGGGTGCGCAGGTCGATGCCACCCGTTAGCCACACGCTCGTATCGGCCAGCAGCCAGTGCGACAGCGACGCTACCAGCGCGGCCACCAGCAGGTTCTTGACCGATACCTTGTGCAAAATCGTCTTGCCGTACCAAACGATGAGTGCAAAAATGCCGTAGATCCAGTACCAGCCAGAATACATGACACCAAACTGCCCTTTGTAAAGCACAACGTTGATAACCAGATCGCTCAGCAATAACGTCAGCAGCGGCAGACCAAAAGCTTTCCAGCGATTGGTGAAATACGCCCCACCGAACAGAGCCATCGCTCCAATGGGCGTGAAATTAGCCACCGGCGACCACTCGGCCGAGTTGGCAATACGGAGTACGGCCACCAGTCCAATAAACAGCAGGAGCACTACGAAGCGGGGATTAAGTGATTGT
Source organism: Spirosoma arcticum (assembly GCF_054779955.1). Lineage (NCBI taxonomy): Bacteria > Pseudomonadati > Bacteroidota > Cytophagia > Cytophagales > Cytophagaceae > Spirosoma > Spirosoma arcticum. The sequence continues at coordinate 23,020 of NZ_BAAGXG010000005.1, forward strand.
TTCATGTTTACAGGAGAAGAAAGCAAAGACTAAATTACCAGGTAAAGCGTATGCCCACATTAGCGTTTCGGCGACGGGTGTTGTAGCCGTAAATATCGGTATACGTTTCGTTGAAAAGATTGCGCACATCACCGTACAATCGAAAACGAGCATTCAGTTTCGTCTCCGCGTATAGATCGATGGTCGTATAAGCCCGCAACGTTACGTTGTCCACGCCAAATGTCTCATTGTTATAAAAACGGTCCGTGCGGTCACCAACCGACCGAACCGTTGCGCTAATGAGTAGGTTCGGCGTAAACTGGTAACCCGCGCTGACGTTCAGTTGCGTTTTGGGTCGCCGGAATAAGTTATTGTACGTCGTATCGCGTCCGGCGGATGCGGTGGTAATGGCTCCGTCAAGCAGCGTCAGGTTACCCGTTAGCGATAAGCGATTAAACTGTCCTTGCGCTTCAAACTCCCAGCCGTGGTCGTGCTGACGGTCGAAGTTAATGTAACGCCCGTAAGGATCGACGTTCAACGACTCGAAGAAAATGGCATTCCTGATCCGACGGTCGAAATAAACGGCCCGAACCCAGGCGTTACGGCGTTTGGTAAAGACTTGCACACCCGCTTCGGCCGACTGACTCCGCTCCGGTTGCAGCGCCTTGTTGCCGTAAGGCGAAAAAAGCTGGTACAGCGTGGGTGCTCGGAAGCCCGACGACAGATTGACAAATACCTTAACGCGATTGGCTACCAGATATGACGGATTGAACGAATACGTAAAAACGTTTCCATACAGCGAGTTGCGGTTATACCGACCGCCCACCTCCACCGACAAACCCCGGTAGGGCGTCACGATTCCCGTCGCATACACCCCCATCTGTCCAATGCGGGCGGTGTCGGCCCCGATGGGCGGAGCTTCGTATGGGCCAAATGAGCTGATGGAACGGTACGTTTGGTCCGTGTTGCTAAACCGGTAGTCGACCCCAGTCAGCAGTTCGCCCCAGCTACCGAGTTTTAAGCTGTGGTACGCTTCGGCGAACTGCGCCAGTCCGCCGTATTTCTGATACGAGTACACTTCCGATGCCCCCGGCTCCCGCGCCGTCGAGTCGTTGGTGTAGGTTCGGCGACTGTCGCTCAAGCCATAATTAACAACCAGCCGCCCCCGCCGGTGTTGGTATACCAGCCCGGTGGCAACCTGCCCAAACTGGCTGCGGAACGTGAAATCTTTTTCATCAGTAAACGCTCCGGCGTCCAGGTCGGTCGTGTAAGCCGTCGTCAGGCCACGCACGGTCAGGCTCAGTTTAGTGGTCAGTTGCAGGGTCAGGTTAGCCAGCAGCGCATTTTGCCGGTAACCATCGTTGTCAAAATTCTGTCCACCCGTCCGGTCGGTGGCGGCCGAGAATCCCTCTGATGTCAGCCGGGTGTACTGCACGTTGTACAGCAGCTTTCCCGTTTGGCCACTCACCCCTACGGTTCCTCGGAACGTTTGGTACGAACCGTAATTCAGCGAAGCCGTCACACCCAGCGGTTTGTTACCGGTTCTGGTGGCGTTACCTTTTCGGGTGAAGATGTTAATGACCCCAGCTACGGCGTCGGACCCGTACGTAGTCGATTGAGCGCCCCGCAGAATCTCGATGCGGTTGCACTCGCCCACCGTCAGCAGGTTCAGATCGAAGGTGTTGGCAACGCCCGATGGATCGTAAACGGGGATGCCATCGAGCAGAATCAAGGTGTTACCCGCCGAGGCCCCGCGCAGGTAAATGTCGGGGTTGGTGCCCAGCGGTCCGTTGGAACCCACAATTTGCAGACCGGCCTGCCGCGACAGTAGTTCACTCACCGATTGGGTGGCGTAGCGCTGTAGGACCGAATCGGACAGGACGGTGATGACCTTACCCGTTTGCGAAAGCCGTTGTTCAACTTTGTTGGCCGTTACCGTAACGGCGTCTAATCGCAAGGAGCGCGAAACGGATGAATCGGGATTTGTCTGCGCCAGAGCGGGCAGACTAAGTGTGGCTATGGTCCAAACGACCGATAGCCCGGTGGTAAACTTGCTCATTATTAATCAGTTTGATTAAGTAATGAGCCGTCGGAAAGAGAAAACAAAAGACAGACGGGCTTCATTCCCGTCGATGACCGTTGGTACGATCACGCCATTCAACCGAAAAACGTCTTCCATCCCCGGCTTTTTTCCCGAAAGCTCGAATCATGAATTCGTCTGAGGCAGGTCTTCTGACTTGTTCGACCGATGACGCCTTCCCACCCGGAGGCAGTGGCCTGATATGTCATCGGCGGGTGACCGAACTTACAGCTACGGGAATAGTCCCAGATTTACACCGGTGTTCCCTTTTAATTGCTCCTTCATCAGGGGCAAACCTTAAACGTGAGGCAAAGGTAGAATTTGCCCCGTAAATAAAAAACCGCCCGGTTGCGAGCGGGCGGTTTCGTTACATGGTATTTTCTACAGATTACATTAATTCGTTCAGACGTAACGTAAAGCCAGACAGCACGTCTTCATCACTCAATTCGTCCGAAAATGGTTTGGATTCTGGTTCCTGTTCGGGGCGGTAAATAATCGTTTGTTGCCCAAATGGGTCAATTAGCCAACCGAGTCGAACACCATTGTTGAGATACTTGACCATTTTACCTTTCAAATGTCCCAAATCATCGGACCCCGAAGCCAGTTCAATGACGAAATCTGGACAGACGTGTGCAAACTTCTTCAGATCCTCCGGCGATACGGTAGCTAACCGCTCGTTGCTTATCCAGGCTAAATCAGGTGCCCGCATCGATGTGTCGGGTAACGTATAGCCGCCATTCGAGTCGGAGATGCGGCCTGACTTGGTCTGCCGATTCCACATACCCAACTCGAACATTAGTAAAACATTGAGAAAGCTGTGTTCTAATCCATCAGGAAACCCAAATACCAATTGCCCATCTTCATCACGCTCGATGCGTAGATCTGGATTCATTCGACAAAACGTAAACAACTCGTCGTCCGAAAAGCGACCGTATTGTGATGGTAAGTTGATGGGCATTACCATACCGTTCGTCACCTGAGTATTAATGGTCAAAACCCCTCCGCCTTGATTTCTTTCTCCGTCACGGTTCCGTATTTTTTTACCTTGTCGCGGATGGTCTCAGCCTTACCGATAAGCACAAACTGAAGGTTGTTCTTGGGAAAATACTGATCAATAATTTGGCGGGTGCGGGCTACGGTCAGCCCATCGACGTTTTTCTGGAAGTTGTTAATAAACGACTCATCGAAGCCCAAGCTAAACATATCGGTAAGCAGGTCGGCCAACGACCCGGCCGATTCGTAGTTGGGCGGGAAGTCGGCTTTGACGTAGTTCTTTGCCGAAGTCAGGGTTTTCTCGTCGATACCCGTCTTGTGCAAACTATCGAGTACCTGCACCGCCATGTCAATAGCTTCGGTGGTCGTGCTCACTTTCGTAAACGTCGAAATGGCGAACGTACCGCTGTTCCGATAGGTGCCAAAGCGGCTATTGGCTCCGTAGGTCAGACCCGAATTGACGCGCAGGGCGTCGTTGAGCCACGACGTAAACCGCCCACCCAGAATCGTGTTCACAACGGTAACCGGTATATAATCGGGATTATTACGCGTAATGCCTTTACCACCAATCAGAAACGTCGTCTCGCGGGCATCGTCTTTATTAACTAACAGCACCCGGCTCTTGTCGAACGTCACGGTCGGTTCGGTTAGTTTTGGCGAAGTAGCAACGGCCGTTTTCCAACTGCCAAACAGCGTTGTGATGTGTTTTTTCATGTCGGCCGTATTAAAATCACCCACCACGGCAATAGCCGCGCGGTCAGCCGTGTAATTTTTCTGGTAGAACAACCGGGCATCATTCGCCGTAATAGCCGAAACCGCCGTTGGCGTACCCGAAACGGGGTTAGCGTAGGGATGAGCCGCGTACACGAACTGATTGAAATAAGAGTTAACCACCGCCCGTGGGCTTTCTTTTTGCTGGGTTAACTGGAGCAGTTGCCGCCCTTTGTATTTGTCGAACTCCGCCTGATCGAAGGTTGGCTTTGTAATCACCTCCTGAATAATATTGAACAGCAAATCCTGATCTTTAACGGTAAACGAGGCCGACAGTTTAGCCACTTCTTTGCCCGCATAGGTATCCACAGTAGCCCCAACGTACTCGATTTTCTCTTCCAGTTGCGACTTCGTGTAGTTGGCGCTTCCAAACAGCAGCGCGTCGGCGGTCATATTGGCCAGCCCGTAGCGCGTACCATCCTGCACGGCACCGGCATCGAACACAACAGACACATTAATAAGCGGCACTTCGCGCTGCTCCATCAGGTAGACCGTCAGCCCGTTTTTGAGCTTAAATTTCTGGTACGGCGGCACCTTAAAGGTTTGCGCCGAGGCTACGCCTGTAACCAGCAGGGCGGTAATGAGGGAAAGTATAGTTTTCATGTTTTGTCTCAACACGGATGGCACGAAGTATCTCTGCGCTCTGTGTCTTCCTCTGTGTCTCCGTGTTTAAATGAGGTTTTTTAGTTAGACCCAGCCGTTTTCTTCAATTCCGGCAGCAAATAGCCGACGGTGCGGTTGCGGGCGGTGAGGTACGTTTTGGCCACGCGCTGCACGTCGGCCCTGGTCACTTTTTCGTACAGTGCCGGGGCTTCGTAGAGTTTTTTGTAATCGCCGAAGAACAGGTCGTACGTGCCGAGTGAGTTAGCTTTGCCGTTGATGGTTTCCATGACCCGGTAAAACTCCATCAGTTTCTGGTTCTTCAGTTTTTGCAGTTCCACATCAGTAATGCCTTCATTAATAACCTTGTCGATCTGGTTCAGCACCGACTGCTCCAACTTGGGGGCCGAAATACCACTGGCGGCAATGGCATAAATACTGAACAGGTTGGGGTCAAACGATTCGCCGAAGTTGATAAACGCCCGCGACGCAATGGTCGAGTCGAGCACGAGCGACTTCACGATCCGCGACGAGTTGCCACCGCTTAACACGCCACTCAGCAAATCGAGCGCGTAGTAATCGGGGTGGCGGCTTTCGGGCGTGTGGTAAGCCATCAGAATGTTCGGCGTAGCTACGTCTTTATAGGTCGTCACGCGCCGTTCGCCGTTTTGGGGCGGCTCCACCGTGCGCAGGCTGTCGGGTAGTTTCTGAGCCGGGATGGGTTCAATGTATTTCTCGGCAAGTTTTTTTACGTCGGCGGCCCTAACGTCGCCCACAACAACGGCCACGGCATTATTGGGTGAGTAGTAGGTCTTAAAATACCGCTCCAGATCAGCTTGCGACCACTTCTTAATGTCTGACTCGAACCCGATGACCGGAAACATGTACGAGTGTTCGGTAAACGCCGTGGCCTGCACCAGTTCGCTAATGACCCGGTAATTACTATTTTCCAGCCCCGTACTCCGCTCCGACAACACCACGCCCCGCTCGCTCTCCACCATTTTCGGGTCGATAGCTAAATCGCGGATGCGGTCGGCTTCGAGGTCGAAAATCGTTTCCAGCGCACCGCTCTGAAACCAGTCGGTATAAACGGTTGTGTTCTGAGTCGTGTACGCATTGTTGGAGCCGCCATTGGCTTCCATCACCCGGTCGAACTGCTTGGGACCGTATTTTTTAGCTCCGTTGAACATCATGTGCTCAAAAAAGTGCGACAGGCCCGTGATGCCGTGGACTTCGTTGCGCGAGCCGACTTTCCAGAACGTGTACAGGTTGGCATTGGGGATAGAATGGTCTTCGAGAACCATGAATTTCATGCCGTTTTTGAGCGTGAACGTCTGTACGTCCTCCGGCTTGGGCTTATTTTGCGCCGACGCTGCCACGCCCGCTGTGAGTAACAGACCTGTCAGCAGTCCGATTCGTTTGTTCATGAGGTAAATTTGATTGAGAGAATCCCTAAAATTAATGACCTTTCAACCATGAATCAACCCCTATGGTCGCTCGTCGGCCAACGCGCTTTAGTTACAGGTGGCACCAAAGGTATCGGCGAAGCCATCGTCCGGCAATTTCTGGACCTCGGCTCGTCCGTTTTCATCGTCGCCCGCCACAACGATTTATTGCAGAAACAACTCGCCGATTACCGACAACAGGGTCACATTGTCGACGGTATCGCGGCCGATGTGAGCCAGCCGGGCGAAGCCGTCCGGGTAATTGAGGGCGTTCGGGCGATCTGGGATACGCTTGACATTGTTGTTAACAACGCGGGTACGAACATCCGTAAAGCCACCGCTGACTACAGTGGAGCCGATTATGACCACGTTTTGAACACTAACCTGCGCTCGGCTTACGAACTAAGTCAGGCCGCCTACCCATTACTAAAAGCATCGGGCAACGGTAAAGTAATCATGGTTTCGTCGGTATCAGGCCTGACGCATACCAGCAGTGGCTCGCTTTATGGCATGACCAAAGCGGCCATGCTGCAACTGACGCGCAACCTCGCCGTGGAATGGGCACCCGACGCCATCCGGGTCAACGCCGTGGCCCCGTGGTACATCAATACGCCCTTAGCTTCGCCCGTGCTGAACAATCCCGACAAGCGAGCTGGTATTCTAAGCCGGACGCCTATGAACCGCGTTGGTGAGCCTGAGGAGGTAGCCTCGGTCGTTTCCTTCCTGAGTATGCCCGCATCAGACTATGTCACGGGTCAGACGATCTCGGTAGATGGCGGACTGCTGGCATGGGGGTTTTGAAGTTTTTGGTGTATCCTGGTGGTGCGGCATACCGACGGCCATGTCCGGGCGAACAGGTTTTACGTTGCAATTATGTGCTGTTTAACACCCGGACGTGGCCGTCGGTATGCCGCACCACCAGGATACACCAAAAACTATTTCTGTCCCAACGCAACCCTTCCCGTATACGCTCCGTATTGCCAGTGAACCGGTTCAACTGTTCTGTTTCTCACTCTCAAAACGCAGTTGATACAATGCACTCTTTTAATAACATGACTCGTTCGCTGTCGTTGGCGGCTCTCCTCATCGTGGCCACGCTGGCCTGTAAAGACGAGGTCAATCCAGTTACAACGACCGACCTCAATCTGGAAACCACGTCGCTGGGCCGAGTTCTAACTGGCGACGGTGGCCGAACACTCTACATCTTTGCGGCCGACGTTGCTGGCACCGCCAACTGTAATGGAGCCTGCGCGGACAACTGGCCTGCCTATTACAAAGAAACATTCACACTCGGTTTTGGCCTGAACGCAGCCGACTTCACGACCGTTACCCGCGCTGATGGAACCAAACAAACGGCTTATAAAGGCTGGCCCCTGTATTATTTTAAGAACGACGCCAAAGCGGGCGACGTAACGGGGGAAAACGTTGGTGACGTCTGGCGGGTGGCCAAAACCAACTACACCGTACAGGTGGCATCGCGGCAATTGATTGGTAATGATGGCAAATCCTACACGTTCGACACGAAGGAAGGCACAGGAAATTCCCTATTTTTGACCGATAGCGTCGGCCGGACGCTCTATGCATTTGCGCCCGATAAGAAGAATAAGAATACTTACACCAGAGCCGACCTGAGTAATAACGCCACATGGCCCCTGTTTGAGGGTACAATTGGCGAAATTCCCTCTACATTGAACAAAGCTGATTTTAGCACGATCACCGTGTTTGGCAGAACTCAAATTACCTACAAAGGCTGGCCACTCTACTATTTTGGCCCTGACCAGGGAATACGGGGCAATACTAAAGGCGTCAGTGTACCCAGACCAGGCGTTTGGCCGGTAGTAAACAAGACCACCCCCGAAGCGCCAGCAGGCTGAGTTTTATGGCTAACGCCCCCATCATACCTCCCCTGACCGACCTGCTGGCTGGCTGCTTACGCAACCACCGGCAAAGTCAGGAACTGCTTTACCGGCAGTTTTACGGGTATGCCATGAGCGTTTGTCTCCGCTACGCCCCCACCCGTGAAGGGGCGCTGGAGGTGCTGAACGATGGATTCCTGAAAGTTTTTACGCGGCTTGAGCAGTATGATCCTGAACAGCCCTTCAAAGGCTGGTTCCGGCGAATTCTGATTAACGCGGCCCTTGACCACTACCGACAGGAAGTTCGTCATCACCATTTTGACGATGTTGAGCAGGCTGGGCAAACGATTATGTCGGAGTCGGCGGATGCACACAGTCAACTGGCGCACGAGGAGTTGTTGGGCCTTATTCAGCGACTGTCGCCCGCTTACCGGCTGGTATTTAACTTGTATGTTATGGATGGATTTACGCACGACGAAATTGCCGCGCAACTCGGCATTTCTGTCGGGGCGTCGAAGTCGAACTTGGCACGGGCACGAGAAAATCTCCGCACCTATCTGAAGCACGTAAACTACGATGAGTATGCAAGAGCCAACCGATGACCAATTGGATGGACTCTTCAGAAAATCGGCTGAAGAGTTCAACGCTCCGTTCGACCCGGCGGCCTGGCAGGCCCTGAAAAACCGGCTGGACACCCACGACCGATTGACGATTTGGGAACACCTGCTCCGTTGGGGACTTCCAGTGTTACTCCTGTTATTTTTGGTAGGGGGTAGCTGGAACGCCTATCAACAACGGGCAGTGGCTGGCCAATCGCCAGATACGGACGTTGCTACGCGACAACCCACTTCGGCGAATGGCAACCTGTTGCCAGACCGTTCTAATCAACGGATTGGCAACGTCCAACTGCCCGTGAAAGAAATTGCAGCTGACCCGTTGAAGCCAGATGGTCTGGCCGAAACTGACGTTGCCCGATCAGACAAGCCGAAACCGCCGGTGCTAACAGGCGAAGCGAATGCAATGGTGGGCAATGTGGACGAGAACGCCCGTAAAACGAGCCCCTCGCCAACCATCAGAAAGCGCAGCGGTTCAGCTACGATTGGCGTAACAAGCAACAGGGATGTTTCCGAGAAAGCAACAGTTCATACTAAATCAGCGTATCGGGTAAGGCCCACGCCAACCCGCTCTTTGTCGGCAACGAACGAGGTAACAACGGTTGGGCGTACTGGACGCGTTCAAGTGGGTACGGGTCAGCAGAGACAGTCTCGCCAGTTATTTGGAAAGCGGAGCCAAACCCGTGTTGCCGCAACTTTTCCGGAAATGAGCAATGCGAGAAAGCCTGTGCAATCGTTTATGAATCAACAGGCCGGGCTGGATGCAACCGGCGAGAAGTCAGTGAACGAGGTGCGGCTGGGTACCGGCCTGCTACCGGGAGCCGATGCAATATCAGCCCACCGCTTCAGCGTTGAGGTATCAGATAAGGCGTCATTTGCTGAGCTAATTAACCGACGGGGTCAGTGGCCTAAACCGCTGTTGTTTGTTGGCCGGGAGGTGACAGCGCCGATAAACAGTGTTGAAACGAAACAGCCGGTGTTGGCGCAATCGGTGCCTTCGCAGAACGGGTTGAGCGTTCGGTTTGTGGTGTCGCCGGACTTAAGCGCCATTGGGTTGCGAAACTTTCAGCGACCCGGCACAAACATCGGTTTACTGCTGGAATACCGATTGGCGTCGCGCTGGAGCGTTCAGGCCGGGGTTATGCGGAGCACGAAAGTGTACAAAGCGCTCACGAATCAGTATGAGTTACCGCCCTACGTGGCCAATTTAAGTGTACCACCCGAAAGTATGAGCGGACGCTGTAACATGCTCGACATTCCAATTAACCTGCGCTACGACGTGGCATTGCGCCCACGACTAAATGGCCAGGCACCAAGTCGGTGGTTTGTGAGCGGGGGCGTCACGACCTACGTCATGCAACAGGAGGACTACGTTTATAATTACCCGGTCGATGCCCATATATACCCCACTACGCCGAAGGGATGGAGCGGCAGTACCGGGCGCTACAATTTCAGCCAACTGAACGTATCGGCGGGTTACGAACGGGCGTTGAGTCGGCGGCTGTCGTGGCAGGTGGAGCCGTTCGTGAAAGTGCCGCTGAAAGGCGTTGGGTATTACAAAATTAATTTGCTGAGCACCGGCGCTTTTTTCTCGCTCCGTTATAAATTTTAACCCGTGCATTTCTTTACTTTATTCATCTCTTATTCTGTGTAACTACATTAAACTCAAGGCGTATGAAACCGAATACAACAACCGAACAGATGAAGCGCGGAGAATTCCTTCGCAACTTAGGCTTGAGCAGTGCTGCACTGATGTCCTTTTATTGCATGGGAACCTTAACGTCCTGTTCCAGCGATGATGATCCGGCACCCGGCGGCACAACCACACCGGGAACCAGCGGAGTTAATTTTACCCTTGATCTAACTAATGCCAGTTTTAGTAAACTCAAGACCGACGGGCAGTTCGTTTATCAGGATAATATTATTGTAGCCCGCGTCAAAGGCGGCACTTACGTTGCCATGTCCAAAGCCTGCACACACGCGGGTACCGATGTGCAATATCGTCTTGCGCAGGATGACTTTTGGTGCAATAACCACGGTTCCGAATTCGCCCCTAACGGCAGCGTACAGGTAGGGCCAGCTACTCAGTCACTAAAATTGTACAAAACTGTTCTCAGCACTGACGGCAACAAGCTTCAGGTGACGGAGTAGTACGCTTTTCTGGACACTGCCAACCAAATTAGTGCGGTATGTTCAGCAACGAAATGGTCATCATATACCGTGTCCTCATTTATGAACTACGTTCTTATTGCACTGGCGCATCTGCTGCTGACCGGCCTGACTGCTTTTGGACAAACCACCAGCCCAAGCGACACGCTGTCCGCGCTGGGTACTACTAAAGCGGATACCAGCGTCCGGCCCGTTCCGACGGTTGAATTGATTAAAACCGACAGCGTTCCCACGCCAGCAGGTACTTCAGTCTCCGGAGCGGAGGCTGATGACTTGCTGGCGGGCCTGACCGACTCGACCGAAACACAGCCGTTACTGCCATCGAAGATGATTTTCACGCAACGGGCGTTTTGGGGACCCAAGGGTTTGCTGCGCGTGTTGAACGTTGCTCCGCTAACGCCCGAAGGCCGATCCAAAGAATTGGATGTGAGACGGACGATGCTCATAACGCATCAGATTGGTGGCTTTGTCACGCTCGCTGGTTTTGTGGCGCAGGGGTTGCTCGGGGCAAAACTTTACAACGCCCAGGGTGAGGAGTATGTCAAAACCAAGCGATGGCACGAGCGAACCGCTACGTTCATTAACGTGTCGTACGGCACGACGCTGGCTCTGTCGCTGTTTACCCCACCCCCTATTATTGGATCGAAGCGGGGGTTCAGCACCATCAAATTGCACAAATACTTAGCCGTTGTGCACCTGACGGGCATGATTGCTACGAACGTGCTGGCGGGTATGATTGGGGAAAACTTCCGGCTTAAACCCTACCACCGGGCGGCCGCGTATACAACATTCGTAACCTACGCGGCATCTGTGATTGCCCTCAAATTCTAACGCAAAACAACATGAAACCCATTCTGTATGGTTGCCTGCTGGCAGTCCTGTGCCTGTGTGCCGTTGCCGCACCCTTGGCAAAACGCAAATTAGTAGCCGACAAAGCGCTATCAACAGTTGGTTACGCAGCCAAACACCCCCTGCACGACTGGAATGGTCTTAGCCGCGCTGTCAACTGTGCGGTAACGTATAATGACGATACGAAACAGGTAGAGAACGTAGCCGTTTCAATCAAAGTAGCCTCGTTCGATAGCGGTAACAGCAATCGCGACTCGCATATGATGGAGGTGCTCGACGGTCTGAAATATCCGAATGTCACCTTTGTTAGTTCAGAGGTAAAAACGGGCGCTGACGGTGCGTTGACGGCTACCGGCAACCTCACCTTTCACGGTGTCACGAAGCCCGCCACTCTACAGGCTATCCGCAAGGACGCCGGGGGGAAAATGACAATTGCGGGTGAGTTTCCAGTTAGCATGACCACTCACAATGTCGAACGTCCGTCGTTTATGGGTATGAAAACCGAAGACATGATGACCTTGCGGTTCAATGCAGTATTTACCATGTGAAGTGTTAATAGGCAGGTATGACGCGGGGGTGAGCACGTACGGCGTGATGCTTAAACACCAGGCTCAGGAGTCACAATCCGGGCGTTTCGGAAACCGCGCCAGGCCAGGGCCGCGCTGACGAGCGTTAGAATGGCCCCCAGTAAGTAGGGCGCACCGGGAAAGTAAACAGGCGCGTTCGTAGCCGTGAAGTAGGAAAACAGGTTTGCCATAATCACCGGACCAAAGATGGACGTAGTGCTGGTCAGGCTGGTGAGCGCTCCCTGCACTTCACCCTGTTCGTTAGGAGGAACCTGCCCCGAAATGATGCCCTGCACCGACGGACCCGCAATGCCGCCCAGCGCGTAGATGCCCATGAAAGCAAACATCATCCAGCTTTGAGTAGCAAATGCGAACAGCGCAAAGCCAAGCGCACTGAACAGCAAGCCAATGTAAACCGACCGTTGGGGTCCCAGTCTGGGAATGATAATTCGGCTCAGTCCCCCCTGCACAATAGCAAACGCCAGCCCGATGGTCGCCAGTGACCACCCAACCGTTGTTTCATTCCATTTAAACTTCTCCATCGTGTAGAATGTCCAGGTGCCCTGTACGGCGAATCCGGCGATGTAGATCAGCACCAGTGACGCCACCAGACCCAAAATAACCGGATACCGACCGAGATTCATCAGCGACCCAATTGGGTTAGCCCGTCGCCAGTCGAACGGTCGGCGGTTTTCGGGCGCGAGCGATTCGGGCAGAATAAAATAGCCGTAAAGGACATTGAGCATGGTAAGACCAGCCGCCACAAAAAACGGCACCCGTGGGCCATACTGACCTAAGTAGCCGCCCATTGCCGGACCAAGAATGAAGCCTATCCCGAAAGCAGCGCCTACCAAGCCGAAATTCTGCGCCCGTTTTTCAGGGGTGCTAATATCGGCAATGTACGCGTTAGCCGTCGTGAAGCTGGCCCCCGTAACGCCGGCCAGAATGCGTCCCAGAAATAGCCACTCAATCGTGGGTGCGAACCCCGTCAGTACATAGTCCAGCCCGAAGCCGAAGAGCGAAAACAGCAGCACCGGCCGACGGCCGAACTGGTCACTCAGCCCACCCAAAATCGGCGAAAACACGAACTGCATTCCTGCGTAAGCCGCCGTCAGCCACCCACCGTAACTGGCTGCCTGACTGAGATTACCGTTGATTAGTTGCTCGATTAGCTTGGGAACAACGGGAATTATAATTCCCAGTCCGATTACGTCGATCAGGAGCGTGATAAAGATAAAAACAAGGGCCGGGCCACGCTTGGCCGATCCAGATGTGGCAGGAACGGACGGATTTTTATTCATGAGAAGGGCTAAAAAAATTGTGGTTTCTGAGTTCGGAGTTCGATCAACGGATCAACTACAAACTCAAAAACCACAAACCACAAACTAAAGTCAGATTAAGCGTACGTGTTGAGCATCACCGGCATAATAAGCATCAGGATGTCTTCATAGTCTTCTTTATCGGCCGGAATTAAAAGGCCAGCCCGGTTGGGAGCCGACATTTCGAGCGTAATCATTTTGGCGCTGAGGTTGCTCAGCACTTCGGCCATCAACTTGGCGTTGAACCCAATTTCCATCGACTCTCCCTCATAATCGCACAGGAGTTTTTCATTCGCTTCGTTGGAGTAATCCAAATCCTCGGCCGAGATGGTGAGCGACGGTCGGCCACTTTCGCCCGTTTTGAGCGACAGGCGAATCTGGTGCGTGGTCCGGTTAGCGTAAATCATAATCCGCTTGAGCGAGTTAAGCAAATCAGTCCGGCCAATGGTCATCACGTTCGGATTGTTGGTCGGGATGGCATTCTCGTAGTCGGGGAACCGCTCGTCGATCAACCGGCAGATCAACTGCGTCGGGCCGAACGTGAACGATGCATTGGCCTGGCTGAATTCGGCCACAACCGGCACATCCTCAGGCAGCGATGCCTTAAGCAGTTGAAGCGCCTTACGCGGAATGATGAGCGACGTACTTGCCGATCCTGACGACGAACCACTGCCCAGATCCGTACGACGGTAGCGAATGAGCCGGTGCCCGTCGGTGGCTACGAACGTCGCGTTGTCTTCGTTTAGTTGCAGATACACCCCCGTCATGGCCGGGCGCAGGTCGTCGGTGCTGGTGGCAAAAACGGTGTTATTAATTGCGCCAAGCAACACGTCGGACGTCATATCGACGGACAAGGTCTTGCTTACGGTTGGCAGTTTAGGGAAATCAATGGGGTTTTCGCCGGATAGCTTGTAGCGACCGTTGTCGGTTAGGATTTCGGTGCCAAAAGTCTCGGCGTCAATATTTATGGTTATGGGCTGCTCGGGTAATCCACGCAGCGTGTCCAGCAACAATTTGGCCGGAATAGCGATGGCTCCACTTTCACTCGCTTCAACCGGAATCTGCGTCGTCATGGTCGTTTGCAGGTCCGATGCCGTCACGGTCAATATGCCCCCGGATGAGTCTGGTCCAACGTCGATGCGAAACAGGAAGTTCTCCAGAATCGGCACTATGGGATTGGTGGCCACAACGCCGTTGATATGCTGAAGGTTTTTGAGCAGGACAGAAGAGGAGACGATAAATTTCATAAAGCAATCGGGTAAGTAGCGGTTCAGACTAAACGTATAGAACAAAAGTAGCGAAAAATACGGACCCTACGCCGGTTTTTTGCGCCGGTCGGCAAAGAACCTAACAACGGTTAGAAATGTATAATGGGTAATGAACAATGCATAATTCCCTGGGCTGCGTTAACCATTATGCATTGTTCATTACCCATTATACATTTCTATTTATGGAAGCTGAAATCATCAACCGGGTAGCGGGCAGCGGCCTTGTCTCGCTCGATCTTGAAGCGTATTATCATCCCGGCGAACGGGTCGTTTACGACCTGAAAGACAACTTGTTCATGGGTTTGATCCTGAAAGAAAAGGACTTTCGGGCTTTTCTGAAAGAGCACGACTGGAGTTGGTATATAGGCAAAAACGTCGCTATCACCTGCACCGAAGACGCTATTGTGCCAACCTGGGCGTATATGCTGCTGACACTGCAACTCCAGCCTTACGCCAACGCTGTCGTGTTCGGAACGCTGGCTGACCTGGACGAAAAACTTTATTTCGATGCTATCGCTCAGATCAATCCTGACGACTACCGGGATGCCCGCGTGGTGGTGAAAGGTTGCTCAAAAGTACCCGTTCCAACGGCGGCTTACGTCGAGTTGACGCGGGTGTTACAGCCCGTGGTGCAAAGCCTGCTCTTCGGCGAGCCGTGCAGCACAGTTCCCCTGTATAAACGGCCGAAGGAACGATAATAAAGGTTGTTTTGTCAACGCACCATCTTTGTCAGGCCCGCTTAATGACGGGCCTTTTTGTTAATAGTCTCACATAATCTTAATTTTGGAATATATCGAACTATGTCTAATGCTGAACTCACTCGAAATCCGCAACTACCGCAACCTCCGCCACTTGACCATTGATAAGTTAGGTCGGGTGAATCTGCTGGTGGGCAAGAACAACACGGGAAAGACATCGGTTCTGGAAGCGATCTCGATACTTATTCATCAAGCAAATACTAGATGGATTTCTCAACTGCTTGACGAAAGAGGAGAGAGCGTAGTAACATCTGTTCTACGTGACCCTGACCAATTATCCGAGTATAACACAGAAAGAATCTCAAATCTGTTTTATATGCGTGAGCAAAAATTTGATGTCAATTTTACTATTTCAATAAAAGAGTTAACTGAAAGTAGTAACATCAATTCTGTCAATATGCGTTTTGTAAAGTACATTGAAATTGAGAATGAAGAGGAAAATGGAGCAGTATACCGATCGAGAACAGTTTTAGAGGATTCTGACGATTACGACGGAATTGGTCTCGAAATCACAACCGGGGTTAACTCTCGTATTATTAACCTTGACAGACGATTCAATAGTCTAATGTTATTCACAGGGTTAAAAGCAAACGTTCAATTCGTTAGAACTAATAATATCATAGGAGAAACAAATGGTCAGCTTTGGGACAAAGTCATTCTCACCGAGAAACAAGTTTATGTAGAGGATGCCCTAAGATTGATTGAAAAAAACATTCAACAACTGGCTTTCGTAAATAATTTATTAATCCCTAACAATAGCTCGAAACGTGATGAAAGAGTGGCTGTTGTTAAGATAGAAGACATTAGAAAACCTGTTTCTTTGCGCAGTATGGGCGACGGCATCAACCGAATTCTAACTATTATTCTGGCGATGGTAAACTGCGAAAACGGTTATCTACTCATTGATGAATTCGAAAACGGCTTGCATTACTCGGTTCAGGAAAAACTATGGGAGATCATTTTTTACCTTGCCGAACAGCTTAATGTTCAAGTGTTTGCAACAACACACAGTCTCGATTGCATTGAAGCATTCTCGGCTGTAATCAATAATGGCAAACAGGACAGAGATGCCGGTGCCATGATCCGTCTTGAGAACTATGAAGGCAATATTGAGGCAACTGTTTACGACGCCGATGAAATCCAAGCTACCACACGCGTCCAAGTTGATCCCCGATGAGTGATTACATTAACCGCAAGAAGCTTCCATTCAAATTGTTGGTCGAAGGTAAGGATGACTTATATGTAGTAGCCAGCATTCGTAATCAGCATCAGTTAGCCGATAATTTTGAAATTATTGATTGCGAAGGCGTTGATAAGATGTCTGACCAACTAATTGCCCGGATCAAACTACAAAGACCGACAATTGATACAATCGGCATTGTATTAGACGCTGACACAGATTTGAGTGCCCGGTGGAGTAGCTTGAGAAATACACTCCAGGCAGAAGGGTACATCACAGCCTCCTCACCTGATTCAAACGGAACCATAATTGACGGTGTGGGTCGTAACCCAACGGTTGGCATTTGGCTCATGCCCGATAATCTACAGTTGGGTATGCTGGAAGATTTCGTCCGCTACCTGATCCCGCAAAATGACTCGCTGCATCCATTCGTTGACCAGATTTTAGCGCAAATTGAAGCAGAAAACATTACAAATAGGTACGATCCTTCTGTCCAGCGGGCGAAAGCGTTTATCCATACGTGGCTGGCCTGGCAGAAAGACCCTGGCAAACCGATGGGCACCGCTATTGCCGCCACGTTTCTGGATCACAACACCGCCCTTTGTCTCCGCTTCGTTGACTGGCTCAATCGGTTATTCAACGCCCAATAATAATGCTCGACTTTCGCCTGACCGTCTTTTACACCGTTGCCAAGCGGCTTAGCTTCACCAAAGCAGCGGCCGAACTGTTCGTGACGCAGCCCGCCGTAACCAAACACATTCAGGAACTGGAACATCAGTTCGGCACGGCGCTCTTCGACCGGCGCGGCAACCAGGTAAGCCTTACGTCGGCGGGGAGTTTGCTGCTGCGCCACGCCGAAACCATTATGGCGACATACCGGCAACTGGAGTTCGACATGAACGCGCTCAAAGGCGAACCCGGCGGAACGCTCCGGCTGGGGGCAAGCAGCACCGTAGCGCAGTACGTGATTCCGCCCGTGCTGGCCCGTTTCCACGAGCAGTCAGCCGACGTAGCCATTTCACTCCTTAGCGGAAATACCGAGCAAATTGAACAGGCCCTGCTCAACAACGACATCGACTTAGGACTGGTGGAAGGACGGACGCACCATAGCGACATCCGTTATACATCCTTTGTGAAAGACGAACTTGTGCTCATCTGCCGCCCCGACCACCCTCTCGCGGGCCGCGACGAAATCACGCTGGATGAGTTGCGGACCGTTCCGATTGTGCTGCGGGAACGCGGTTCAGGATCGCTCGAAGTGGTTGAACACGCGCTGCGGGGGGCGGGGCTGCGGCTCACCGACCTCACCGTTGAGATGCAGTTGGGTAGCACTGAAAGCATCAAATCGTACCTCAGCAGTTCGCGGTGTATGGCGTTCGTGTCAGTTTTCGCGGTTCAGAACGAGTTACGCGTGGGCACCCTCAACGTTCTTGATGTACAAGGTCTTACCATTCAGCGCGACTTTTATTCGATTCAGTTACAGGGTATGAGCGAAGGACTCGCCGATACGTTTATGCGGTTTGCCCGCCAACACTACAAGCGAAGAGAGTAGGGCGAAAGCACCGGAAATCACCTATGAGAGGAACTTCAGCAGGACGGACGGTTGTCTAAAGCCGGGTCTCGTGTTGTACTTTTACGGTTCAAATCGATCTTTATGCAAACCGACCGAATTCTGACTGTTCTGGTGGCTGTAACCATTGCGGCTGCATCAGCGCAGGCGCAGCCCCGTGCCTCCCGGAAGGCCCCACCCCGTCCGAATGCTGCACCAACAACGTCCATTTCTTCACTTCCTGAATTTGCTATCTCCCGTGCCGAAGTTGAAAGCCACACGCGCTTTTTGGCATCGGACGAGTTGCAGGGGCGCCGGACGGGTGAGCCGGGCAACCAGATAGCCGCCCGTTACATTGCCGAACAGTTCAGAATGTTAGGGCTGAAACCTGCTGGCGACGCG
Organism: Spirosoma arcticum; assembly: GCF_054779955.1. Taxonomy (NCBI): domain Bacteria; kingdom Pseudomonadati; phylum Bacteroidota; class Cytophagia; order Cytophagales; family Cytophagaceae; genus Spirosoma; species Spirosoma arcticum. Next base: position 41,418 of record NZ_BAAGXG010000005.1, read on the forward strand.
GGAGGTTACCTACAGTCTATCGGCTTCGAGCGGGTCAAAGCGGCCGGTTCAGCTACGATGATTCTTGGTAAAGACACGCTCCGATTAGGCAAGGAATTGGCCGTGATGACAGGTAGCCCAGCGGACGTGTCGGGCGAGGTTGTGTACGTTGGCTACGGCCTAACCGACGGCGATGACGGCTACAAAGGACGCGACGTAAAAGGTCGGATTGTTATTGTGCAGGGTGGTTCGCCGGAGGCCAAAGGACCGGGCGAAATTTTTAAAGCGTCGGTCGCTAAACGCAAATTAGCGACCGACAAGGGAGCGGTTGCGTTGATCGAACTGTACAGCGAGTCGATACCCTGGGGGTTTGTCAATCAGTATTTTAGCCGGGAGCAAATTAGCTTGCCGACTACTGCAACCGGCGGTTCACCCGTTACGCACCTGTGGATCAACAACGCTAATAATCAGTATAAGCAATTGAAAGAAGCGGGTCAGACCGCTACGCTGCGCACCTCTGGGCGTCCCCGGATACCCGCACCTTCGGCTAATGTGGCGGGCATCATCGAAGGCACTGACCCAAAACTAAAGGATGAATACGTGATTCTTTCGGCTCACTTCGACCACGTTGGCGTCGGCAAACAGGGCGGTAGCCCATACCAACCCACCGACAGCATTTTCAATGGCGCTCGTGACAACGCCTTCGGAACGGTTTCGATTCTAACGGCCGCGAAAGCGCTCATGCAGCAACGGCCCAAACGCTCGGTGCTGGTACTGGCTCTGACGGGCGAAGAAGTTGGCTTGCTCGGCAGCAACTACTACGCCGAACATCCGCTGGTGCCGCTGAAACAAACCATCTTCAACCTCAACACAGATGGAGCAGGCTATAATGACACGACCATCGTATCCGTAATTGGTTTAGAGCGGACCGGTGCCAGAGCCGAGATTGAAGCAGGGGCAAAAGCGGCCGGGCTGGGCGTTTTTGCCGAACCCGCTCCCGAGCAGGGCCTTTTCGACCGTTCTGACAACGTCAGTTTTGCGGCTAAGGGGATTCCTGCCCCAACGTTCTCACCTGGTTTTAAAACCTTCGACGAAGCCATTGGCAAGTACTACCACCAGGCTATCGACAACCCCGAATCGCTGGATTTCAACTACGTACATCGGTTCTGCCAAGCTTATGCTCACGCAGCCCGATTGATCGCCGACCGGGCTACGCGCCCGCAGTGGTCGGCTGGTGATAAGTATGAGGCTGCCGGAAAAACGTTATATGGGCAGTAGCCAGCCAAGTCCTTTTCTTTCCTGAACGCACCGTTGTAGTAACGCGGTGTGTTTAACTAATAGGCGCGTTCAGGAAAGAAAACTAAACCATCGGCCCCATCGTTTATTGATTGTTAACGACGCTCAAGATGAAGTATATTCTGATTATCACCCTCATCATTATGTTCGTGCCACCAATACGGCGGTTCGTATTTCAGTTGTTGGTTGGCCGCCAGTTGGTGAAGGAGCAAAAACGCCAAGCGGCAGCTTACGCAAAACGTCGGGAAGGAGAAATACGGGTGGAGAATCATCCAACGAAAAGCACAAATTCGCCCTACCAGCGCGGTGGCGAGTACGTCGATTACGAAGAGGTCAAGTAATCAGTTTTCTTTCCTGTATTTTACGGCCAGACCCGTCATCACGTAGCCATTGTCGGTCATGGACGTGTAGTACTTATAGCGCACATCAACGAGCGCATCAGCCCCCATTTTTTTGGCTTCCATCGTCAGTCGGGCCAGTAACAGCTCTTTCTGCTGCATATCGTTTCCCCGGCTGAGCATTCGGCGATTCGCTGTCTGCCGATCTGATAGTGGCACTTCTCCTTTCGTTTCCAGGTCCTGCAACGGTTCAAACGGGCGTTCGGGCCGCTGATTATCGTAGAAAACGTCGACTGGGTAGTTCGGGCTATTCTTTAAATAAACGATGGGCCGAAAGCAGCCCGTCAGCAATCCAGCACCAAGCAGTATCAGCAACAGTTCACTTTTTTTCATGGTCATAAAGATAGGTGTTTAAGTGTGTTTGTCATCCCTCCTGCGTCGGGATGACAAACACACTTAAACACCTCTAAACCTACTTATCGCTCAGAATCAACGGTACGTTGCCCCGGCTGCCCATAATTACAATTTTAGCGTTAGGTGATGCGGCCAGTTCACGCTGTGCTTTAATCTGCTCATACTGTAACTGTTTGTCGCTCAGACCCGTTGACAAAATACGCTGATAATCGGCAATGCCCTGCGCTTCAACCCGTTTGCGTTCAGCTTCCTGCCGTTCTTTAGTTAGCACAAACTGCATTTTCTGGGAATCTTGTTCAGCATTGATTTTCGACTCAATGGTTTTCTTAACCGATGCGGGCAGGTCGATGTTTCGAATCAGCAGTTGCTCCAGCATCAGGCCCCGCTTCTTGAAATCCGTTTCGATTGTCTTGTAAATCCGCCCCTGAAACTCGTCGCGCCGGGTCGAATAAAGAGCCACAGCGTCGTAATAAACGGCATTGTCGCGGATACGCGTCCGGGTAATGGGCCGCACAATTTTGTCGGTGTAGTCCGGACCAATCTCGCGCAGAATTCTCGGTGCGTCGGCGGGTACTACGCGGTACAGTACCGTCAGGTCAATGACCACCTCCAGCCCGTCGGCCGTCAGCACCCGAATGGCGTCGTCGCCCTGCTTCTCGCCTTCGTCGTTGGTCGCCGACATGGTGTAGTTCTGCGTCTTAACGTCGAATTCCGTTACGGTAGCCAGCGGATTGACAAAGCTTAATCCCGAGTTGAGCGACCGATCACTAACACTACCAAACAGCGAAATGACGCCCACCTGACCAGCGTCGATCTGCCGGACGCTGGAGGAGAGCAACCCGATAACAATCAAAATAACCCCAATCACTTTAACGGGGCGCGAATAATGCGAAAACGCCAGTGCAGGCGTGTTAATGGCAAATCCGGCGATGAGCGCGAAAATACCAAGGACGAGAAAAAACATGGTTTGTTGGGATTATGGTTTGTGAGGTGAGTACGGCAGCAACAAACTGCGCACTGCAAGGTACGCGAATAAAGCATCGACCTGCCTACGGGCAGAACACGATAAAGTCTGAAAAGAGACGACGGGGAAACGGGCTGACTTTGTCAGCGTTGGGGCGGTGTCATGGACGTGAAGACGGTCAGGAGACAGTACAAAAATAAGACGACACAGCATAATTTAAGTACGATTTTAGACCAGCGGACGCCGGGTTAGCCGGTCGGTTGGGGGGCGGGATGAGGTGCGTAGTAAAGCAAAAAAGGCATCCCGCTTTTCAGCGAAATGCCTTTTTTGCTTAGATTTTACCGTTTCGACGCGTTATCGTGACGTCTTGGTACTCTTCTTCGTAGTTTTTACTTCCGGGGCGGGCGACGCAGCCGCGGCTGCTTCCTTCTGGGCAACCACTTCTCCTTTCAAATACAAAACTGTCTGACCGGCTTCTGCATTGCTGGTTACCGTTACCGTTTTGGTGAACTGACCAGCCGCAGCCGCATTGAACGTAGCTGACACCGTACCGGTTTTACCGGGCATGATTGGCTCACGCGTCCAATTTGGCTTGGTGCAACCGCAGGATGCCTGAGCGTCATTGATGACAACGGGATCAGCACCGGTATTTTTGAATTCGAACACGTGCGTCACCGGTTTTCCCTGCTCGATCTTACCAAAATCATGGGTTTCCTTAGCAAACTTCATGACCCCCTTCTGGGCGTAGCTAACTGTGGCCAACACAAATAAAGCTACGAAAAGTGAAAAAATAGTTTTCATTGGACTAAACGGAATTATGGTTTGATTGTTAAGATGCAACGCCTTCAACTGTGTTCTTATGCAAACAGTTTGCCAAATTAGTGCCAACCGCCTACCGATCAACAAATAAACGCAGAAATTCGTTTTTTTGAAAGCTGCCTTGTTTTACCTTACTTTTACTTTCACAGGATGCCGCTACACGTAGCCATCATCCGTACTTCATCAGTAAATTAATTGTTGGACGCTTTCAACCCGTAGCTCTGCTGTGATAGCAAACGAACAACCCCGCACAACCGATATTCTCTCCCGCGAAAAAATCCTGTCCGATTACCGGCTGGCCTGCGAAAGCCGACAGGCGAGTATGTTAGGTCGGCGCGACGTAATGGGCGGTCGGGCTAAATTCGGTATCTTCGGCGACGGCAAAGAACTGGCGCAACTGGCAGCCGCCCGCGCTTTTGAGCGGGGCGATTTCCGCTCGGGTTACTACCGCGATCAGACATTTGTGGCTGCGTTGGGTGAGTTACGGTGGACCGAATTTTTCGCCCAACTCTACGCTCATACCGACCTTGCCGCCGACCCCAACACCGCCGGGCGATCCATGAATGGTCACTTCGCCACCCGTTGGCTCGACGAGCAGGGACAGTGGCGCAACCAAACCGAACTCTATAACTCGGTTTGTGACATTGCGCCAACAGCCGGACAGTTGCCCCGTGCATTGGGGCTGGCCTATGCGTCTAAACTGTTCCGGGCCAACCCGGCTCTAAACAACCTAACCAATTTCTCGCGCCGGGGGGCCGAAATCGTTTTCGGCACCATTGGCGATGCCTCCACATCGCAGGGTATGTTCTGGGAAACCATGAACGCGGCTGGTGTGCTGCAGGTGCCCCTGCTGATGTCGGTCTGGGACGATGGGTACGGCATTTCGGTTCCGGTAGAATACCAGACGACCAAAGGCAGCATCTCGAAGGCACTGGCCGGTTTCCAACGCGACGCCGACGATAAGGGGTTTGAACTATTTACGGTGAAAGGCTGGGACTACGTTGCGCTCCTGGAAACCTACCACCAAGCCGCCCAGATTTGCCGCAACGAACACGTGCCGGTGCTGGTGCACGTTCAGGAGTTAACGCAGCCGCAAGGTCACTCCACATCCGGCTCCCACGAACGTTACAAATCGAAGGAACGCTTGATGTGGGAAGCCGAGCACGACTGCAACCGGACCTTCCGCCAGTGGATATTAGCCAACGGCTACGCAACGAACGACGAGTTGGAAACCGTTGAAATGGAAGCGAAACAAACGGTCAAAGAGGCACGAATTAACGCCTGGAACGCCTATCAACAGTCAATGAAAGGCGATTTTGACGAAGCCGTTGATCTGCTTCAGCAAGCGGCCCGGCATCATTCAAAATCGGCCGATCTGATGGCCATTCGGGAAGAACTGCGCAAAACGGCAACGCCCCTGCGCCGGGATACCGTGTCGGCCGTGCGAAAAGCGATTCGACTATTGCGTACTGACAGTGGTAACGCCCGGCAGGGATTACGGGCGTGGCTTGAGCGCACCAACGCCGAAAACGAAGATCGTTTCAGTTCATACTTGTACAGCCAGTCGCCGGAGTCACCAATGCTCGTTGAAGGCGTTCCAGCCCGCTACGCCGACGACGCCCCCTTGCTGGATGGCTACCTGCTGATGCAGCGTTATTTCGACAGTTTGTTTGCCCGAGACGCCCGTATAGTAGCGCTGGGCGAAGACGTCGGTCAGATTGGCGACGTGAATCAGGGCTTTGCGGGTCTTCAGGAAAAATACGGCGAGGTACGCATCACTGACACGGGTATTCGCGAAACAACCATCATTGGTCAGGGTATTGGGCTGGCGATGCGTGGACTGCGACCGATTGTCGAAATTCAGTATTTCGATTACATCTATTACGCCTTAGCGACTCTAACCGACGACCTGGCGACGTTGCTTTACCGCACCAAAGGCGGTCAGAAAGCCCCGCTTATTGTCCGGACGCGGGGGCACCGGCTGGAAGGCATCTGGCACTCCGGCTCACCAATGGGCGCTATGATCAACAGTTTGCGGGGAATGCACGTGCTGGTGCCCCGAAACATGACGCAGGCCGCCGGTTTTTACAACACACTCCTCAAAGGCGACGATCCGGCGCTGCTCATTGAGTCGCTGAACGGCTACCGGCTGAAGGAGAAACTTCCCCACAACCTCGACGAGTTTTGTGTGCCGCTCGGCATTCCGGAGGTGCTGCGCACGGGCACCGACGTGACGGTCGTCACTTATGGTTCCATGTGCCGGATTGTGCTGGAAGCCGCTGGACAACTCGCCCCAATGGGCATCAGTGTAGAGGTGATCGACGTGCAGACGCTGCTGCCATTCGACGTGCATCAGTCGATTCTGGATTCGATCAAACGGACAAACCGCGTGGTATTTGCCGATGAAGATGTGCCGGGTGGTGCATCGGCCTACCTAATGCAGCAGGTTGTAGAGGGTCAGGGGGCTTACCAGTACTTAGACTCGGCTCCCCAAACGCTTTCGGCCAAAGCCCACCGCCCGCCCTACGGCTCCGATGGGGACTATTTTGGTAAGCCAGGCGTTGACGACGTAATTGAAACCGTGTACGCGCTGATGAACGAAGCCGACCCGGCGCAGTATCCAGCAATTTAATTAGCGAAAGAGTGAATGAGCGAATAGTCAGGACCAAACATTCGCTCATTCACTTTCGCTCATTCAAAAATGTCCTACTTCCGAGACATAAAATCCGGCATACGAACGACGCTCAAAGGGCTGAGCCTGACGCTGCGGCATCTGCGCAACGCGACGCACCGACGAACAGCCGAGGGCATTGCCAGCGATAATTATTTTGACCTCCAAAACGGCTTGGTTACGCTACAGTATCCGCACGAGCAACTGCCCATTCCTGACAACGGCCGCTACCGGCTCCGCAATGAAATTGACGATTGCATTGTCTGCGATAAATGCGCCAAAATATGCCCCGTCGATTGCATCACCATTGATGCCATCAAGGCGACTGAGGAAGTTGGGAAGGCGTCGGACGGGTCGCCCATTCGGTTGTACGCGGCCAAGTTCGACATAGACATGGCTAAGTGCTGCTACTGCGGACTTTGCACAGTTGTTTGCCCGACCGAGTGCCTGACGATGGACAAGAAATTCGACTACAGCGAGTTTGAACTCGGTAAACTAACCTACCAGTTTGCCGAACTCACGCCCGCCGAAGCCGACGAGAAACGAGCATTATACGAGCAGTTCGTTCAGGAGAAGGAAGCGGCTAAAGCGGCTCAACTAACGGCGAAATCGAGTCCGATTCCGAGCGCATCAACCGATGCTCCAGTCGTTGCGAAAAGACCCGTCTTCCGACCAACGGCAAAACCAACTTCGCCCGTTGCGCCCTCACCTGATCCAACCGCTAACTCAACAGACGGAGCCATTAGTCATCCGCTGACCGACGCCACACCGGACGAAATGCAGCAAATCGCGCAGGGTGGTTTGGAAAAAGCCAAAAAACCGGTCTTCAGACCGACGCAAAGGCCGACAACCGCGCCAACGGATGTGCCCGTACATGATGAAACCGTTTTGCCAACGCCGGAGAACCAGCCCGCGCTGGCAGCTAAACCGACCGTAGCAAAGCCAGCCGGGTTTCGGCCAACGATGAAGCCCCCGAAACCTGTTTCAACGGAACCGGAAACGTCGGCATATTCACCCACTGAGACACGCGAACCAGTTCAACTTGAGCCGGTTGTCGCTAAGCCCAAACCAGCGTTTCGCCCAACGATGAAGCCCACCAACGCCGATGAGCCAGTTAAACCGGCACCAGCCGCCGACGCGCCCGAAGCTGTACAGCCCGAAACTTCAACAAAACCAAAACCGGCATTTCGCCCAACCATGCGGCCTAAACCGGATGGTGAATCTAAGTTATGATGAGTGTATGCGTGTGTGCGTTTGTCATCCCGACGAAGGAGGGATCTCGTGCATCAACGACAATAAGATCCCTCCTTCGTCGGGATGACAAACGCATACACGCATACACTGAACTACTTACGCACCAACCACTCGATGGTCCAACTTACTTTTTACACCTTCGCGGCCCTCACGCTCATCGGTGCGTTGGCCGTGTTACTGACCCGTAATGTGCTATATGCGGCTTTCTTTCTGTTGCTGACGCTGTTGGGAGCAGCCGGTTTGTTTGTGCTGGCGAGCGCTGATTTCTTAGCCGTTGCGCAAATCATGATTTACGTGGGTGGTGTGCTGGTGCTGGTAATCTTCGGCGTCATGCTCACCCACAAACCTGAACGCTCTGCCGACGCCAACAGCCAAACGCCGAACCGCATCACATCCCTGAACCGGGCGGGGTCGTTCCTGAACCGGATTGTACCCCTGCTGGTGGCAGTAGGACTATTCGTTGCGTTGTACACATTGCTGGCGCGGGCTAACTTTAGTCTCCTCACCCGGCCGGTGGGTTGGGAAAGCACCATTCAAACAGCGGGCAAACAACTCATGACTGAGTATGTAGTACCGTTCGAGATTGCCGGCATCCTGTTACTGGCGGCTTTGGTTGGCGCAACGTATTTGGCCGCATCACCCACCAATGCTAAACCCCAACCTCATGCAACCCGTTGATAGTTATCTGTTTCTACTCGTTGGAGCCGCCCTGTTCAGCATTGGGCTAGCCGTCGTGCTGTTCAAACGCCACGCCATTGTCGTGCTGATGGGCATCGAACTAATGCTCAATGCCGTCAACATCAACTTAGTCGCTTTCAGTCAGTATGATCCCGACCGATTGCAGGGACAAATGCTGGCGCTGTTTGTAATGGTTGTCGCGGCTGCCGAATCAGCGGTGGCACTGGCAATTGTGCTACAGGTGTACCGCCACTTCAAAACGGCGCACTTAGACGAATTGACCGAGCTGAAGCAATAATCACCATGAATCCCGACTACGAACCCATTATCGACGGAATACTGACGGACGGCTACGGGGTTATGGACAACTTCCTGACACCAACGGAAGTAGCCGCCCTGAGTACGTATCTGCGGAATCGGCGCGAAGCCGGACAGTTTCGGTCGGCGGGTATTGGCAATCAGCAGGTAACCGTTGAAACCGCCGTTCGGGGCGACGAGATTATGTGGCTTGATAAAGCAACGGCAACCCCGGAGGAAACGAGTTTCCTGCAACGCATCGGTCAGTTCGTGCAGTACGTGAATCAAACGTGTTACCTCGGTTTGCGGGATTACGAATTCCACTATGCCCTCTACCCCACCGGCGCCTTTTACAAACGTCACCTTGACCGGTTTAGGAGCGACTCGCGCCGGAAACTCTCGGTTGTCTGCTACCTCAACGCTAACTGGCAGGAGACCGACGGTGGTCAGCTAACCTTGTATCTGCCCGAAACAGATGGATCAGAGCGATCCGTAACGGTGACGCCCGTGGGTGGCCGACTGGTATGTTTCGACAGCGGACAACTGGAGCATGAGGTCCTGCACGCCACCCGCGAACGACTGAGTGTGACGGGCTGGCTCAAAACGGCCTGAAAGCGGTTTGCTTCCCCATTTCACAATCGGGATATTTGCGGCCGCAATAACACATCACCCAATGCCCAACCCGGCACTTCTGACCAGTCTGCTCCTGCTGCCCTTTGCCGGTTTTCTGGTGATGCTGGTGACCCGGCGCGTGGCAGGCTGGCTGGCAGTGGCATTAACGGGTGCGGGATTACTCCTGTCGATTGGGCTGGCCGCAACCCTACCCCTCGGCCCGGTAACGATCCAAACCGACTGGGCAACAGTCTCGGGCGTGTCGTTCGGGGTGAGTTTCCGGCTCGATGCGCTCACCGTGCTGATGTTGGTACTGGTGCATGTTGTGGCATTGCTGGTGCAGATTTACTCGATTGCTTACCTGCACGATGAGGTCAATTTAGCCCGCTACTTTGGTTATTTACAATTGTTCGTCGGGGCTATGCTGGGCATTGTGCTGGCTGGAAACCTGCTGGTGCTCTACGCATTTTGGGAGTTGGTTGGTCTGGCTTCGTATCTGCTCATCGGTTTCTACAGCGAACGACCTGCCGCCAGCCGGGCCGCTCAAAAAGCCTTTCTGATGAATCGCGTCGGTGACATGGGCTTTCTGATCGGTATTTTCCTGACGTATTATCACTTCGACACGCTGGATTTATCGACGCTGACCGGCACGGGCTTCGCGGGCAATGTACCCACCGCCCTTGGGCTGTGCCTGTTCATGGGGTGTGTGGGTAAGTCGGCGCAGTTTCCGCTGCTGACCTGGTTACCCGACGCTATGGAAGGCCCCACGCCTGTATCGGCCCTGCTCCACGCGGCTACGATGGTAGCGGCTGGCATTTTTCTGCTCGCTCGTATTCATTCGTTGCTCTCGCCCGACGCCCTCGTTATCATCACGCTTGTGGGCACTATCACGACACTTTGGGGCGGTTATTCAGCCATTTTCCAGACCGACATAAAAAAAGTACTGGCATTCTCAACGGTTTCGCAACTGGGGCTGATGGTGGCTGCAATGGGCACGGGCAACGTCGGCGGAGCAATGTTCCATCTGTTGACTCATGCGTTTTTCAAGGCTGGACTGTTCCTGAGCGCAGGAGCCGTTATTCACGCTGTCCATACCCAGGATATGCGGCAGATGGGCGGGTTGCGACGAGCGCTGCCCATTACCTTCGTGGCCTACAGCGTTTGCGCGGCTGCGCTGGTGGGACTGCCGTTTTTCTCCGGATTTCTGTCGAAAGAAGCGATTCTGAATGGTGCGTTTGCATGGGCCATACTCCAATCCAGTCCTTTGGCTCAGGCAATACCCGTATTGCTGCTGGTCTCGTCGGGGCTAACGGCACTGTATATGACCCGGCAATGGCGATTGATTTTTTGGGGATCGTACCGGAACGAAGCGGTGCCGCTGACGCAGGTTCACGAACCAGGCTGGCTCATGCGCGGGCCGGTGGTGGTGCTGGCGGCCCTGTCGGTATTCATCTGGTTTTCTATTAACCCGATTGATGCGCACGGAAGTTGGTTTTTTGGGCTTTTTGCTGAGTCTGCGGAGGCTTCGTTTTGGTGGCTGGCCCCGGTATCGGTCGGTTTAGTGCTGCTGGGCGGGTGGATTGGTTTTCGATTAAGCGAGCCTGATTCCAGCCGCAGCTATGTCCGTTTATCGCTCAACTACGGTTTTCTCGACACACTGTATCAGCACCTCATCATCAATCCAACGCTCAGGCTGGCTGCCCAACTCCACCGCACCGATCAGCGGGTGGTCGATGGAACGGTCAACGGGACGGGGATTTCGGCGGTGGTGCTGGCTCACGTAGCTAACAGTCTGGACCGCTACGGCGTGGACGGTCTCGTTAATAGGGCGGCCTGGCTGGCCGGTCGGGTGGGACGGATGACGCGGTCGGTCCAGAATGGCAGCGTGCAGTCCTACATTACGGTCGCGGTAGCTGGTCTGTTATTGATGCTTTGGTGGCTGCTATAATGTCTGGGTCAACTTCTGGTTGGCCCATTTGCTTATTATAAGGGTCAACCGAAGGGGACCCAGACAAGATGATTCTTTCGTTACTCATTTTTCTGCCATTAATCGGTTCGCTGTTGGTGGCCCTCCTACCCGATAGTCAAAGGGCGCGATTTCGCTGGATCGCACTGATCATTACGATAGCCGAAGTGGTACTGGCCGGACTGGCCTACGCAGCGTTCGACACAGCGACGGCAGGTTACCAACTGCTCGAACAGGCCGATTGGATCACCTTGCCACTGGGTAGCTTAGGCATCGCGTCCATCGACTATCTGGTTGGCGTCGACGGTATCAGCCTGCCATTAGTCATACTGTCGGCGGTGGTCATGCTGGTGGGTGTGGTGTCGTCGTGGGCGTTCACGCACCGATTGAGGGCGTATTATGCCCTGTACCTACTACTGACCGGCACGATCATGGGTTGCTTTCTGGCGCTCGATTTCTTCCTATTTTTCCTGTTTTTCGAATTCATGCTGCTGCCCATGTATTTCCTGATCGGGCTGTGGGGCGGTCCGCGCCGGGAATACGCATCCATCAAATTCTTCCTGTACACGCTGCTTGGTTCGTTGCTGATTCTGTTGGTGATGATCGGGCTGTACCTGTCGGTCATGGACCCTGTCAGCACGGCAGTGGCAGCCGGTTTCATCGCCGATCCCCAGGCCGCGACGAGCGAGATCATCCGCATCATGCAGGCGCACCTCAGGAGTGGTCAGCTCAACCCAGCGCAGGTTGTTCACACCTTCGACATGCGCTACCTCGCCGATGGTGGCAACTACCTCCCCGATGCGTTCCTGAATCCGGCTTCTGAACCCGTCGTGCTGGGACTTCCGGCCCGGATGCTGGCGTTCTGGGCGGTGTTCATTGGATTTGCCATCAAATTACCCATCGTGCCGCTGCACACGTGGTTGCCCGATGCGCACGTTGAAGCGCCCACGCCCGTGTCGGTCGTGCTGGCGGGTGTGTTACTCAAGATCGGTGGCTACGGGTTTATCCGGATCGTCTGGAATTTCTTCCCGGACGGAGCCGCCGAATATGCCTTGCCGCTGGCCGTGCTGGGAACGGTATCCATTGTTTATGGCGGATTGGTAGCGCTGGCGCAGAATGACGTCAAAAAGATGATCGCGTATTCGTCGGTTTCGCACATGGGTTTCGTGCTGCTTGGCGTGGCGTCGTTAACGGCCGAAGGAATCAACGGAGCCGTCTACCAGATGGTGAGCCACGGCGTGCTGTCGGCGATGCTGTTTTTGCTGACGGGTGTCCTTTACGACCGCACCCACGACCGGCGCATCGACTCATACCGGGGCCTAATACAGCCCATGCCGCAGTACGCCACGCTGACGGCGGTCGCTTTTTTCGGATCGCTGGGACTACCCGGATTTTCGGGATTCGTGGGCGAGTTGTTCACATTGATGGGCAGTTTCCAGTCCGAATGGTTACCCGGCTGGCTCACGGCCGTAGCCACGACGGGGATTCTACTGGCGGCTGCGTACTTCCTCTGGACGCTGCAACGTATGTTCTTTGGACCGTATTGGTCCCGGCACGAAGCCGCTACGCCAACGGGAGCCCCGTCACTACCCGACCTGACCACGCGTGAAAAACTGTTGCTAATGCCGCTCGGCGCTATCGCGCTGGCGTTGGGTCTGTTCCCCAATCTACTCTTCAACCTAACTGGTGCAACGGTTGCGCAGTGGATCGTGAAGTTCTCGCTGGAGTAGTGACTACTTAATCCGGTACAACTCACTGCCCGCCAGCAAAAGACAACCAAGACCGTAATCCTCAAAATCAGGTTTGCTGGTGTAGGTAACCGGCTGACCGTCTTTGGGTTCTTTGCCCGTTCCCTGCACGTAGCCAAGAAAACCACTTGGATGCACGGACTCGGCAACCATCGCATTCCAGGCTTTGGCAATAACCGGTTTGTAAACTTTACCGTCCAGCAGTCCGTGGTTAACGCCCCAGGCCATGCCGTAAATGAACAGCGCCGTTCCGGTAAGTTCTTTGCCGCCAAAGTTGGTAGAGTCGTGCAGGCTCACGTTCCAGTACCCATCGGGGCGTTGCAGGGGCGTCAGCGCAGCAAGCATATCGAGGTAGGTTTGCTGATATTCGGCGCGGTGCGGGGCATCGTTCGGCATGATGTCGAGTACCCGCACCAGGGCCGCCACCACCCAGCCGTTCCCTCGCGACCAGTAGCAGTCTTCGCCGTTCGGTTCTTTATAGGGTGGCACAAAATCAGCGTCTCGCCACCACAAACGATCCTGCGGATTGTACAGCCCCTTGCCCCCGTGTTTGGTCTTTGCAAAGTCGTAGAGCTGGTACATTTTCTCAAAATAAGCGGGATTGTCTTTGTACAATACGCCCAGTTTAGCATAAACGGGCATGGCCATTTGCAGCGCATCGATCCAGTTCCAGTCATCGGCTTTGTCGCTGGTCAGGGTAGCGTCGATGCACGTTTTAATATCCCGGATGCGTTCCGGCTTCTTATCAATTTGGTAGAGGTCAATGTATGTTTGACCACAGCACTGATCATCGGCGTTGCGGGTAGTGGTGCCGCTCCGCATCCCCCAGTTGTGTTTTTCTCCCCACTGCACGGCGTAATCGTAGTATTTTTTTTGGGGATCGACACCGTGCAACGCCATTAGGCCTTCGTAATACACAGCCCGCGTCCAGATGTTACTTGGTCTCGTTTTGTTGGTGACGATCACCTTGCCGGGATCAGGCCACGACCGCATAAAGTAGTCATTGGTGAGGGTCATTGTCTGTAGAATCGCCGACTTTTTGGGCAATCTCGGAGACGGACCAGCGGCAGTCGGCATAGGCAGCGCGACGACGCAGGTCAGTAGCCCGATTAGAGTGTAGTGACGGAGAAAGGTTTGTTTCATGGCAGGTATTGGGTTTAATACTCATAAACACGCGACTATACAAACCTTAACTATAGCGTCTCCTCCGCAACACCTGCCACACCACACCAACCAATCCGATCAGCGCCAGTGGACCCAGCACGTTGAGCAGTTGCCAGCCGGTGCGTCCCGCATCGACCCTAATTTTATCTAACGGCCGGAGCGCTACAGTGCGGTTTCGGGATGAAATTACGCCGTTCGGGTCCACCAAATAGTCAATGGCGTTTAGGGCAAAATCCTTGTTGGCGAAGGTATTGCGGGTGTAGCGGTCGAAACCCAGTGGATACGGCGCGCTGCGTTTATAGTCAACGTCGTTGATTAGCAGATCACCATCCGAGCAGACCAGCACCCGCGACAGCTCACCCACCGGTCGGAAACCGCTGGCACGGGGGTCGCCGGGCAGAACGCGGTTGGCAAACAGCGACTGAAACCGGCCTTCGAGCAGACACCCCACGATCTTGACGCCCCCTGTATACGTTTTCGGGTCGGGCTGCTGGCGGGCTTCGTTGTACGAAATCAGGGCGGGGGCCTTCAAAATTTGGGTGTACGGTGACGTCAACAAGAGGGGTGTTTTACGGATTGGCTGCCCGTCACCCCCCAACGCCCGGACGGTGTCTAATGTACTGACAAACCGGCTTAGTACCGCGTCGAGATTCCGTACGATAGGACTGCCGCTGTTGCCAAAATTGTTCAGCAGTGGGTAGAACCGCCACGGCACCAACTGCACGTTGGGTTTGTCGCCAATGTTGCCGACGTTGAGCGGAATAGGCGCACAAACAAAATCCTTCACAACGTCGCGGTTGACGCGAACGCCCCAGCGGAAAAACAGATCGTCGAGGTTCAGATTGAGCGGCTGCGCGTAGGTGCCTTCGTTGTTAACGCTGTCCACTCGCTGCCCATCCACAAAGAACAGCGCCCGCCCGCCATTGACCACGAACTGATCTAATTTGAAAACTTCGTCTTCGGAGAAAGGCCGGTCGGGTTTCGGCACCAGAATCGCGTCGAGATTGGCAATGGGGCCGGGCTTGGTCATATCCACGAAAAATAGATCGTAGTTCTCCTGCACCGACGCCAGCAAATCGGCGAAGCGCGAAGGCGGCACCTGCGTATGGCCGTAGAGCAATCCCACCCGTCGGCGATTTCCTTCGACCTGCGTCAACTTGCGGATGGCCGACGCAAACTGGAACTCCACGCCCTCGTAGGACTGATTCAACTGCTCTTCGGGCGAAGCCGCTTTATTGCCTTTCAGCAGCAGCACGGCCGTTTCTTTACCCTTGTAGGAGACAATGGCACCCGGAAACACCAACTTCTCGGTACGTTTACCACCTTCTTTGGCAAACAGATTAGTCGGCAGCAATCCGCGTTGCTGTAATTTCTGGATGAGTTTGGCCTTCGCATCGGCGTCGGTGATGGCGTCGGGATCCGTAAAGCGGTAGGTGACGGTTTTATTGGCACCGGCACCAAACTCATCGAGCGTTTCGCGAACGGCATTTTCGAGCCGTTTGAATCCCGGCGGCAGGTCGCCCGTCAGGTACACGTCGACGTGAACGGCATCGGGCAGGTCGGTAAGCAGCGACGCCGTAGCCGCCGAGAGGGTATAGCGCTTTTCTTCGGTTAGGTCGATCCGGAAGAAGACGAATGCCGACAGTACGTTGACGGCGATCAGGGCAGCAAGAATAAAAAGCGTACGTCGGGAAGCAGATTTCATACGAGGCTATAACGAACGCGCCGACTAATAGTGTTTAGCAGACCTTAGCCGTTTTAGCAACCTCAGTTCCACCGCTGCTCAGGAATGGTCAGCAAGTTGATCGCTTTGGCGTCGGCCTGGGCGGCTTCCACCGTGTCGATTTTCTCGGGGTCGATCCCAATTTCTTTCATGAGCCGATACTGCCGGGCTTCGATGTACACCAAACGGGCCGTGATCTGGTTCATTTTAGCCGTTTGCTCATCCTGACGGGCCAGCAGGTAAGCGGTTTTCATCTCCAACTCGTCAAGCCGTTGTTTATCGCGATCAGTCATGGTGGTTTTTTTTAGAGCCGGGGCAAGATACAACTTTTTGGCGTGTCGCCAGTCGGGAAAGAGCCGTCGGAATGACGTTAACGCACGGCTCCCTTGCCTCAAACTTCTCAACATTAATCATACACTCTGGTTACGCTACGGAGTAAACAAACCAACCTAATCATCATGGCAAAAACGAAAGATTTAGCAAAAAGTGGAGTGATCGACATGGCGCCGGTCGATCCTATACCCAGCGGGTCGAGCCGGATCAATGTGGGGCCAACGGAGCGCTACGTATCGGCCGGGGCCGGGGCGCTGCTGGCAACGGTTGGCTTGCGCAAAGGTGGATTAGGCGGCATTTTGCTGGCGGCTCTCGGTGGCGCTCTGGTGTACCGGGGCACCACCGGCTACTGCCCCGTTAACAATGCGATTGGCCGCGATACGTCGGAAGAGAAAACCGAAACCGACGTGCTGGAAATCAGCAAGAGCGTGACCATCAACAAGCCCCGCGAGGAAGTTTATGCGTTCTGGCGGCAACTCGAAAACCTGCCCCAGTTCATGCAGCACCTCGAATCCGTTACGCAGCAGGACGACAAACGGTCGCACTGGGTAGCTAAGGTCAGCACCGGCAGTAAGGTGGCGAAGCTACTGCCAGCCGTCGAGTGGGACGCGGACATTGTGGAAGAAGAACAAAACAGTCGACTGGTCTGGCGGTCAGTACCGGGTGCCACCATCGACAATTCGGGTGAGGTGCGGTTTGTGGATGCGCCGGGCAACCGGGGTACCGAAGTCCACGCAACCATCAAATACCGCGCTCCGGAGGGCATCGTGGGCGAAGCCGTACTGAAACTGCTTAACCCGACGCTCAAGCAGATGGTGAAAGAAGACATCCGGCGTTTCAAGCGGCTACTCGAAACGGGCGAGATTCCAACGCTCGCAGGGCAGTCGTCGGGCCGCGAAAAAGAAGGCGAATCAGTTTACAGGAAGCAACCTACTCAACAGAAAGAACATGAAGGCGTTGTGCTATAACGGAAAATACGACTTGCGCGTGGAGCGCGTTCCAGACCCCGAAATTCTAAACCCCCGCGACGCCATCATCAGGGTTCGTAAAACGGCCGTTTGCGGCTCCGACCTGCACCTGCTCAACGGCTACATCCCAACCATGCAGGAAGGCGATATTATTGGCCACGAGTTCATGGGCGAGGTTGTTGAAACGGGTAAAGGCGTCACGAACCTCAAAAAAGGCGACCGGGTGGCAGTGGCGGCTACCATTGGCTGCGGCTACTGCAATTACTGTTCCACCGGCTCGTGGTCCCTTTGCGACAACTCGAACCCGAACGCCTACATGCCCGAACAAATCATGGGCGACTCACCAGCGGCTATATTCGGCTACACGCACTCGTTTGGGGGCTACGCCGGGGGCCATGCCGAATACGTTCGGGTGCCGTTTGCCGACAAGGGTATGTTCGTTGTGGACGAACGCCTTACCGATGAGCAGGCCGTATTTCTGGGCGACGCCTTCCCAACCGGTTTCATGGCGGCCGATATGTGCGGCATCCAACCGGGCGACACGGTGGCTATCTGGGGCTGCGGGGGCGTGGGGCAGATGGCCATTCAAAGCGCGTTTCTGCTGGGAGCCGAGCGCGTGATTGCCATTGACCGCGAACCCAGTCGGCTCGAAACCGCCCGGCGTGTGGGCAAAGCCGAAACGCTCGACTTCTCCAAAGTAGACGTATTGGAAGCCCTGCGCGAGATGACCGGTGGGCGTGGCCCTGACCGTTGCATCGACTGCGTAGGTCTGGAAGCCGTTGACGACAGCGCCCAATATTACTACGATAAAGCCAAGCAGTTCGTGGGGCTGGAGATTGACCGCGCCATTGTGCTGCGGCAGGCCATCATTGCGTGCCGGAAGGGAGGCACCGTCTCCATTGTGGGCGTATATGCGGGTTTGGTAGACAGTATGCCAATGGGCGCGGCTATGAACAAAGGGCTGACCTTTAAAATGGGACAGCTTCACGCCCAAAAATACATGCCCCGCCTGATGGAATACGTTGCTAACGGACAGGCTGACACGGGCTTCCTGCTGACGCACCCCATGAGCCTCGACGATGGCATGAAGGGCTACGATATGTTCAGCAACCGGGCCGATGAGGTCATGCGCGTGGTGTTTACACCGTAATTAAAGAGTGAAAGAGCGAATGAGTGAACGAGTGGTGCAACCGATAGCAATTGGCGGCACCACTCGTTCACTCATTCGCTCTTTAAAATCCGCCCCGGTCGTAGAAACTGCGTCGGCGGGAGAGTTTCAACTCCTGGAGGATGGATGACCGTGCCCGCAGGTCGAAGGAGTAGTTGCCCGCCCGCAGGTTGTTGCCAGCGTAGGGGGTCCAGTTGAACGCCATTTCCCAGCAGTGCAGGTCGCGGTTAATGCCGATGGTCGTCAGCGTGGGACTTTTGAACTGGAAATCGTAACCCGTTTGCACCGTAATTTTCCACTTGGGCGTCAGGCTGAGATCGCCCGTTAGCGTCAGGGCCTGAATTACCTGCGAACGTATAGGAGTGAGCTTGGTGAGTCCGAAGGTGTAACTGGCGTTTATTGACCAAGGAATATTGAAGTCAACGTATACTTCGGGGTTATCGTTGATAGCCTTGAGCGTCGCATCAGTTGCGTTGGGGCTGGTTTTGGGTTTATCGGCCTGCTTGGGCGCAAATCGGGCGCTGACGTACGCCTGAACGTTGGTTAGTCGAAGTAATCCCTGTCCTTCCTGAAAAGCATAAACATTTGGTACACGGATGAATTCCTGGTTTTCGTACTGAGCTACATCAAGAATGAGGGGTGAATAACTGATTGGCGGAATAGGTGTATTAGAAATAGGCAATGCGTAGACGGGGGTGCCACCGTAAGGCCTATATGCGTATGGGTCGAAGGTAGACGAGAAGTTGAAGCTGATGTTTTTGAAAATCTGCGTGTTTGCGCTGATCGAAATTGGCGATAGCTTGTAGTCCGGGGCCAGCAGGTTGTAACTGCCGGTCATGCTCAGGTTGTCGAAGATCGGCACTTTCTTAAAATCCTGCCCCGTCGAGTCGTTGCGGGTGCGCACCTTCATTTCCAACTGATTCACGATACCGAACGAGATAAACGCCGACTCGGTACTGCCGCCCCCGCCACTACTGCCACCCAATCCCCGAAACCGCGACAGCGTCCGGCGGTATTCGGGCAGCCCCTGCAAACTCCCAACTTCGGGCAATACCTGAAACTGTCCGAACGATGGGTTCGTAAAATCAGGAATGTAGCTGAATGAGATGGACGGCGCGACCGTGTGCCGGATGGCTTCAATGCGCTTGCCCCGAATAAAGTACGTCCCGTAGAAACGGGTGTTCATGCTGGCGTTGACGGAAAAATTGTAGGACGGAAAAAAACCACGGGCCGTATCAACCCGGACGGCGTTGCTGTCTGGCACGTAGGTGTAGTCTAATCGCTTGGAGTAAATATCGCCTTGCAGCGAAAAGCCCGGTGTCAGGTTGATGTAGCGGAGCAGCTTGACGTTGGGCAGCGAAATAGGAATGCTGTAACGGGCCTGCACTACCCGATTTTCCCAAATCTGCGGCAACGCTTCCGAGCTAAACGGAATCAGATTAGGGTCTCGCGTAATCCGGCGTAAGCGCAAATCGTCAGCCCGTTGAATGCTGTCTAAGGTCCGTTGAAGAGCGCTGATGGGTTGCAAATTTGAAATAACCGGAAAGCCCAGGCCCGTCGTGTCAATCTGTCGCCGGATGGTGTTACTGACGCTGATTGACCCACTAATATCCAGTCCTACCCGAAAGCTCTCGTACCAGCGACCTGTGCCGCCTTTGAGCGCAAACGGCGAAATCTGGTTAACACCGAGGTTAAAATCCGACGACACGTCCGTTTTGCCATTGACCCGTTGGTTGGTCACCTGGTCGAGTGCCCCAAACTGCTGATTCACGCGGACATTGGCCCCCGCCCGCACGTACTGCCCAAAGGTGCGGCTATATTGGACCGACGAGGTGGCTACGTTGGAGATGTAGGACGCAGTATTATATGAGTTGGTTTGATTGAAGTTGTTACTGGTGACGTTGACGTTGGCCGAAAAACTGCCCCGCCCGCGTGGCACCGGCGAGTGCGACCACGAAACGGCAAAGTCATTACGGGGCTTTTGCGTCGTATCGACCCGGTCGCCGGAGCGGTTGCGGTTGAAGCGCAAATCCACGCCCCCACTGTAGCGGTAACGCTTATTGTAAGCCGACGACACGCCCAACCCCCAGCTTCCCCGCGAGTAAATCTGTCCTTTGAACTGCAGTCCGAAGTTTTCGTTCACGGCCCAGTAGTAGCCCCCGTCGCGCAGGTAATAGCCCCGGCCGTTGGGTTCTTCACCGTATTGGGGCACCAGAATACCCGACACGCCAATTTCTTTCCGTTTGGGAAACGGGAAAAAACCGAAGGGCAACCCAATGGGCAGCGGAATCTGGTTAATGACTAAGTTAAACGGCCCCGCCACCACCGATTTGTTGTGGATCACCTTCAGCTTGCTGGCGTTGATGTGGAAGTGGGGCGTGGCTAAGTTGCAGGTCGTGTAAATAGCTTTGCCGATGTACAGGTTATCCTCGGCGTCTTTCTTCACCGTCACGCCCCGGATGTTCCCCTCGCCCTGCTGGGTAACGACGCTCTGAATGCGTCCCTTTTTGGTTTTGAAGTTATACCGAATCTCTTTCGAGTCGTACTTTCCTTCGCCATCGGCAAAAATAGGCCGTCCAACGAGTTTTTTAGCGGTCGAATCATAGCGACCTTTGGCGTACACCTCGTTGGTGAGGTAATTAATACGGATGTAGTCAGCTTTGAGCGAAATATCACCGTAATCGACGCTGGCATCACCGTACAGTTCCACCGTCTGACCGTCGGCCGCGTAGATGGTGGAGTCTTTGGCCTGGTAGTTGACAGTAGTTTGAAAGGTAGCGTCGGCGGTCTGAACCGAATCCGACGGAGCTGAATCAGCAACGGCGGCAAGGCTCGAATCAGCCCTCGGTATGGCCTGGCTAACGGCGGTTCGGCTTTCGGGCCGAACATCATTCGGCGAAACAATACCGGGCCGTATTCGTCCAGCCTGCCCAATGGCGCTCGTTTGTGAACGCGGGGCGGTGGCCGTTATCGACGGTGTTTTAGTTACGACGGGACGGCTGACCTGAACCGAATCGCGGGGGGGCAACGGCGTACGGACTACTACCGGGGGGTTGGTCCGGACCGAGTCGCGCTTAACCGGTGGAACAGCGGCTACCTGTACGGAATCGGGTTTGATGGCTGGCGCGGGTCGGACCAACCGGACTATTGCTGGTGGCCGAACAAGCGCTGGCGACAGGATACGGGGGCGCAACCGGTCGATTCGGGCGGCTTTCGGTTGCAGGGGTGAGACAATGATGGTCGACGTCCGGGCAATTGCCGGAACAGTAACCTGACTCGAATCGGTCGGTTTAGGCGTATCCGCCGTTACCGCCTGACGCGACCGGGTCGTATCGGGTCGGGGCGCATTTGAGGGAACAACCTTAGATCGGGACGGACTTGGGCCTAAGCGGCCGGGCTGTGAATAGGTTGGATTAAGCTCCCGTTCCAGCTCGCTCTCTTCGGCTGGCCGACTGGTGGGGTTGGTTGTTGAGGTCGGTTTAGTCGGCTTACGGGGTGTCGTCGTGTTCTGACCCAGCGCGTTGTGCGCCCAGAAGAACCAGATAATACCCAGAAAAGAACGTACCAGTACGGACCGCAAAATAAAGTATGCCTTTTTCAGTTTTATCAAAAAAATTACATTTGCCAAAAGGCCGTTACTTCTACAGTTTACAAAGGTATCCACGAACCGTTATCCCGCTATCGCTTTGAAACGTTTTCACCTGTTAAAAATTATTAAACCAACCGGCCACCAACTGTTGGTTCCGGCTCCCGGAATAGTAACAACACTATTGCTGGCGGCCTTCCCATTGCTGGCCCTCACCATTGCACCAAACCGGTTCGATATCCTGCCAACGCTGACGCAGGACACCGTCCGTCGCGATGGCAACGCCACCACGCAGGGTGGCGTTGCACCGGCAGCCGATGCAACTCAATCAGCCGAAAGCGCACCGAACCGGATTCGGACCGTTGTGCTCGATGCTGGTCATGGCGGCAAAGACCCCGGCACGCATGGTCTTAAGGTGCGTGAGTCGCGGGTGGTGCTGAAGTTAGTGCTTGAACTGGGTCGGAAAATCAAGAAAGAGATGCCGGAAACGCGCGTCATCTACACCCGCTCCACCGACCATTTCGTTGAGCTGTCGGAGCGGTCGGCCATTGCCAACCGCAATAAAGCCGATCTTTTCATCTCGATTCACTGCAACGCCAGTCCTTCGTCGAACCGGGTGTACGGCACGGAAACGTACACGATGGGGCTGCACAAAACGGAGGGAAACCTCAACGTAGCTAAGCGCGAAAACGCCGTTATTCTTAAAGAAGCCAACTACCAGCAGACCTACAAAGGGTTCAACCCAAACTCGCCACTGGCACACATTATGCTGGCTAACTACCAGCACGCGTTTATGGGCAGCAGCATCAACTTTGCCGAAAAGGTGGAGCGCAGCTTCCGACGCGCTGCCGAACGCCGAAGCAATGGTGTGAAGCAGGCGGGGTTTCTGGTACTTTGGCGCACCACCATGCCCAGTGTGCTGATCGAAACCGGCTATCTGACCAACCCAGCCGAAGAGCAGTATCTGATGTCGGAGGCAGGACAGGAGCAGATCGCGGGTGCCATCTACAAAGCGTTTGCCCAGTATAAGGAAGAGATCGAAACGGCAAACTAAGGTGGGCGTCGGTCCGGCTTTTTTCATCCGCTTGCGGCACAAACACCCGCCGGACTTGGTTATACGGTCAGCCAAACCGGTTGACGCAGTTCGCCAGTCGGCTCACTCTCACACACATGAAAATCTCCCAGGAAGTAAAAGTTGGTTTGCTGGCGGTCATTACGTTACTGATGCTTTTTTTCGGGTTTAACTTCCTGAAAGGCTCCGACTTCTTTTCGTCAAATCATAAGTACACAATCATTTACGACAACATTGACGGGCTAACGGCATCCAACCCCGTGCAAATCAATGGATTAACTGTCGGCCAGATTCGCAACATCAAGATATTACAGGACCAGAACAACAAACTCTTAGTCACAATTGAGGTCAAAAGCGGCATCCGTGTAACAAAGGGATCGCGGGCGGTGCTGGCCGACGATGGACTCTTGGGGGGTAAGCTCATCCGATTAGGCATCAACCCCGGCGCACCCGAACTCGAAAACGGGGGGATGCTGGTGTCGGCCAAAGAGTCAGGCCTCTCAGCCCTGATTAAGGAAAAGACCCTACCTGTGTTGAACAACGTCGATTCGTTAACGTATCAACTTAATCGCGTTGTGGGGCAGTTTGACCAGACCGGCATTGTGCTGAACCGAACGCTGGCGTCAGCCAATGCGGGCGTCCGAACGCTCGATCTGGCCATTAACGAAAACCGAGCCGGGCTGCGGGCCACCCTCGACAATGTAAACCGGCTGTCGAGTTCATTAGTCGAAACCGAAAAGCAACTGAAGCCGATTCTGGCCAAAGCCGACACCTTCACCGACTCGCTGCAGGGCCTGCAACTGAAACAAACGCTCGGCAGCGTGAACAAAACGGTCGACAACCTGCAGAAGATTTTGGGGGCTATCAACGAAGGGCAGGGGTCGCTGGGGAAGTTGACGACGAACGACTCACTCTATCGCAATGTCAACGCCACCACCGCCAGCCTCGAAAAACTATTAACCGACCTGCGCGAGAATCCAAAGCGCTACGTCCACTTCTCGCTCTTCGGCAAAAAAGATAAGACGGCGCCGGCTGGCAAACCGGGCAGTGCCACCATTACGACGTCGGTTATCACCACCACGAAGGTAGACACGACCACACAGCAGTAATTCACCTCACCCCCAGCCCCTCTCCTTGGGGAGAGGGGTGACTGACAGCCGAGCCTGCTCCCCTCTCCCCAAGGAGAGAGGCTGGGGGTGAGGTGAAACCCTATGCAACCCCTCCTAACCGACCTTCAAACCCGCACGGCCCAAATTCAACTCGGTGGTGGGCAGAAAAAAATTGACGATCAGCACCGCAAAGGCAAGCTAACCGCCCGCGAACGCATCGACTACCTCACGGACGACGGCAGGCCATTCGTGGAGATCGGCTTGTTTGCGGGTGATGATTTGTACGTTGAACACGGCGGGTGTCCGTCGGGGGGCGTCGTTGTAGGGATTGGGTACGTGTCGGGGCGGCAGTGCGTGATTGTCGCGAACGATGCGACCGTAAAAGCCGGGGCGTGGTTCCCCATCACGGCCAAAAAGAACCTCCGGGCGCAGGAAATTGCCATGGAAAACCGCCTACCCATCATTTATTTAGTCGACAGCGCGGGCGTGTATTTGCCGTTGCAAAACGAGGTGTTCGCCGACAAAGAGCATTTCGGCCGGACGTTTCGGAACAACGCGCACCTCTCGGCCATGGGGGTGTTGCAGGTAGCAGCCGTCATGGGCAGTTGCGTCGCTGGTGGGGCCTACCTGCCCATCATGTCCGACGAAGCGCTGATTGTGGAAGGCACCGGCTCCATTTTTCTGGCCGGTCCGTATTTAGTCAAAGCGTCCATTGGCGAAGACGTCGATGCTGAAACCCTCGGCGGGGCAGTTACGCACACCGATATTTCGGGCGTGATCGACAACCGCTACCCCGACGACAAAAGCTGTTTAGACGCGATCAAACGCATTCTTGACAAGACCGGCCGCTCTGAAACAGCCGGTTTCGACCGCGCCGAGTCCGTAGCACCCACTAAAAAACCCGCCGACATCTACGCTATTTTGCCTGCCGACCGGGTCAAACCCTACGATATGCGGGAGATCATTGAGCGGCTCATCGACGCATCGGACTTTGACGAGTACAAGCCCGGCTATGGTCAGTCGCTACTGTGCGGCTACGCCCGCATCGACGGCTGGGCGGTGGGCATCGTGGCCAATCAGCGCAAGGTCGTAAAGGCAAAAGGCCGCGCTGGTCAGCCTACCGAGATGCAAATGGGGGGCGTTATCTACGGCGACGCGGCTGATAAAGCCGCCCGGTTTATCATGAACTGCAATCAGAAACGGGTGCCACTCGTGTTTTTACAGGACGTTTCGGGCTTCATGGTCGGGAGCCGGGCTGAGCAGGGTGGCATCATTAAAGACGGGGCCAAGATGGTGAGCGCGATGGCCAACTCAGTCGTGCCCAAATTCACGGTCGTCATCGGCAACAGCTACGGAGCAGGCAACTACGCCATGTGCGGCAAAGCCTATGACCCGCGCCTGATGCTGGCCTGGCCCACGGCGCAAATGGCGGTAATGAGCGGGGCATCGGCCGCTAAAACGCTGGTTCAGATACAAGTGGCATCGCTTAAAGCGAAGGGAGAAGTTATCACGCCCGAAGCTGAGCAGGCATTATTGACTAAGATCACCGGTCAATATAACGCGCAGCTATCGCCTTACTACGCTGCCGCCCGGCTCTGGGTCGACGCCGTTATTGACCCACTCGATACCCGGCAAATCCTCTCCGAAGGCATCGCAGCCGCCAACCACGCGCCCATCACGAAAGCATTTTCAGTAGGAGTGATTCAGACGTAAGTTAACGTGAATTATGGATGTTGTAAGCAATAAGGCATTGCCATCCAATGCATTGCAGACCGCACCGGCGGACCGGCTCAGTCCTTCGACAAGCTCAGGATGACATCCTACTCAAGCTGTTTAGCTGATATATAGCGGTTAGCCAGTCATCCTGAGCTTGTCGAAGGACTGAGCCGGTCCGCCGGTGCGGTCTGCAACTTTATCTATAACTCACTTTAAGTTAAAGATTGTTCGTGGTTTGTAGTTACTGGCAACTACGAACTCACAAACTTACTTCACCGCTCGCACGGCCTTCACCTCATCGGCTTTAACAGCGTCGGCTTTGTTGCCGAAGTTGTTGCGGATGTAAGTTAGCACGTCGGCGATTTGGGTATCATTCAGAAAGTCGTGGGCAGGCATGACATTATCGTAAAATTCTCCCTCAATCTCCTGACCCTGCAAGCCCTTGAGCAGCACGTTGATGAGCCGGGTTTTGTCGCCCAAGACCCAGTCGGTGCCGCGCAGGGGTGGGTTCAGGTTCGGGACGCCGGAGCCGTTGGCCTGGTGGCAAGCTAAGCAATATTGCTCATAGATAGCCTGACCAGCGGGTTTGGCGGCTACGGCTGAAACAGCAACGGTTGACGTGGTGACGGGCTTTGGCGATTGTGCAACAGCATCGGAGACCCACAAACAGAAGAGAAACGAAAAGAGCAGCTTCATTGGACAGACGTTGAGACATTGGGGGTTGTAAACTGTGGCAAAGTTCAGAACTTTGCCACAGTTTACAACCCCCAATTCTCGTTTACCGACGCCATTTCAGCGTGTTCAGCAGATGCACCACGTCTTTCCGAATATACTGAATAATCGGCTGTAGCGAATCGTTTTGGGTGGCCGTATTGAAATACAACGCCCCTCGCAGAAAATGGGTTGTCGAGTCGGTCGTTACGAACTGCACCTGGCTCGGTACCTCGCCCGATAGATCGATCAGGCTTGCTTCCAAACCTGACTTTAATTTAAGGGTCCGTTGTTCAATGGCGTAGGCTTTGATGTTGTGCCGGGCCGCCAGTTTATACGAATCTTCGAGGAAATCCCGCAGTCGGTTCACGTCGTTCCGAATGGGCTTGTAGGTTAATTGAACACTGGCGTGAAAAGCCGGATAGTTAATGAAAATCCAGTGCGGTTCGGCGCGGGCGAACGTATCGGGCAGAATCCGGGCTACTTTGTTGTACTCGAACTGATAGGGGTGCGTTGGTTCGAGGAGGGTGTAGCGCGGGGCGGGCAGGTCGAAGCGCGGGTAGGCTTTCGGTTTGGGCACGTAGGTGTCGGATGAGTCGCTGCTCCCGCAGGCGGAGAGCAGCAGGACAACGAACCCAACGAGAGCACTGGAAGTTAATTTCATAAAAGAAGGCATAACGCTATACAAACGACGCGTGCGACTTTCTTAGTCTAACCCTAGAATTCGACACTATGTCTCCACGGCCCATCTGGTTCCAGCCCGTAAAAAACTTTATATTGATCGTTGCAGGCATTTTAAGTGCGGGTATGGGCCTGAAAGGATTTCTGTTGTCGAGCCGCTTCATCGACGGGGGCGTCACGGGCGTTTCCATGCTGCTGGCTGATGTGATTGGGTGGCCGCTTGCCGTACTGATTCCGGTTATTAACCTGCCGTTCATCGCGCTTGGCTACCGGCAGATTGGCGGTCAGTTTGCGCTGAAAAGTGCCGTCGCCATCGTTGGCTTGTCGGTGTGTCTCGCCGTTATCCCCTACCCCGACGTCACCCCCGACCTGCTGCTAACATCCGTTTTTGGCGGCTTTTTCATTGGTGTTGGTATTGGGCTGGCCATGCGGGGCGGGGCCGTGCTGGACGGTACCGAAATTGCCGCGCTCCTCATCAGTCGCAGTAGTCACCTCCTCAAAGTCAGCGACGTAATTCTGTTACTCAACGTGATTATATTCGGGGCAGCGGCTTTTTTCCTGACCATCGAACTGGCGCTGTATTCGATCATTACGTATTTCGCGGCTTCCAAAATGATCGACTTTCTGGTGCATGGTCTGGAAGAATACACGGCCGTTCTGATTGTGTCGCCCCACCATCCACAGATCCAAACGCGCTTAGCCGACATGGGTTGGGGCGTCACGGTGCTGGCCGGTCAGCAGGGACATGGCAAACAGGGCGTGCGGGAAGAGGCTCACGACGTGCTGTACACCGTTATTACCCGGCTCGAAATCGGTCGGTTGAAAGCAATTATCAACGAAGTCGACCCCAACGCGTTTATGATTCAATACGGCATTAATGACGTATCAGGCGGTAAGGTCAAGAGTTTGCCGCTGCATTGAGTGTAGGTAAGGTTTGAGTGTTTAGGTGTGTACGTATTTGCATCAGACAAGGCACGTACACACTCAAACACCTCTAAACACTTTGCGTCAGCGCTTTCCTGGTTGCTTCTTCAGAAAAAGAGTAAGGCCAGCCTGATAGTAGAGCAGGTTAGCCTTAAAGGCAGGCAGGTCGGCTACATTACCATCATTGAACTCCCATTGCTGGTTCCGCAGGAACGGTAACTGATATCCTACCCGTGCCCCAAAGCGCAGTTCGTCATACGTTTTTTTAAACCAGTAAACGCGAACATCGGCCCCAACGCCCCCGTGTAAATTCACGTAAAGCCCCTGCCGGAACGTTACCGGGTTGTAAATCGCCGGGTTAGCAGCCACATTAGCCAGCAGGACATTATCGCGGTCGACGGGCAGCAGCGACAGCCGATACCACATAATATCGTACCCCAGCATTGGCCCCACGATGAACCGGCGCGTGTTGATAAGCCTGTACATTTCGGTAAAGCCAAGACCGAATCCATACAGCCGTCCCCGCCGAACAGCCCCACTCACAACGGGTCCGTCTTCGGTTGTCAACGTACCGATAAAGCGCGTTTCGCTCATCCACTTTCGGTTGTCGCGCACCAATGAGATCACGAAGTTCCCAAACGAACTACCAACGCCGTCCGCATTGAGACCGGTTTGCAGCAGTTTGTCCTGAATACGCACTAAGCTGGTATTGTCCACAAGCGGCACCTCCACACTAAAGCGAAGCCCCCTCACAGATCGTCGTGTCGTATCCTGCGCCTGACTTACGAACGATACCAGCCCAATAAGCAGGCTGGCAATTACAATTCCCTTTTTCATACCGTTGCAAACCTTTAGTTTGATGAATTTGTCGACCGAAATGTAGGCAATAAAAAAAGTCACTCCGACTGAACAAAGTGACTTTTTCATTCTAAAAATTTGACTTGCTACTTACACATTTACGTTCTCCAGTTCCTCCTGCCGCACCGGCTGACCAAGCAGCGTAGCAAACCGGTTGATGTTGAATGTTGGCTCAAACCAAACCTCACCCATCACCGGATGCTTCACCGGCACGTCGGGGTTTTGGATTTCGTTGAGCAATACGCCGGTTTCGCCCGTGGTGTGGCGTTTCACCTGCCGGACGGTATAGAGTTGATCCTGTTTGGGGGTCTGAATACCAAACTCCGCATAAAACGCCAGCACCGGTGCCGGAAATTTGTCGTTCGTGCAAATGATTTCCATGACTGTATTCTCTTTATGCATTAACCAGCGTTCGAGCCTGTTGTTTGCCCGGCGAGTGGTACGCGTTCGTTTCGTAGGTGCCTAAAAAATCCTGAATGTGATACACTTCGTCATCGTCACGGAATAAAAGAATATCGCCGTCAGCAATGTGATAATGCCGACGTTGAATCGGTGAAAGTTGAGCAATGCCGGGAAAGCGGGACAAAGGGGCATCCAACGCCCGGCCGTCTTCTAAATGAAGTGTGATGAACTCCGCTTTTCGAAATGAAATCCGGGTGATCTCAGGTTTCACCGTATTAAATCCAACGTCTCTCATCGTAGGTTCAGCGTTTTCGTCTTTC
The DNA here is from genome assembly GCF_054779955.1 of Spirosoma arcticum. Lineage (NCBI taxonomy): Bacteria > Pseudomonadati > Bacteroidota > Cytophagia > Cytophagales > Cytophagaceae > Spirosoma > Spirosoma arcticum. Next base: position 71,189 of record NZ_BAAGXG010000005.1, read on the forward strand.
CTTCAGCCGCAAAGTGAAGGATTGACTTTTCAAGTAATTCTTTGTTTGTCGCTAACAATTTCAACGCCGTAGAAATTTCCTTATTTGTTAAATTCCCCTGCTCAAAGACCTCCAGTGTATCTAACCAGATTTTGGCCGGTTTGCCCGAACGACTTTTTGTGTTCGAGACGTGAACGTGCATCCGTTCGATGAGATCGTAAGCAAAGATATAAAATACCAAATTTCCATAAACCGCTAATTTCGGCATGGGTTAATCCAGCAGCCCGCCCAACTTCCCCAGCACCGAACCGCCTTCCCGGTTAGCCTGCCCGCCCGATGCACTCAGCCGCTCCACTAACTTGGAGATCGGCATCGACTGAATCCAGACTTTGCCCGAACCGCGCAGCGTCGCCATAAACAGCCCCTCGCCCCCAAATACCATGCTTCGCAGCCCGCCCGCCCGTTGAATATCGAAATTGATACTGGGTTCAAAAGCCACTACGCAACCCGTGTCCACGCGCAGCATTTCGTTGTTCAGCGTCCGCTCAATTACTACGCCACCCGCATGAACAAACGCCAACCCATCGCCCTGAATCTTTTGGAGAATGAAGCCCTCACCGCCAAAAAATCCGGCACCAAGCCGCTGGTTGAAGTGAATGCTAAGTTTAGTGCCGAGGGCCGCGCACAGAAATGCGTCGCGTTGCACAATGAGCGAATTGCCGTAGACGGCACCTAAATTGATCGGCAGTACCGTGCCGGGATACGGAGCAGAAAACGCTACTTTACGCTTGCCAACACCCCGGTTGGTGAAGTGCGTCATGAACAGCGATTCGCCCGTAATGAGCCGGGAACCCGCCTGAAGCAGCTTACCCATGAAGCCCTGATCGGGCTGTGAACCGTCGCCCATTTTTGTCTCAAACTGAATACCGTCTTCCATAAACAGCATGGCTCCGGCTTCGGCAATGACGGTTTCGTTGGGGTCGAGTTCAATTTCGACGATTTGAATGTCTTCGCCGATGATTTTGTAGTCGATTTCGTGGGAATACATGGTTGCGTTAGGTTTGGGGTTCCAGTTTATTGAGTCGAAACTACAGAATATGCCGAATTCGACAGACCATTTTTCGTATAAACGGCACAAAAAAAGCCCAACCGGGTGATTTCACCAGTTGGGCCAACACACACAGATAATTTATCGTTTCGGCTTTTCGTCCAGGTCAATATCATCGTCTAAGTTCAGTTCATCGTCCTCATCGGCTTTCGCGTCGGCATCATCCGCAACGGGTTCTCCCTTGAGGTTGAGGTCGGTACGGTGGCGAAGTTTTTTGTCGTCCACCGTTTTATTCAGAAACTGATTGATTTTGTCGATGTCGAAACTGGTTGTGATTTCGCCAAACGAGTTGATCTGAATATCGAACCCTTCGAGTTCTTTATGAACGCGGGGTTTTTCGTTTTCGTCGGGATTAATTTTCTTCTTAGCCATAATTGTCTTGGTGCATATTATGCGTTAAGTCTTGTTAGTAACGAAATGTTTAACTGCGCTCTATGCTGGTACTTTCAACATTGCTAACGCGGTTTCGAGCCGCCGAACGGTTTCTTCTTTCCCAATGATTTCCATCGTCAGCATTAGGTCCGGGCCTGCGCCGGAGCCGGTCAGAGCCAGTCGCATGGCCTGCATGATTTTTCCCTGCTTGATGCCTGCCTGCGTCATGGCATCGCTCAAGGTGTGCTTGATGTCGTCGGCGACAAAGTTCCCGGTGAACGCCTGAAGTGCATCGCGGAAGGCGGTCACCGCCCGCACGGCATCATCGTTCCATTTAGCGGCCGCGATGGTCTCGTCGTAGGTCGTTGGCGCATTGAAAATAGTGGCGGCTTCGGCAAAAATTTCGTGGTCAAAGTTGACACGCCCTTTGAGCAGGGCCACAATTTTTTCGGCTTTCGCGGGTGGGCAGTCGAAACCGGCCGCTTCAGCTTGCTGCTGCACGGCGGGGGCCAGTTCGGCGTCGGGCCGTAGCCGGATGTACTGGTGGTTGAACCACTGCGCTTTCTGGATGTCGAACCGCGCTCCGGCTTTGTGCACCTGCGTCAGGTCGAAACTGGCGATCAGTTCATCCATTGAGAACAGTTCCTGCTCCGTGCCGGGATTCCAGCCCAGTAAGGCCAGAAAGTTAACCGTTGCTTCGGGCAGGTACCCTTCTTCGCGAAATCCTTTGGCCACCACGCCCGTAACCGGATCGGTCCACTGCAGCGGGAAAATGGGGAAACCACCGAGGTCGGCGTCGCGTTTGCTGAGCTTGCCGTTGCCTTCGGGCTTCAGCAACAGCGGCAGGTGCGCAAACTGCGGCATCGTGTCTTCCCAGCCCAGATACCGGTACAGCAGCACGTGCAGCGGGGCCGACGGTAACCACTCCTCACCTCGAATTACGTGCGTAATCTCCATCAGGTGATCGTCCACGATATTGGCGAGGTGGTAGGTTGGCAGACCGTCCGACTTCAGCAGCACCTTGTCGTCAATCGCCGATGAGTGCACGTTGACCCACCCCCGGATGAGGTCGTTGAGCCGGACTTCTTCCTTGCGAGGTGTTTTGAGCCGAATCACGTACGGTTCACCGGCGTCCATACGGGCGCGAACGTCGTCGGCCTTCATGGTCAGCGAGTTACGCATCTGCATCCGGGTTATGGAGTTGTACTGAGCGGCCGGAGCGTTGGCGTCTTCGAGCCGCTGCCGCATCGCGTCTAACTCCTCAGCCGTATCGAAGGCATAATAGGCTTTGCCTTCGTCAACGAGCCGTTGGGCTTCTTTCTGGTAAATAGCCCGGCGCTCCGACTGGCGGTAAGGCGCGTGAGGTCCCCCCACAGATTGTCCTTCGTCGATCTCAATACCAACCCAGCGAAGGGCCTCGATGATGTATTCTTCGGCACCTGGCACAAACCGATTTTGGTCGGTATCTTCAATGCGCAGCAACATTTTTCCGCCCATCTTCCGGGCGAATAGGTAGTTATAAAGCGCGGTACGCACACCACCGATGTGAAGTGGACCAGTAGGACTGGGCGCGAACCGAACGCGAACGGGTTTTGACATAGATTAAAGAGCGAAAGAATGAAAGAGCGAGAGAATGAATGAGCGAGTAAGCATGTTCGCTCATTCATTCTCTCGCTCTTTCACTCATTGAACAGCGATTACTGAAATTTCAACATTGACATCTTTGGGCAGGCGGGCTACTTCGACGGTTTCGCGGGCTGGCGGTTCGGATGTAAAATAGTGACCATACACCTCGTTGATGGCTGCGAAGTTGTTCATGTCTTTAACAAAGATGCTGGCCTTTACAATGTTCGTGTAGTCCATATCGGCAGCGTACAAAATGGCCCCGATATTCTTCATCACCTGCTGCGTTTCGGCCCGAATATCACCCAGCGGTGCCAGTTCGATGGCGACTTGCCCCGACACGAACAACATAGCCGAAGCGGATACCTTCACAGCCTGACTGTAGGGGCCGATGGGCGCTGGTGCCTGTTCGGTATAAACAATTTGTTTGCTCATTGATTCTGATTGTATGTCTGTTTATCGTCGGGTAACAGCGGTTGTCCGATCACCGTTACGCCCGTAAAGTTACCGACAAACCCCCGCATGGCCGAAAATACGCTTATCATCTTCGTTAAAAACCCCATTCCCGGCACCGTCAAGACCCGTATTGCCCGGACTGTTGGTAACGAACGGGCTACGGAGGTCTACCGGCATTTGCTTCGGTATACGCAGGAAATCACCCGCCAACTGACCTGCCACCGGGTTGTCTATTACGGCGATTTTGTCAACCTGGATGACGGCTGGAACGGGTACGATAAACAACTACAGTCGGGTCAAACCCTCGGCGAACGGATGCTGACCGCCTTTCGGGAGCAGTTTGAGCAAGGGGCCAACCGGGTCGCGCCAGACCGTGCAGTCATCATTGGCAGCGACTGTTTATCCATCACACCTACTCATATCGAAAGGGCGTTTTTGGCATTAGACGAGGCCGACGTTGTAATTGGCCCAGCAACGGACGGCGGCTATTATTTACTGGGTATGAAGCAATTGCACCCATTTTTGTTTGAGGGTATGCCGTGGAGCCAGCCCGAACTTCGACAGTTAACCGAACGGGCAATTGTGCAAAACGGCCTGACGTTCGAGCGGCTGGAGGAACTGACTGATATTGATGAATGGACCGATTACGAAAACGCATGATAATTACTACACTGACATGACCACCTGGAAAGAATTCTTAGTCAATACCTCGGCTGATGCAGAGGTGCATTTCGACCGGCTTAAAGAACGTCTCTTCGGGCGGCTCGATGCGGACAAACCTTATAAAATTGTGTATTACCGGGGATTCGGTAGTCCGTCGGCCGTTTGGCTCAAAGGCCGTGTTCTGCGCCAGAAGGACCTCAGTACACCCTCCGACAATGACACATTCTTCGAGAACGTCCTGGCCACTTACCAGCGCTTCGAGAGCGACGAAGTACCGGGCGTGACGGTGCGCGTGGAAGCGTTCGGGCAGGCGCATACGGCCGTTACCGACGAAGAAGGCTACTTTGAGGTGACCATTAACCCACCCAATGATTTACTCAATTTGTTTCCTGGCCGGGTGTGGTTTCCGGTGCGCTACTCACTCGACGGCATCACCCAGCCTAATACGCAGGAACCAGTCAGCAAAGACGGGCACATGATGGTGTCGCCCCCGTTTAGCCAGTTCGGCGTTATCTCCGACATTGACGATACGGTGCTGGTGACGGGAGCGACGAGTATGCTTCAGACTGCCCGGCTCACATTTCTGGGAAACGCCTACACGCGGTTGCCTTTTGCGGGCGTGGCGGCTTTTTACCGGGCGTTGCAAAGCGGCCCACTCACGACGCTGTTTAATCCTATTTATTACGTGTCGAGCAGCCCGTGGAATTTGTATGATTTGCTCATCGACTTTTTCCGGATTCAGGGTATTCCGAAAGGCCCAATTCTGCTCCGCGATTTGGGCCTGGACCCGAATCTACTGTCATCGGGATCGCACCACACGCATAAATTGGCTATGATTCGGAAGGTACTGGATGTTAACCCGCAATTGACGTTTGTGCTCATCGGCGACAGTGGTCAGCAGGACCCCGAAATCTACACGCAGGTCGTCCGCGAAAATCCGGGGCGTATCCGGGCCATCTACATCCGCGACGTGACGCCGGAAACCCGCGACGCATCGGTTCGTGAGCTAATTCGCACGACCGAAGCCGCCAACGTTCCGATGCTACTCGTGACGGATACCGTCGCTGCCGCTGAGCACGCGGCCACCCTCGGCCTCATTGACCCCGACACGATTCCGGAGATCAGGGCCGACCGGCGGGCGGATAAAGAATAGTTTGTGGTTTGTAGTTGCGGTTCCCCGCCGGGACAACAAACTATAAACTCATGCACTCACACACCCGCTACCATCGCCTTCATCTTCGCCATTGCTGTATTGGCCACATCCTGAGCGGGCTGAGCGTAGTAGCTTTTGTTAAATACCTCCAGCGACAGCACGATGGGTTTATCAGCACGCTTAATCATACTGAGCGTTTCGCGAATGGGCGCTACACCATCACCCGGAAATACCCGATCAGCGTCAGTAATGGCCTCGCGGGGAAGGTTGGCCGGGTAATCGTTGACGTGGAAAACGTCGGTGGCGGGTTTGCCAACAAGCGATAAACCGGCCTGACTCGACCCACCTTTGTAAAGGTGATAGATGTCCAGCAGCACCCGCGCCGAGGGGTGACCGCTTTCAATGGCCACGTACATGACCTCGCTTAACTTGTTCAGGTTTTTTGAGAATCCCCACAGTTCCAGTTGTGGCACCACGCCCGTTTGGTCGCCAAGGTCGAGGATGGCGCGGTATCGTTCGGCGGCCTGGCGCAGGTCAATAGAAGGACTGTTGGGCGTCTGCGCCCCGACGGGTGGGGCAGCGGTGCGTTTGCAGCCCAGTTCGGCCAGCAGCGCCATTTCGCGTTTCATCTGGTCGAGGCCCTTAGCACGGGCGGATTCATCATCAATGATCCAGGGTGAGAATCCAATCAGGTTTTCGATGGTAATTCCCAGATCACTGATCCGTTTGCGGGCATCAGCAACCGTGCCACCTTGTTTCATATAGTCCTGGAGTGTGTCGATCCAGATTTCGACCGAGCGAAAACCTGCTTTGGAAACCGTTTCGAGTTCCTTCACGAAGCCTAATTTGTGGCCCCGGATAGTGCTCATGTTTAAGCAAAGCGTGAACGGCGACAGTTTAGGGGCCGACTGGGCCGATTCTGGGAAAACAGATCCGCCAACTGTGGCGGTCAGGGCGGCCAGCGTCTGGCGACGGGTGACTGAGGATTGAGACATGAACGGTAAATACAAAAACGGGCTTTATCTACTGAATAAATGGGTATACAAAGGATAAATTAGCTCCCCGCTACAGCAACGGGTCTTTCACCTCCGCATCGAACACACCCGTTAGTACCTGACCGTTGCGTTTGACCTGCACCCAGATTCGGTAGTGTCCGGCGCGGGGGAAGGCATACGGAAACTCGACCATGTTGTTGGCAGGCATTTTATGGTTCATTCCGGACATTCCAGTCATCAGTATCCGGTTCTTTTCGGCGTCGGGCAGGGTACGGAGCCGGGTCACGTAGCGGTCGATGCTGTCGCGGAACTGGTTCGCGTCGGGATATTGAAATGTCCGGGCGGTGTCGGCCAGCCGCCCCACAAATGATCCTTCAGCGGCCATCGAATACGTACCCACGGGGTGCAGGTGAATATAAACCGAACCGTCGGAGCGCAGAATAACCGCGTGACCGCCCATACCGAGGTACGGCTCCAGGGTGGCGGCTTTGCCTAACGAATCGGCCACAGCAAATTTCAGATTGTACAATTTACCCGTTTCCTGCACCGCTGATGGCTTATCCATCCAGAGCATCGACGAGCCGTCAGCGAGTTTCATACTGGCACCGGGCTTGCCGCACACGACCATCTCATTGTCTAAATGCGGCACATTTTCGCTGCCTACCTTCACGCCCATCGGATTAGTAACGAGCCAGCTATCGTCGCGGTCCCGCTCCGGCCGGTGCCGCTTCGGCGTACCTACCGGGGCGACACCGGTCGCACGGCGGTCTAAGGGTACGTATGCCTGTCTATCGTTACCCGCAATAACTACGGTATCGGTCATCGTTTCGGCGTAACCGGAACGAAATACAATATCAGAATACAGCAAGTATTTACCAGCGGGCAGCGGGGGTAGTGCGGCCTGATAAGTCAGGGTGTCGCGCCGGTCGGGGTGCAGGTGAGCGAAAGCATCCAGGCCCGGCATTCTGACCAAAAACGTGTGCATCAACTTACCGTGGTCAGGAATGACGAAGCTGAGCCGTCGCCGTTGCTGGGGCGTACTGCGCCGACGACCAGTAACCGACGTGCCGCCAAAGCCGGTAGTATCGATCTGAATAATTAATTGCGGCTGAGCCGAAGCCGTCTGACCGGAAGCCTGCCCAACCGATGCCTCAATACGCAACGGGCGATAGAGTTGCTCCGTACGGTATTGTTCAGCCGAACTGTTCCACCAAAACCGCCAGCCCGTCAGCATTAGCGCCAGCACCACCGCGCCAACGCCCATCCCCACCAACCGACGCCGACCGAGCGCAGCCGGAGCTGTTTGGCCGGGCTTGATGACACCATCGGCGTTGCTGGCACCAATAATGGTGATCATCATCACCACCAGCAGCAGGCCCATCAGGGCCAGACCAGCACCCGTACCTTCGGGCATGGTGCGCAGGGCGGTCGCTACCGACATCACGGGCACCACCACCCGCTGCCGTCCGTCGGGACCGTCAATGACCAGTTCGATGCTCGACGAACCCGCGTCCATCAGCCACAAATCGCCCTCAAACCGGCCAGTACCCGTGCGCGTCAGTTCGTCGTGCATGGGAGCGCCTTTGTCGCCGGAGCCAAAAAATATGGGTCGTGCGCCAATGTCGCTCGCTCGTCCCTGTTCCACAAACACCGTTACTTTGGCCGTTCCCGGCACCACGTCGGGCGGCTGAATGCTCACTAAAAGCCCGTATTTACCGACCTGTTTCTGCACAATCACCCCCGAACTGCCCACGTGCGCATTGCCAATGAGCGAAAGTGTGAATGAGAGAAAGAGCGAAAGTGCGGTCACTAACCACTTTCTCAAACGCGACCCTGTTCGTGCTATACTATTGTTACTCATACTGTTGAATTTTCCACTCTTTTGCTCCGGTCCGGCCGTTCCGCCGGTGCGGTTCCGGTTCACCCTTTCGCTACTCACTTACCGCACGACCCGCTTCATCCAGTTGCCCCAGTACAGCCCAACACGGGCTGACAGAAAAGCGTAGAACAGCGCTTTGCCAAAACCAATGGCAAATTCGCCCGCCGACTGAAGATTCCAGGGCGCAAATTTATGACGGTACTGCCAGTCGGGGGGACTGTCGTAGGTCCAGGAATTGGACAGAAAAAACCAGTTTTGGGCGAAAGGCGACGTATGTAGAAACTCGCCGAACGGCCACTGAACAGCCAACAGCACGAGCATAAATGCGACAGCCAGCAATCCCGCCAGCAACCAGTCGTTCAGCGGGCGTTTGCCAACTGTGGATTTGTCGAAGCGGTGCATAAGCCAGTCGAGGGCGAGACCCGGAATAATCAGCAGCAGCGGAAAAACAAACGCCTGGTAATGGGTAATCGGATTCAGCACCGGCCCGAGTCGGGGCGTTGCCGGAAACTGTTGCAGCACCCAGCTTGGCCCGGCCAGAAACAACATGTATAAAGCGGCAATAGTCGTGATGGGCCAGCGCAGCAGCGACGCCCGTCCTGCGGCCAGCAGATAAAACGGCAGAATGATGGCTCCGACGATATAATAGGATGAGTTGTGCGCCCGATAGCGAACCATCGACTCGGCTACCATCGTAAACAGCGCTACCAGCAGCAGACCGGCCGAGATAGCAAACAACCACTTCAATCGGGTGGCCCGGCGTGCGTCGTCAGTGTCGGGCTTGGTCGGCAGTCCCCGGTATTGATTCTGTAGCGCCAGCACCCCAACCATTGCGCCAAATTGCATGGTCATAATGCCGATGGCGAGGATGGTGTGCGGGGGCGTCAAAATTTGAACGTCGAGTCCGTAGGTATTATGCCACCAGTCATCGAAGGGAGCCGAGGTAAGCATGGCCAACGCTCCCCAAACGCTGAACATGGCCCCCAGCGGTCCGTAGAAAACACCCCAAAACGGCACGGCACTGGTGCGGCCGGGGTGATTTTTGGTCAACGTCAGGCTCAAAATCTGGTACGCCGAGAAAAGGCCGGACACCACCGCCCCCACGTAAATAACCACGTGCGGGGGCGCAAACAGCCCGTCGCGGCCGATGCTCATGTGCCACATGATGTCCCAAAGCAGGCCCATAACCACGCAGAACGAGGAGAGAACAACCGCGTAGATGTAAATTGGAATGTTTAAGAGCCAATTCGTTACGAGAACGGCAGGGCGCTCCCGAACAGATTCAATGGAGGAAGGAATAGCCGGTTGCATAAGCTGCTGTGGTTTTAGTATGGACCTGGACCGCACGGACCGGTACTGAACCGTCCGACGCTTCGGATGTCCGAAGCGGCAGAAATTTACGAAAAGGTTGACAAATCCCAGATAAGTTTATGGATAAACGGCTCTAAATCAATCACCAGACAGTCGCAGAACGACGTTGGACCGTGCGCTTTCGAGGGAATGGGACATCACATTTACCAATTTACCGCGTTATTTGTAGAGGCAGACCCGTTAACACCCCATTATCATTCGCTATCAATGGAGCCCGTACTAATCATTCCACGCCAAAAAACTGTGCAGGCAGCCGGTATTCTTCTGGGTATCTGCCTGTTCATGAGTGCCTGCATACCCGATTTTTTGGTATCAAATCCCGATTGGGTCGTTATTGAGGCCGGAGACCACGAGTCCCTGCCCAAGCGTAAAGTTGGGGTGCTCTTCAGCCCCACTGAGGTCTCAGCAACGGTCACCTTCGACAGTTCCTGCATCTACGACATTGGCAAGGAAGACGAATTTGACTGGAATAAGGTCATCGGGTTAGGCTTCGTTGGCTCCAAAAACCAGGATGTTACGGTTGGAACACCCCCGCACCAGATCGACGGAGCACGGGTGGGCTGGCGGTGGAATCCTCAGCGCGGCCGGATCGACCTGAGCGCTTACGCGTACGTGGACGGAAAGCGCATCGACTTCAAAGTGGCCGAAACAGCGCTGAACACGCCCACCCGATTGACCATCAAAATCGACTACGACCGGAAGCTGTACCAAATCCTCGGCGGCAAGCCCATTCCGTTTACGCACAACAAAACCTTCGGCTACAAAACGGGCCTGTACTTCGGCGGCAACCAACCCGCCCCGCACCGCATTCGGGTGAAGATTTTGGAGTAGGCAACTGTCCCAGGTTTCTTTCCATGACCATTGCGCCTTTAGACCTCATCCTGCTACTCGGCTCTTTGCAGGGATTCATCTTGGCTATCCTGCTGTGGACGAGCCGAAAGGGCAACCGCCTGTCAAACCGGCTCTTGGCGGGCCTTATTGGGTTGCTGGCCTTGATGAGTCTGGCTGTTGGCGTGCCGGTCGCCAATCGCTGGATAAGCCACGCGTTGGATCTATTTCCCTTCTTCATGGTCATGCCGTTGGGACCACTCATCTACTTTTACGCCAAATCTATACTCGATTCCGCGTTTAGTCTTGGCCGGACCGAACGATTGCATTTTTATCCCGTCGTGCTGGATTGGGGGGCCAAACTTATCGGCTGGGTATTCATCAGCGGTCTGCTTCTTGGCTTCTTTCAGCAGGAGCAGGGACCGACCTGGGGGCGCATTATGAATGAGTATGAAACCTACGCCGACATTCCCCGCTGGCTATCGGTGACAATCTATCTGATTCTTACAAGACAACTTCTCCAACAGCAACAACATGCTCACAACGTTGGCAACACCGGCAGTCAGCAACCGAATTTACAGTGGCTTCGGCAGTTCGTAAACGTCTTTCTAATTTTTCAGGGTGTATGGCTCGTTCATTTAGTACCCTACATCATTCCTGCCCTGCGGGAGCCGTTGCTGGATAGATTTGGCTGGTATCCGATTTACATTCCGATTGTAATCCTGATTTATTGGTTAGGATTGAAAGGATATTTCTACGCCCGAAACAGCCCGGTCAGCGTGGCGAACCGCAAAGTCAGCGCCACGCCCATTCCCGCCGAAACCGTTGACAGGGCAGTCTATTTGCTTACGACGGCTATGGCGACGGACAAGCTGTACCTCGATCCGGAACTGACCGTTGAGAAGGTTGGACGGCACACGCAGTTACCGCCGAAAACGGTTTCATTCGTACTCAATCAGCATCTGCAAAAGAGCTTCAATACGTTCGTTAATGAGTACCGCGTCGAAGCGGTGAAAGGTCAATTGACGAATTCCGCCAATGAATATCTGACGCTGACGGGCATCGCATTCGAGTGCGGCTTCAATTCGCAGGCTACATTTCAGCGGGCGTTCAGGCAGACGACGGGCGTGTCGCCGAAGGAATATGTGGGGCGACAGGCAGCGGAATCTTGAAAATTACCGCTCAAATCCAGATTTGAGTAGCTCCATACGTCATTTTGCGTGTGCTTCACAGCAAAAAACGACGTACTATGAAAGCCCTTCTCTGCCTGCTGCTCGTATCATCTTTCTTAAGCAATGCTCAACCGGGAACGGATTCGTTGCAAACGAAAATTCTTCAACCCGCCGACATGCAGGCCGATTTGCGCTACCTGCGTCGGCTGCTCGAAGAAACGCATCCCGGCCTGTACCGCTACACGCCCAAAACGATCATGCAGCCCAAAATGGACAGCATTGACCGTAGCCTGAGCCAGCCGATGCCTTTTTATGCCTTTTTCAAGGTTGTGTCTGCGCTGCTGGGTGATGTTCATTGCGCTCATACGCACGCATTTCCGCACAAGAAGTGGCGCGAGCAATTTGCCGGTACGCTGAAAACATTACCGTTTATCATGGTGCCCATTCAGAACCGTTCTTACGTTCTCTTCAACGGTACGACTGACCAGACTATCAAGCCCGGCTTTGAACTGCTCAGCATTAACGGACGGTCGATGGAGTCGATCCGGCAGCAGCTCTTCCACTATCACTGGTCCGACGGCTACATCGAAACCTCGAAAGTTCAGGCAATAAGAGGGCAGTTGTTTGTCCTGTTTTATTACTGGTACATTGAACAACCTGATATGTACCGGCTCAGCTTCCGAACCCCAACCGGCGATACGGTACGCGTTAACGCGCCTGCAAAACCGTTTGGCACTTCATTGAAAATTATGAAGAAGAATCCCGTCAATAAACAGATGCTGACGTGGTATAACCGAAGAAACCCCAAACACCCCTGGCGGCTATACTTTCCTGACTCGCTGGCGCATACGGCTTTCCTGCGACTCGACGCCTTTGGGGGCGAAGGCGCGAAAAACGGCGGGCAGGCGATCACCGTTTTTCGCAGGTTCATGGACCAGGCAATGCTCAAGTTAGAGAAGAAGCAGATTCAAAATCTGATTGTCGATGTCAGAGCGAACACCGGCGGCTGGGACAGTCAGGGCATCGAACTGTTCACGTATCTGATGAAAACCGACTCAGCCGTACCCTACTACGCTCGACAACATAGTGTAACGGATAGTTCTGAGTTTATCCAGTTCTCTGACCTATCCGAAGCAGACCGGAAGAATGTAAAGAACGAGTTGATTCCTGAAACGGATGGTACGTTCACGCTCAAACAAGGCAGCGATACGCGGGAGGCTAAACGCTACACCCCCAAACCCAACCGGTTCCGGGGCCGGGTTTATATCCTGATGGATGGCGAGAGTGTTTCGACGGCCTCCGAGTTTTTGGCTGTGGCCCACGCTAATAAAGTAGGCGTATTCGTAGGTGTCGAATCCGGCGGTGCCTACGAAGGTGGCAACGGCAGCAGTTTCATTAACCTCGAGCTGCCAAAGTCGGGTATTGAGGTGAGCACTCCATTGGTTTACTATGACAATGCCGTGCCGGAACAAAAAGAGAAAGGGCGCGGCACAATACCCGATTACTACGTGCCGGTCACGATCAATGACATCTTGAACCGCACAGATTCGCAACTGAATTTTTTGACAAAACTGATTCGGGAACAGCGTCGATAGTGCGTCAGAACGGCGACACGGTTGTGAACTTTCGGCAAACCGTTTAAAGCACGATTGGTTGGGTATATGGACTGCAAACTTCCCGTACTCGCATGGCCCACTACCAACCCCTCCACGACTGGAATCTCTCCCCCACCGAAGCCGTCGCGCTGCAACAACAGCTACGTTCGCAGATTCGTATTGAGCCGCTGACCAAAACGCCCCAAACCATCGCGGGCTGCGACATCTCGTTCAACAAATTTGAGGAGACGGTGTACGCTGGTATTGTGGTACTTGATCTGGAAACGCTGGAAACCATTGAGGAAGCGGGCGTAATCAGCACGGCCCCGTTTCCGTACATTCCGGGCCTGCTGTCGTTTCGGGAGATTCCATCCTTGCTCGAAGCGTGGGCGAAGCTCAGGACCGAACCAGACGTGGTCATGTTCGACGGTCACGGCATCGCGCATCCGCGCCGGATCGGAATTGCCTCCCACGGCGGCCTGTTCCTGAACCGGCCAACCTTCGGCTGTGGCAAATCTGTACTGGTCGGCAAGTATGACGAACCAGCACTGGAACGCGGCTCGTGGTCGCCCATGACGCATTACAAGGATGTAATTGGCGCGGCTCTGCGCACGAAAAACAAGGTCAATCCCGTCTACGTATCGCCCGGCCACCTGATCGACCTCGAAACGGCAATTGCTTTGACCTTGCAATGCGATGGGGGCCGCCGTGGATTCGGCTACCGGATTCCCGAACCGACGCGCCGGGCGCACAATTTGGTAAACGCGTTACGGAGGAGTGGGCAGGTCAGTGCTAACTGACTTCAGGATCTGGCAACCCTGTCATTGGCGGACTACGCGAAATTAACAATCAATCATTGATTAGTATGTAACGGGGGGCTATCTTCAGGGTAGTCATACGCTGATCCATGTACCAGGTCCAATCTACTCATCGCTCCAGTCTCTCGCAGCAAATCCGAAACTACATCGTTGCGTTTTACCAAACACAGCGCAATGCGTTCATAATCATCGTCACGCTGGCCACCGCGTTCTACGTTCTGACCGTTCCCGATCAGGCCGAAGACATGATTTATGCCGTGATCGACACGGGCGTGTTCAGTCGGTTGTTTGGGTACATTCTGCTCAGTGCGTTCGTCTGGGGCTGGGTCGTTTACGGAAGCACCCGCATGATTCTGCACATTTCGCCCGTTGGCCTGCGCATCAACGACGAGTGCGACCGGCTGCTGCGGTGGCTGCCTAAACTCGGCGGCATAATTCCCGCGCTCATTCTGGCAATTGCTTTCTGGCAACCGGCCCACTGGCACTCCTACCTGCTATTAGGCGAAAGCGGGCTGATGCTGGCCCTATTTCTACGGGTCGAACGGCGGGTGCCGGTTTTTGCCCTGCCCAAAGGCTGGAATTTCTCTAATCGCTACACTAATTTCAGGTACGATATTCGGGAGTTGTGGCGGCATCCGCTTGGGCGGTTGACACTACGCAGCGGCTTCGTGCTGACGGGTTTCCTGCTGCTGCTTTTCTGCCTGCCCGTGGAGTGGGAGTTAGCCCGGCGGCTCCGCCCAACAGCCGTTATCATTTTTGGCATTTCGCTGCTCACGTTCTGGGGCAGTCTGCTTGTCTATTTCAACGATTATCGCTACCGTCCACTCGTGCTGCTGGTGGGCGCTTACCTGATTATCATCAGTGCCTGGAACGATAACACCGCCGTTCGGCGGGCCAGTGGCCCCTCTGTACCGTCGGTTGCGGAACGTCCAACCATCGAGACACACTTTGCTCAATGGATAGCCAACCGGCGAAAAGCGGACGGCGACACCATTCCACTGGTGCTCGTAGCGGCCGAGGGGGGCGGCATTCGGGCACTCAACTGGACGGCGGAAACGCTTATTCGGCTGGATTCCATCATTCCGGGATTCAGTCGGCACGTTTACGCGCTCAGTGGCGTATCAGGCGGGGGAGTTGGCACGGTGTTCTACACGGCTTTCCTGCGCGACGTACCGCAACAGCGACGCATCGCGCAGTTCGGCCGGTTCAGAAACGTGATTCGCGATGATTATCTGTCGGCGGTGTCGGCTGCATTGCTGTTTCCAGAGTCGCTTCAGCGGGTCATACCGGTACCAATTCCCCGCCTGGAACGGGCCAAGTGGCTCGAGGATTCCTGGGCTGACTCCTACCACGACAACCTCGGCCTGAAAACCCTTGACGAATCGCTAACGCAGTTGTATCAGGCCCCAACGGGTTATAACTACGACTTGCCGTCGCTGCTACTGAATGGTACCTTAGCCGAATCGGGCCAGAAGACCATTACGTCCAATCTTCAACTCGACCCGCGCTATTTCAACGATGTTGTGTCGACGCTCGACGTGCTCGGAACCGACGTACCGCTCAAAACGGCCGCGTCGCTGTCCAGCCGGTTCCCAGTCGTCACCAATGGGGGATTGATTGAGCGCGACAGTGCCGATCAGACCGGGCGAGAACGCCGATACGGCGGGCACGTTGTCGACGGGGGTTATTTAGACAACTCGGGCGTTGAAACTTGTATTCAGTTACTCAACAACCTTGTTCCGTCCATTCGAGGGTTAGCGGCATTGGATAGGGCAAAACGGGTGACGGTTATTCCGTACATCATTTTTATTCAGAATAGCAACACCGTCGGGCGGCTACCCCGGAAGCGCTCCATGTTACAGGCAATCAGGATACCACTACTGGGTTTTTTCAACGCCTGGGACAACGGGTCCATTACCCGCGACAACATGTTCAACTCATTCATGGATCGTTTCGCCAATCCTAAAACCAACTACCTGACGCTCCGGTTAGCCTACAACGATAACTACCCGCTGGGCTGGTTCCTGTCCGACAGTGCGGCCCGCAGCCTGAGCCAGCAGGCCCAGGACTCGATCAGTCTGCGTAACCGGGAACTGGTACGATTGAAGAACGCGTTTGGCCGGATCGACTCAGGCCGCTAATTGGCACTACCCGTTTGCCCGCGATGCCAGCAACCCGGCCGGGACCATTAGTTCGCCCGTGTGGAAGTCGATGAGGCCGTTGCGTTCGTCTTCAATATTCGTTGCCTGCGTATACACGTCGCCCGCGATGCTTCGTTTCCGCAATTCGTCTTTGAACAGGTGAATCCGCTCGGTGCGGTTGTCGGCGTCGCTGGGTCCCCCGTAATTGGCGAAGCCAAAACCACCCCACTCACTAATGACCAGCGGCACTTGTTTTCGGTAGAAAAACGGGTCGCCTACCACCATCGGGAAAGCCGTGGCGCCTTCCAGTTCGCCCCGCGTCAGGCGGTCGAGCATATTGCGCCACTGGTCGGGGTCGGGGGTGTAGAGATGGGCCGTGAACAAATCAGATTTTAACCGCCCTTCGCTGGAAACGTGGCGCCAGCCGTCATTATCGACGACCAGAAACTGCGGGTGGTGAATCTGCATGAAGTGGTACATATCGGTGATGTAGCGCCGGGTTTCGGGATTATCCGCGATGTCCTGTACGCCCCAGTCTTCGTTGTACAGGCTCCAGATCACGATGGACGGATGTGTTTCCATCAGGGCCAGCATCCGCATCAACTCCGCCTGGTGATTGGCCCGGCTCCGTTCGTTCGAGCTGTGCGGGCTGGGCACTTCCACCCACAGCAGCAGGCCCATCTCATCAGCGAGGTTGTAAATCCGGGGGTCGATGCCCGCGATGTGCACCCGAACGAGGTTACAGCCAAGTTCTTTCATCGCTACAAAATGCCGTTTCATCTCCTCAAACGTGGCCGTACCAGGCTGGTACAGAATACCGTCGAGGTAGGTGGCCTTGCCGTTCAGATATACCCAACACCCCCTGGCTTCCACCTTTCGCAAGCCAAAGTGCGTTTCGATGGGTGACCCATACCCATCGGCGTCGATGAGTTGTGCGACCAGCCGGTAGAGTGTCGGCGACTCGGGCGACCACAATTGTGCCCCTGGCACCTCAATGGTTACGCGTTGCTGTTTCTGACCGGCCTCCAACCGCAACGGGAAATCAGACTCGGCCATTGGGGTCATGTGGTCCTTGTCTTTGGCGAACACCTGCACCCGAATGATGTATTGGCCGGGGTCGAGGATGCGGGGAGTCAGGTTCACCCGCACAAATTTATCCTCCACCGTGCTCACTATACCCACGCGGGAGCGTAGCCGATTCCGCCCGACGGCCTCAATCCAGATACTGCGAACGGCCCCCGTTGAGGTTTGATACCAGATGCCCCCCCGCTTGTATACGAGCGACTCCTGCTTGCCCCGCGCCACGTCGGCATCCATCGAGTCGGCAATGCGAACCGTAAGTCGGTTTACAGGTTGCAGGAGTTCAGCATTAAGTTCGTAGGAAAATGAGGTGTACTCACCGTAATGAATGGCTTCGCCTTCGACGGTCTGGAGCAGCATACCGTTCAGCCAAACGCGGGTTTCGTAGCCACAGGCGCCAAACGTAAGCTGAAGGGTGGATTTATCGGCCGTTAGGGCAGCCAAGGGCGGCAGGTCGAATTCCCGCTCATACCACACGACCACGGTATCCTGCCACGACGTTTGCGCAGCATCTTCTTTGGCTTCGGCTAAATGCTCTTCGACCGTGCCGGGCCAGTTTGCGGTTCGCTGGTAACCGTGGCCCAGGTGCCAGCCTTCGCTTAGCCCCCGGTCGTCGGCGTCGAGGGCAAACTGCCACTCGCCATCGAGCAGCACAAACGAGTCGGTCCGGTTAACGGCGCGGGGTAGCGATGGTGATGTGGCCGGGGTAGCCAGTTTTTCTACTCGGCTCTCGGTCAGGCCGTAATTCAGCGGTTGTAACTCCATGTGGCAATAAACGGTTAAACAAGCACGGCGGTTTGATAAACGTGTCATCCAATCAACGACGGCCCTACCCACGCTATTGAACTGTCATCAATAATTTAGCAATCTGCGTAGCACGTATATTTTTACATTTCATGAACAGCCCGACAACAACGCCGTACGACGGACCGCCGTGCGACGGACCGCCCAATTTTCTGCTCTACGGAGCCAACGGCTACACCGCTCAACTCATCATTAATCGGGCCAACTCATTCGGGTTAACGCCCGTGCTGGCAGGACGGAGTGCAGCCAAAATCAAGCTCCTCGCCGAAAAACACGCCCTAACCTACCGCGTGGCCGATCTGAATGATTCCTCCGCGCTCGACGCGCTCCTGCTGGACATTCCGGTGGTGCTGCACTGCGCCGGGCCTTTTTCGCAAACGGCCGCGCCCATGCAACAAGCCTGCCTGCGGACGGGAACGCACTACCTCGATATCACCGGCGAAATTGCGGTGTTTGAGCACGGCATGACGCTGCATTCCGAAGCCATTCGGCAAAACGTCATGTTTATGTCGGGCGTGGGTTTCGACGTTGTGCCGACCGACTGCATGGCCCGTTACCTCCACGACCGGCTTCCCGATGCCACCCACCTGCAATTGGCGTTCTTCACCGAAGGGAGCAACCTGTCGCAAGGCACGGCGCAAACCGCGCTTGAAGGGGCAGGCGGGGGCGGTAAAGTCCGGCGAAACGGGCAAATTGAAACTGTACCAAATGCGCACAAGATAGTGAGTGTCAACTTTGGAAACGGCCTGGTGCGACCCTGCATGAGCATCCCGTGGGGTGACATCTCAACGGCTTACCACACCACCGGCATCCCCAACATCGAAACGTTCGTCGGCTCATCGGCGGGGCAGATCCGGCTGGCCAAACTGGGAAATTACCTCGGCGGGCTGCTGCGCAACCGGGCCGTGCAGTCGTTTCTGCAAAAACAGATTGCCAAACGCGTCACCGGCCCCGACGAAGCCACGCGCCAACGCGCTCGTACCCAAGTCTGGGGTAAGGTTTGGAACGCACAGGGCCAAATGTTGGAAGCCCGGCTGCACGGCCCCGAAGGCTACACGCTCACCGCGCTAACGGCCTTGACCATCACTAAAAAAGTGCTCAACGGCGACTGGAAGGCCGGTTACCAAACCCCGGCCGGACTGTATGGCGCGGACCTGATTCTGGAAATTGACGGAGTGACGCGGGAGGGTTAACTATAGGATTCCATAATTAACTTTACGGCACTAAACTTCACTATGGAAGTCTATAATTAAGTTTAGTGCCGTAAAATTAATTATGAACAGCTAACCCAATATTCACTTACGGCATGAATAACCTCCGCATCAATGGACGCATCTGGCTCGAAACAACTCCTGAGAACGTTACAGAGCGGTTTATGGGCGTTGGTCGGATGGAATTGCTACAGCATATTCAGCACACCGGCTCCATCAATCAGGCGGCCAAAGCCATGCGGATGTCGTACAAGCGGGCCTGGGAGTTAGTCCACTCGATGAACACCTTAGCCGACGCGCCGTTGGTGGTTACTCAAACCGGGGGCGAAAAAGGCGGGGGTGCTATCGTAACCGCCGAGGGCGAAAAACACCTCGCACACTACCGCGCCCTGCACGAACGGTTTCAGCAGTTTCTGACCGATGAATTAGCCAACCTGCCAATCTGATTGACACCCGTCGCTAACTATTTTAGATTTTAGTAACCGTTATTTCCGAAGAACTATATCGGCCGCTATCTTTCGTCAGAAATAACGCCATACTGGAACTCATTCTCACCAATCTGTGATGAACCCGATCCCGACCTACTTCAACTCGCTCCTCAGTTCGGTTAACCGGACGTATATGGCGTTGATGATTACGTTCAGCGTATTGACCTTTACCAGCTTTGGGCAAACGGTGCTGACCATTTCGGGCGAAGTAACCAAACCGCTGACGCTCCAGGCCGCCGATCTGAAGGCCATGCCACACACCGACGTGACAGCCACCGACCGCGATGGGAAAGAACACCGCTATTCTGGAGTGTCTTTATTTGACTTACTCAGGCAGGCGGGGGCCACGCTGGGCGGGGAGTTACGGGGTAAAAACCTCACAAAGTACATAGTCGTGAGGGCCATTGACGGGTACGAAGTGCTGTTTGCGCTGCCTGAAATTGATCCTGACTTTGCCACACGCACTATTCTGCTGGCCGACAGCGTCGACGGCACGACGCTGCCCACCGGAGTAGGACCTTACCGGATCGTTGTGCCCGGCGAGAAAAAGCCCGCCCGCTGGGTGCGGGAAGTGAAAGCCATTGAGATTCGATCTGCCAAATAAACGTTGTGCGCATTAGCTCATAGCGACTACGCATAAAAATCGCCCGGAAGAACTGTTTCTTCCGGGCGATTGCCTGTCGATACGATTCTGTTACCCGCAATTTTACTTCTTTGCGTACATCACCCGCCAAACCTTACCTTTCACTGAATCGGTGATGTAAAGTGAGCCATCGGGTCCTTGTGCTAACCCCACTGGACGGGCTTTGGCATCGCCGGGGCTAACGAGGTCGGGTTTGCCCGCGTTGGCGGTTTCACCCGGTTTAGCTTCTTCGGCCACACCCGCGAAATTCTCGGCGAACACCTCGTACTTGCCCGACGGCCGACCGTCTTTCCCGAACGGAATAAACGCCACAAAATAGCCACCCTGCTTCAGTGGGGCACGGTTCCAGGAGCCGTGGAAACACACAAACGCGCCATTTTTGTATCGGGCGGGAAAGGCATTTCCCGTGTAAAAAAGCAGGTCGTTGGGTGCCCAGTGCGCGGGAAAGGCCATAATTGGTTTCTCCATCCCAGCGCAACGATCTTGTTTTTTGCCATCACCCCCGTATTCTGGAGCGAGCACTTTCTTGCCCTGACTATCGTCGTTGTAGCAGTAAGGCCAGCCAAAATTAGCGCCTTCCTTCACCATCAGAAACTCCTCATTAGGCAGCTCAGCGCTTTGCTCATTGGTGTACATGCCGGGGTATAGCGTGGCCAGCATGTCGCGGCCGTGTTGCAGGGCGTATAGCGTGTTGTTAGCCGTATTCCAGTCGAGGGCCACCGCGTTGCGGATGCCGGTAGCGTAGCGTTTGCCCTCCGACTGTTTCTGATTTGGTTTGTTGGCGTCGAACACCCAGATGCCGCCGTAATTCTCCAGAATTGGGCAAGGGTCCTGCCCTTTCGAGCCTTGCGTCCGGTCCTTTTCCTGACAGGCATTAGACGGCGCACCGAAGTTGACGTACAGCTTGCCGTCGGGCGAGACGGCGAATGATTTACTGGCGTGCTGGCGTTGCAGCGTCAGTCCCGTTACGATGGTTTCGGGCTGAGTCGTCTCCGTTACCTTGCCGTTGGTGAGTTTATAGCGAAAAACGGCTGTATCGGCCGATGCGTACAGATAGCCATTATAGACACCTGCACCCGTACCGGGATACGCTCCGAACGTGGTGGTTTGGTCGGCGCGACCGTCGCCGTCAGTGTCATTCAGTTGCACAATGCCTTTACCGTCTTTGAGCCGGTCAAGTTTTACAAATAATGTTCCCGTGGTAGGGTCAATAGCCGCATGACGGGCTTTGCCAAGGTTATCGGCGAAAACCAGCGCCTGAAAGCCACTGACCAATTTAAGGCCGCCGTTGTCCGGGTCCGGCGCAATAACAACAGGTGTAGACTGGGTGACAGGCCGTTTAGCCGGTCTCTTTGGCGTATCCTTATTGGCTAAGACCAGGCTTACGGTGAGCAGAGCAGCGGTCATAGTCAGCAGAAATGATGTTTTCATAGATTATTAATTTGTGTACAAGGTTGACGCTGAATTAACGATTCGTTACGGGCGAAAGTTTTTATCGGGAAGCAGGAAATAAGCAGGTTTCCCGACTTTAAGCAGTACAAGTATACGTATTCCCGCTTTGCTCCTGGTATGACTTTATCTACTTTCTCACGAAGCCACCCCGTACTGATTCTGGCTCTCAGCGGACTGCTGTCGGCTCCACTCTTCGCGCAATCCGACTTGCCTGCATTGTCGTTGTCACAGCTAAACCGGCCCGCCAGTTGGCAACTCGCTGGAGCAATTGCCACCAAACCTGACGGATCACTGAAAATTGTGCCGACAGACCGCGTAACGGGCAGTGGGGTGCTGGTTGGTGGGCGTGACCCGCTGACGCTGACTACTCCCACCGACGATTTTCGGATGCGTTTCGATCTGCTCATGACAACGGGAACCGACGCGTCAGTATCCCTGCCTACCGGTCAAACATTGTCGTTCAGGCAAGACCGCGACCTGGCCCGGCTGCTGAAAGCGCCTGGTTTGTGGCAAACGCTGGAATTGTGGTATAGAACCGGCAGGGGCAATAGCCCGGCAATGCTTGAGAAACTGACGTTGAACGGTGTAATGGTGCGCGAGGGGCAGCTACTGACCGGCAAGGCATCGGGTCCGGTGGCGCTGATGGCCCCGAGCGGTACCGTAGCGGTTCGGAATGTGGGGTACCGAGTGTTATCGGCCCGTAATGTAGCCCAATGGAGCGGCCCACTTAGCTACACGATTTACGAAGGTGAAACCAGTAAACGTGATGAATTGGCGGGTAAAACCGTATTGAAACAGGATACGACGGCGATGGTCAATTATGAAGTGGCGTATGGCCAGCCACGCCGGTACTCAATCCTGTTCACGGGCAAACTGAACGCCCTGCAAGCGGGTGATTATCAGTTTGATCTTCACCAGGGTGGCATTGCGGGTCTCTGGATTGATGGAAAAGAGATCATTCCGGCTACGTACCACGATCTCAGTCAGCCAGAAACCCGCCCGGCAGCCCTCACCGCCGGGCCGCATGAAATTCAGGTATTTTTTACACGTTCGTGGGCGCGGCCAGGGTTAGGGCTTTACGTCTCGCAGGCCGGTACGCGTCCGCAGCCACTCCACACGCTGGCGTCGCTGCCCGAACCCGATCCGGTGGGTGTCATCAGTGTGACGCCGGAAACGAAATCCCAGCTCATCCGCTCGTTCGTGCAGATGCCGGGTGAGAAAACGAAACGTACGCACAGTCTATCGGTTGGTTCGCCGGGCGGGTATCACTACACGCTCGACCTGAACCAAATGGCGCTGCTGCAAGCCTGGAAAGGTAATTTTGCCAACGTTACCGAGATGTGGCACGAGCGCGGGGAACCTCAACTGCTCAGTCCATTGGGTACTACGGTCTATTTGCCCGCCCAACCTGCCTTGCTGGTACTGACCAATGACAACACCCCCTGGCCCGACAGCATAAGTGAGAACAGCCTGCACTACAAAGAGTTGACGGTCGATAAGCAGGGCGCACCAACCATCACGTATGAACTGGCCGGGCTGACCGTTACGGACGCCATTCGAACCCGGCAGAACGGTTTGGAAACCGATGGACTCGTGCGCACTCTGTCGCTAACGGGTTCACCGGACGGAACACCCTTTTGCCGCGTTGCCGCCGGATCTTCAATCGAGGAAGTGAGCAAAGGACTATACGCCATCAACGACCGCAGTTATTACATCCAATTCGATCCGAAAGCCAACGTAAAACTGCGGCAGAGCAGTGGCAAACAGGAATTGCTGCTGCCCGTTCCGATGAAAAACGGGGTCGGGTTGGTGGCGTACGCAATTATTTTCTGACATGACAACCGAATCTCTCACCTGGTCCGACTTTGAGAAAGTCGAGATTCGCACCGGCACTGTACTCGCGGCCGAGCCGTTTCCACAAGCCCGCAAACCGGCCTATAAACTGACTATCGATTTTGGTCCGTTGGGTACAAAACGTACGTCGGCGCAACTCACAGCTTTGTACCAGACCGATGCACTGGTGGGCAAACAGGTTGTGGCGGTCGTAAACTTTCCACCCAAGCAAATTGCTACGTTCATGAGCGAATGCTTAGTGCTGGGCGCGGTCGGCGAGGACGGTATGGTGACGCTGCTGCAAACCGAACGGTTTACGGAGAATGGTTTACGAATTGCATAGACAATGGTTAATGCAAAATGATTAATGCAAAATTACCCCTCTCATTATGAACAGATTACGACTCCTTAGTTGCGTTATAGTCGCCTTTTCACTCTTTCGCCCTCTCGCCCATTCGCAATCCCGCCCCGCAACCGAAGGCGATTACTACCGGATTGTCACGCTGCCCATTCCGGAAGAGATTAAACTCGAAGTGGGTGGCCTGGCTCCGTTGCCCGACGGGCGGCTGGCGGCTTGTACGCGCCGGGGTGAGGTCTGGATTATCGGCAATCCGTACATGCGGGGCAGCCGTGTGCCCACGTTCAAGAAGTTCGCGTCGGGACTGCACGAGCCGCTGGGGCTGATGTGGCATCCCAAAGGCTACCTGCTCTGTACCCAGCGGGGCGAAGTGACCAAGCTCATCGACAACGACGGCGACGACGTAGCCGACGAGTACAAATCATTCTACAAATGGCCGCTGTCCGGCAATTACCACGAGTACAGCTACGGCCCCGTGCTGCTGCCCGACGGCGACATGGTTATTACGCTCAACCTCGACTGGATTGGCTACGGAGCCAGCTTAGCCAAGTGGCGCGGCTGGATGTTGAAGTTGACCGAAAACGGCGAAATGACGCCCTGGGCCACGGGTTTGCGCTCCCCGGCCGGTTTTGGTGTCCTGCGCGACGGTAGTATTTTCTACACGGAGAACCAGGGAGACTGGGTCGGATCGGGCCGGATGACGCACCTCGAAAAAGGTGATTTCGCGGGAAACCCTGCTGGTTTGCGCTGGTCGGGCGAAGCTGGGTCGCCCCTGAGCCTGAAACCTGAAGATGTTCCCAGCACGGGTAAGCCAATGCACGAGGTGGCCAAAACGATGAAGAATCTAAAAGTACCGGCCGTGTGGTTTCCGCATACGCTGATGGGCATTTCAACGGCCGATTTTAAAGAAGACACCACCAACGGCGCGTTCGGACCGTTTGCCGGACAGGTATTCGTGGGCGATCAGGGCCATAGCAAAATTATGCGGGTGGCGCTGGAAAAAGTTAATGGCGAGTGGCAGGGAGCGTGTTTTCCGTTTCGGGAAGGATTCCAGTCGGGTATTATTCGCACCGTTTGGGGGCAAGACGGCTCCCTGATCGTTGGCATGACGAGCCGGGGCTGGGCCGCCACGGGTAAAGATCCGTACGGCATTCAGCGGTTAGTCTGGACGGGTAAAACGCCATTCGAGATGAAGACCATCCGCTCCAAACCCGATGGATTCGAGGTGACATTTACCACGCCCGTCGACCGCAAAACCGCCGAAGACCCGGCCAGCTACAGCCTGAATAGTTTCACCTACAAGTACCACAAAACGTACGGCAGCCCCATCGAAGACGCGAAGATCGTTCCCATTCGGGGCGTCATTGTCGCCCAGGATGGCCTGAGCGCCCGCATCGTGGCTGATACGGTGCTGCGCGAAGGCTACATCCACGAGGTAAAAGCCGAGGGCGTCCGGGCGGCATCGGGCAATCTGTCGCTGTTGCACCCAACCGGCTACTACACGTTGAACGCTATTGCACCCGGCGAAAAGGCAACCGTTGCCGCGCGAGTTACAACATCAGCTAATCATAATCACGCTGATATGATGGCTTCGGCTTCGACTAAAAACCTTGGTACGCCGGAGCGGCCCGGCGCAGCGAAAAAGGTCAGTAAAACGGCTGCAACAGCCGTTAAAAGCAACAAGCGCCTTATTGAGCAGCCTACGGATTGGGCCAGCGGTCCCGACCAAGTCATCACCGTTGGCACCAAACCGGGCCTAAAATTCGATATCGAGAAGGTAGAAGTAAAAGCCGGTAGCCGTGTGAAAGTCGTCTTCAACAACAACGACGACATGCTACACAACTTCGTGATTGTGAAGCCCGGCATGGCCAACCCCGTCGGCGACCTGGCCCTGCGGTTGAATCTGAACGGCCCGAAAATGAACTACGTACCCAACACGCCAAACGTGCTGTATCACACGAACATTCTGCAGCCCGAAACCGCCGAAAGTATCTACTTTGTTGCCCCCACCGAACCGGGCGATTACCAGTTCGTCTGCACTTTCCCCGGCCACTCCTCGCTGATGCAGGGAACGCTGAAAGTGGTGAAGTGATGTAACCTGGACGGCC
This sequence comes from Spirosoma arcticum, assembly GCF_054779955.1. NCBI lineage: Bacteria > Pseudomonadati > Bacteroidota > Cytophagia > Cytophagales > Cytophagaceae > Spirosoma > Spirosoma arcticum. The sequence continues at coordinate 97,319 of NZ_BAAGXG010000005.1, forward strand.
ACGTCCGGGCGAAATACAAAGAGTAATTTTTTGCGTAAGCAGTCGAGCCAAGTATGCCATGATACGAAAGGCCCATGAATTTAGCAAAGAAGATTTAGAAGGATGTTTTGCCGATTATCATTATCAGCCTGAGCTAACAAGTAAATTAGACGCATCAAGCGGTGCTTTTGATCAGGCTGTGATTCAGGAAATCGTTTTATGGAAGGTGAATCGGTATCCGATCTTAAATCAAGAAATAGTTACTCTTCTGAACGAACTTACCAAGTTGCGCCAAGGCGAACATCGCGACGGCAAAACAGTTCTTGAGATGCTGTTGGCAAAACAGTCGAAGGGAATTGATCTGCCAATGGCTTCAACAATCCTCAGATTTCGCAATCCAAATGTATTTCAGATCATAGACCGTCGAGCATATCGTGTGCTTGTGAATGGTAAAGACATCTACGATATTTATTCAGCGACTTCCCAAAGCCGGAAAGTAAGTACGTATTTTGACTACCTTGATCAACTACTTGCGTTTTGTCAAGACAAGGACATACCGTTCTCAAAAGCTGACAGAATATTGTATCAATTAGATAAGCGGATCAACAAGGATGTTCGTTTGGATGGCAAACCCAGGGCAAGCAGCGACTCAGCACGCGAAGGTTGGGAAGAGCAATTTCGTTTAGCGTCTGAAACGCAGGAAGATCCTGACGCGGAAGCCAAAGAAAATGAATGGCTAAAGTCATTTGAAAACAAGCAATGAGAATAGCATTATTGCTTATAGTTAGTTTAGGGGTGTCTTTCTTCGCCCACGCTCAGCGCCAGCGGGCTGATACGGGTTACTACCGAACCGCGCCCATTCCCGTGCATCTGATGCCCGTTGAGCGGGCGGCTGGCTCGTCGTCGCTGGGAAGCGTTTACTTCTACGGCGGCAAGAAACTGTCGTCGCCCTACTCGCTCGAAGTGCCGTTTTATGAATTGAACGACCCGACGGTGAATCACCATTTCCAAACGTTCCGAACCATGACCACCCTCGGCCGAGTGGTCGGGCTGGCCCCATTGGTCTATATTCTCGTCCGCCGAAACCGAAACAGCGATGCGTACTGGACAGTGGTTGGCAGTTCTTTAGCCGCTTCGCTGACGTTTAATATCATTGGCAACAGTCAGGTCAACAAAGCCGTGTCGCGTTACAATCAGATGCTGCGCCAGCCACGCGTGGGTATGTCCGTTACGCCGGTGCCGCTGACAGGGCAGGCCGCTGTAGGCGCGGGTGTGTCGTGGGGATTCTGATGTAGTTTTTCAGTAGTTTCGCTCACTCAATCATCTAACCTATGAAAAACCGCTACGGCCTGCTCTTATCGTGTCTCCTGTTTTCCTTTGTTACGGCTTCCGCTCAAACGACCCTTAACCGCGATCCGCAAATCGCCGATCTCGTTGCCCAGCTTTCGGCCGACAGCCTGCGGGCGCACGTCGACGGCCTGGTTAGTTTCGGCACCCGCAGCACACTCAGCAGCACAACCGACCCGAAGCGGGGCATTGGGGCAGCCCGGCGGTGGGTGCTCGGCAAATTCAATCACTACGCGAAACGGGCAAACGGACGGCTCACGGCCAATATCGACACCTGGACGCTCCCTGCCGACGGTCGGCGCGTGGATGTTCCAACCGAGATGGGCAACGTGCTGGCCACGCTCAAAGGCACCGACCCCACCGATACCCGCGTGTTTCTGGTGCAGGGTCACATCGACTCGCGCGTTACGGGCGTCATGAACCGTACGGCCGTTGCCCCCGGCGCGAACGACGATGGATCGGGGACGGCTGCCGTTATTGAACTGTGTCGGGTGATGAGTCAGGCCAGTTTCCCGGCTACGGTTGTGTTTGCCGTCGTGAGTGGCGAAGAGCAGGGTTTGCTGGGGGCTGAGCACCTGTCGGAGCAGTACGTGAAGCAGAAAGTGAACCTCGAAGCCCTGCTCAACAACGACATTATGGGCAGTAACTACTCTAACGAGACGAACATTCGTGACAACACGAAGCTCCGGGTTTTCAGCGAAGGCCTGCCCGGTAATTTACTCCGAGACACCACCGGCCGCATCGCCCAAATCCGGCAGTTCGGCAATGAGAACGACGGTCGGGCACGCACTTTGGCCCGCTACGTGAAGGAACTCGGCGAGCGCTACGTCGACAACCTGGAGGTAGTGCTCATTTATCGCAATGACCGTTACCTGCGCGGGGGCGACCACACGCCGTTTGTGCAGCGGGGATTTGCGGCTGTCCGCCTGACGGAAATGAATGAGAACTACGAGCACCAGCATCAGGATTTACGGACGGAAAACGCCGGGACGCCGGCCGGCATCGAATACGGTGACTACGCCAAGTTTATGGACTTTGATTACCTGCGTAAAAACACAGCCGTCAACCTCGCTACATTAGCCAACCTCGCCAAAGCCCCGGCGGTACCGCAGGCCGTCACCATCGACGTGCGCAACCTGACTAATTCGACGGCGCTATATTGGAAAGCCCCCACGTCTGGCAAAGTGAAAGGCTATTACGTGTTGATGCGGGAGACGAACTGGCCCTTCTGGCAGAAGAAATTCTTCACTACCAAACTCGGCATGACCCTGTCCTACTCCAAAGACAACTACTACTTCGCCGTGCAGTCGGTGAGCGAGGACGGCAACGAAAGCTTACCGGTGCTGCCCGTCCCGAATTTGCGCTGATGAATAGTCAGTGTTAGGTATCAATTGACTTATTGATGAAGAATTTAGCTCCTCCCTTCAACAACAATCGGTTCTGTTCGTTTTATTCGTACTTTGTGGTCGCTTATTCGGTTTTATTAGTCAATCAATCAAAATGTAGCTGTTTATGAAGCGTTTTTTGTACATACTCTGCGTAACCATTTCATTGGCAAGTCTGAACGCCTGTAAGAAGGATAGTGATCCTGAGCCGGTATCACCTGTTGTAGGTCGCTGGGAATTGAATCGTGGCCAGTTAAGCGGCTTTGTTGCGCCTAACACAGGACTAAATACGTTGGGTATAGATCTTTATAATTATGATTTCGGCTCGTACGCATCTCGCATTGATATACGCACTGATAAATCGTTCATCAATAATATAAGACAGGATGGTCAAGTTGCGGATGTCAAAGGAACTTGGGACTATGCCAGCACCACATTAACACTTAAGTACACTGATGGTGATAGTGAGACATTCACTTACACATTAACTGATGGTGTTGAGGAATTGGCGGCACCAAACCAAGCGATTACTTTTCCTGTAAGTGCTACAGCCACCGCACCCGGTCAACTACAGATTGTTTATCGAAAGTAGATGTTAAAGCAGTTTGTATAGCCATTTCAAATAAACACTTATCGCAATATCAATGAAACAGCCACGCCTTTAACAGCGTGGCTTTCTTTTTGCACTATCAGTACACTTTTCGATAATCCAAAATCACCATGATTTATACGCATATTGAGTTTATGCACCGTTATTATTTTGCAAAAAATTGAAGAGGCAAAATAATTTAAAGGCGTTTTCGGCCCGGAGACGCTTTTTTATGGCGTTAATGAGTACTTTCACAACGTACTATCAGTGAACTAGTTAGTTTTTGATTTACTCCATTTTTATCTCCGATAAGTCCTAACGATACGTCATCATGTCATCAAATCTCTCACGCCGGGACTGGATTCGCGCCAGCGGCTTACTAACAGCCGGTCTTAGCGCAGGCTTTCGTTTTGCCAAAGCGGCTCCGGCTGTCAACTACGGGCAGTCGGTTTTCATCAATGAATTTAGTCCATTGATAACACCGCCCGATACCATGCCCAAACTGCGGGCGCGGTTATTGGCTAACGAGAATCCACTCGGCATTGCACCCAGCGCGAAAGAAGCCCTTATTAAGGCCGCTGACAGCGGAAACCGCTACGCCTGGATGGAATTTGGTAAGCTAAAGGAAATGATCGCGGCCGATGAAGGCATTAAACTCGCCAACATCATGATCTCGCCCGGCTCGTCGGATATTCTGATGGCGGCTGCGACTCATTTTGCCAAAGGCGGGGGCACCATCCTCACCAGCGCCATGACCTACGACGATCTGCTGGAGCGGGCCAAGAAACAGGGGGCTAACATCGTGGCGCTGCCCATGACGAAGGACTACAAATTCGACTTAGATGCGATCAAAGCCAAACTTACCCCCGACGTGAAGATGGTCTACATCGTGAATCCCAACAACCCAACCGGCACCGTTATTCCGGCGGCTGAGTTGGAAGCGTTTTGCCGGGAGGTGTCGCCCAAGGTTCCGGTGTTCTTGGACGAAGCGTACATTGACTTCTACGAACCCGCCGACCGGCCTAAACTTGGCAAACTCGTTGCCGAAGGACTGAACGTGATTTTGGCGCGGACGTTCTCAAAAATCCACGGTTTTGCCGGTTTGCGGCTGGGCTATGCCGTTGCTTCGCCAGAAATGCTGAAAACATTAAAGCAGTACACGAATGGTGAATTTGCCGTGAGCATTACCACCCTCATGGCCGGAATCGCCAGCTACCAGGACAAAGACTGGCAGAACCATTGCCGCGCCGAAAACGCCAAAGCCCGCTCCTACACGGCCAAAGCCCTGACCGATATGGGCTACGAGGTGATTCCATCGGGTGCTAATTTCATGCTGTTCCCGATCCGAATGAAAACCAAGCCTTTCAGCGATCAGATGTTTGCCAGCGGCATTGGTATCCAGACCCGCGACTTCAACGGGCAACCCTACTGCCGGGTTAGCATCGGTACAATGGACGAGATGGCCATATTCATGGATGGATTCAAGAAGGTAGTGGGATGACGCGACGGGATTTTATAAATGCAACCAGTGCCAGTTATGCCAGTTTGCTGGCGTGGGGGCAGTTGCAGGCCGCTCCGGCGTCGGCGCTGAACCTGCCCGCCAACGGACGGCAGGGCGACGGTCCGGCTCGCAAAGTAGTGATTCTGGGAGCTGGACTGGCCGGGATGGCCACCGCCTACGAACTGGGTAAACTCGGCTACGACTGCACTATTTTGGAAGCCCGTTCCCGCGCCGGAGGCCGCGTCTGGACAATCCGGGGTGGCACGAAAGAAACCGAACTGGACGGCACTCCGCAAACGTGCGGTTTTGAGGAAGGCAACTATTTCAATGGTGGGGCAGCCCGGATTCCGCACCACCATCAGTTGACGCTGCAATACTGCCGCGAACTGGACGTGCCGCTCCAGATCTTCAACGGCAACAACGAAGCGGCTTACCTGTACAATGACGGGGGGGCTGGTGAATTGGCGAATCGGCGGTTGCGCATCAAAGAGTATCACAATGACATGCGCGGCTACACGGCCGAACTGCTCACGAAGGCCCTCGACCAGAACGCGCTGGATCAGCAGTTGGCCAAAGAAGACATCGAAAAGCTCGTTGACTTTCTAAAGAACGAAGGCGATCTCAACACGGCTCACCTGTACAAAGGAACCAACCGGCGCGGCTACAAAACCAAGGCCGAACCGGGCGCAGGAGCAACGCCTGGCAGCATGGCCGATCCCTTTGGTCTGACGGACCTGCTGCGATCGGGGTTCACGCAGCCCGTGTTCTACAACGTCGGCGACTACATCTACGAGCAACAAACGACGCTGTTGCAGCCCGTTGGCGGTATGGACGCGATCCCAAAGGCGCTGGCGAAGAAACTGGCTGGTAAAATCATTTACAATGCGCCCGTTTCGGAACTGCGTAAGACCGAGAACGGCGTTCGGGTGGTGTATCAGCAGGACGGTAAACCCACCGAGTTAACTGCCGAGTTCTGCGTATGTACGCTGCCCCTACCGATGATCAAAAACCTTGAATCGGACCTGTCGGGCACGGTGAAGCGGGCGGCTGACTTTGTGCCGTACATCAAAACCGGCAAAATCGGACTGCAATTCAAACGTCGGTTCTGGGAGGAGGACGACTGGATTTACGGGGGCATCTCGCGCACCAACATGGACATTAACCAGATTTGGTATCCGTCGTTCGGGTTTCAGAGTAAGAAAGGGGTGCTGATCGGCTACTACAATTTCTACGGCCGGGCCGAAGCGGTGGGCACGCTGTCCGTTGCCGAGCGCGAAAAACTGGCGCTCACGCAGGGCGAGAAAATTCACCCGCAGTATCCCGCTGAGTTCGAGAATTCGTTTTCGCTGGCCTGGCACCGCATTCCCTACAGCGGGGGCGGCTGGGCGACGTATGACGACAACACCCGTAAAAAATACTACCCCGCCCTGCTGGAACCCGATGGTAACATCTACTTTGCGGGGGAACACACGACCTACCTGACCGCCTGGATGGCCGGAGCCTTTACTTCAGCCCGCCGAACCGTCGAAGCGATTCATGGCCGGGTTGGGGAATCCACAAAAAAGTAATTTATCCATAGACCAAACCTGTAAGGGCTACGCCCCCGGTCTAAAAACTTGCAGGTTTAGCCAATACAACCATGAAAAACAACCTACTCTCGTTTCTGCTGTTTCTGGCCTGCGCCACAACTACTCAACTCCTCAGTCAGCGCGTTTGGGCGCAAACGGCAACGGCTGTTGGCATGACACTCGACCAGCTCAAAGCGATCAAAGCCATTAAAATTGCGAATCTGGACAAGGATACTTACCTGAAATCGGGCGCATTTATCCTGGATCGCTACGAAGAACGACCCGCCTATGTCTTCAACTACACGGACGGAATCACGCGTAAGATCTATCTCTATAAGATTTTCTCAGCCGCCGACACCAAAGACCTTGGTCTACTGGCTCTCTATCAAAATGGCAAAACGAACGAAGTAAAACCGTTCGTGATTCCCGGCGCGTCGGCCGACCGGGCGGCCTGGGATGCGTACATCGATGACCTAAAGTACGTTGGTGAAAAAGAGCCAGGTCTAATGTCGACGCTGGCGTTTGTACTGTCGCGCGAAATGGCCGGACTGCTGGAAGGCGGTTCGGGGAAAACGGCTGAAGGCGGAACAAAGAAAAAGGAAGAGTTCAATTTCTGTTTCGCACCCGACGCGCCCGTAACGCTGCCCGACGGCTCCGCGAAAGCAATCAGCGCCGTAGCGGTAGGCGACCTCATACTGGGTTATGATACGCAGATAAAGACCTTTGCCCCTACCCGCGTCACGCACGTAGACACGCACCAATCCAATGGCTTTGCCCTTGTGGGCGTGTGGCTGGCTCCCGCCAATGAACTCACGGCTGGCAATCAGGCAAAACCAGCACAGCCAGTTCTGCTCGAAGCCACGCCCAATCACCCCGTATTGACCGCAACTGGCCGCAAATCACTGGGCAACATGCAGACGGGCGAGTTGCTTTACCGATTCGAGAATGGCAAGCCGGTGGCCTACCGGGTCGTTCGGGCCGAATCGTCCGTGCGCTCGGTGAAGACAGTTTATACCCTGACCACCGAAGTCGGTGCGTATGTAATAGCCGAAACAGTTGTGCTGGATAAATAAACCGAGCTACCTACCATTGAACCGCCCCACTCGTCGTTGATGAGTGGGGCGGTTGTGTTTCAGATCAACCTGTTTTTATACTTGAACCGACTCATTAAACCACAACCCGGTTCCGCCCTCTAACGAACTTAGTGTCTCTGTTGAGATCTCCTGTTTTAAATCAGCCTCGCTTATGACCGTACGTAACAAGCAGCAATCTTTTCAACACCTGTTCTGGCGGGCCGGTTTTGGTGCTACGCCCGATGTGATTCAGCGCGAGAGCCGCCGACCTCTCAAAAAGGTCGTGCATGATCTGATTCGTGCCAACGATACTTATACGCCCCTCACAATGGAGGAAACGGAGCCGTTGGCCGACCGCAAGATGCTGAAGACTATGGTGCGCGAAGGAACAATGGACCGGCTTATGCTCCGGCAGAAGATAAAGCAGGATACCGAGCGCATTCGGGATTTAAACGTACGCTGGGTTGAAGCGATGGCCTCGGGCAAAAACGCCCTCCGCGAAAAGATGGCCCTCTTCTGGCACGGTCATTTTGCCTGCCGGGTTCGCAATCCGGTTGCCGTTGAGCAATATCTGAACACGATTCGTCAGCACGCACTGGGCAAATTCGGCGATCTGCTCATGGCGGTATCTAAAGAACCGGCCATGCTTCAGTTCCTGAACAACCAGCAAAATCGGAAAAACGCCCCCAACGAAAACTTCGCCCGCGAGGTGATGGAACTGTTCACGCTGGGCCGTACCAACTACACCGAACGTGACATTAAAGATGCCGCCCGCGCTTTCACCGGCTGGGGATTTAGCGCCGACAACAAGTTTCTGTTCCGGTCAAACCAGCACGACGGCGGTCCGAAGACCATTTTCGGACAAACGGGCAACTTTGCGGGCGAAGACGTAATCCGGCTATTGTTGGAGAAGAAACAAACGGCCCGGTTCGTAACGAGCAAACTCTACCGCTTTCTGGTCGACGACCAACCCGACGATGCCGCTGCCAACGCCCGGATCGACACGCTGGCCGAACAGTTTTACACCAATGGCTACGATATCGCCGACCTGCTGGAGACGATCCTAACTGCTGACTGGTTCTACGAGCCGAAATACGTGGGCACCCGTATTAAATCGCCGGTGGAACTGCTGGCCGGGATGCAGCACACGCTGAGCATCTCGTTTGAGCAGAAACAACCAATTATTTTCATTCAGCGAACGCTGGGTCAGGTGCTGTTTTATCCCCCCAACGTGGCAGGCTGGCCTGGTGGCCGCAACTGGATTGACAGTTCGAGTCTGCTGTTTCGAATGCAGTTGCCCAATGCACTGCTTCAGGCGGGTGAGGTAAACATCAGACCGAAAGAAGACGGCGACGTGAACACCGAAGGGCTGGTCCGCCGGGGTAACCGATTCCTGAGCGCCACTGTTTCCTGGGCGGCTTTTGAGCAGACGTTTGCCCACGTGAGCGCCGACAAACTCCCCGACGAACTGGCCGCGCACTTATTGCAACAGCCACTGGGCCAGACGCAACGGGCACTGGTGCTGAAACGCGTTCAGCCCGGCAGTTCCCGCAGTGAACAGATTCGTAGTTTGACAGCCGCTATCATGGCATTGCCCGAATATCAACTGTGCTAATCTAACGAGCGAAAGAGTGTTGCAATCACCCCGGCCACTCTTTCGCTATTTCACCCTTTCACTATGAAACGCAGAGACTTTTTAAAACAGTCGGCCCTGACTACTGCCGGGACCATGCTGATCCCGCACTTTCTGAAAGCATTCGAGCTGAATCGGCTGGGAGCCGCACCCGTTTCCGGCAAAACGTTGGTGATTGTGCAACTCTCAGGTGGCAACGACGGGCTAAATACCGTAGTGCCGTTCCGCAACGACATCTACTACCGCGAACGACCCACGCTGGCTATTTCCCGCGAGAAGACACTGACTATCAACGATGAGATTGGCTTCAACCCGGCGCTCGAATCGCTTAAATCGCTGTACGACGACGGCTTAGTGACAATTATCAACAACGTGGGCTACCCAAATCCCGACCGGTCGCACTTCCGCTCGATGGACATTTGGCAAACTGCCAGCGACGCCAATCAGTACCTGCAAACGGGGTGGCTCGGCCGGTATTTAGACGCCAACTGCACCGGCGCGGCAACGTGTCAACCCCACAAGGCAATTGAAGTCGATGACACGCTTAGCTTAGCCTTGAAAGGCACCGAAGTAAACGGCTTAGCCATGCTCGACGCCCGGAAACTGTACAATCAAACGCGGAGCGGGCTTATTAGCAACTTAGCTAAGATTCACGCATCTGACCCGCATGATAACGTCGGCTATCTGTACAAAACACTGGCTGAAACGGTTTCGTCGGCCGACTATGTGTACGACAAATCGAAGCAGTCCAGTGCGGGGGCAGTCCGTACAACGAAGGGCACGTATCCCACCACTGAATTAGGCAACCGGCTCAAAACCGTTTCCGAGTTGATCCAGTCGGGGGTGAGCACCAGCGTTTACTACGTCTCCATTTCGGGTTTCGACACGCACATCAACCAGCCCGGCCAGCAGGAACGCCTGTTGCGACAGTACGGCGACGCGGTCAAAGCATTCATGGGTGATATGAAGGCCAGCAACCGCCAAAACGACGTGCTGCTCATGACGTTTTCGGAATTTGGCCGACGGGTGAAGCAAAACGCCAGCAACGGCACCGATCACGGTACGGCTAACAATGTGTTTCTAATTGGGGGTGGTCTGCCAATCGGTATGCCAAACCGAGTATTCAACGAAGCGCCTAACCTGACCAACTTAGAGGAGGGCGATTTGAAATACACCGTCGACTTCCGAAGCATCTACGCAACACTCCTGCGCAACTGGCTCAAAACCGATGACGTAGCCATTCTGGGACGCAAATTTGAGCCGTTGGGCTTTGTCTGATAAATTGTATTTGCGTGTTTAGGTTAGATGTGTTTCTCGTCAGTGCGCAAAATACCAATACACTTATGCAAAAACCGGCCGACGCTCTGTTGGCCGGTTTTCTTGTTTTTGACTAAGAACATATCGGATAAAAACAAAACCGTTGACCGATTCAAGTTTTGCCTGTACTTTTGTCGAACTGAAAAAACCGTATGCAAGCATACTAATTTTTGACAAACGCTATGGCCGAAGCCTTCATTTACGACGCTGTCAGAACGCCCCGTGGCCGGGGTAAAAGCGACGGTTCCCTGCACGACGTGCAACCCATTCAACTCCTGACTAACGTTCTACGCGAACTCCGCGACCGCAACCAACTCGACACGTCCCTTGTCGACGACGTAATTATGGGCTGCGTAACGCCCGTTGGCGAGCAGGGCGCTGACATTGCCCGCACGGCCGCGCTCGAAGCAGGCTACGACGAATCGGTAGCGGGGGTACAGTTGAACCGCTTTTGTTCGTCCGGCCTGGAAGCCATCAACATGGCCGGAGCCTACGTGATGTCGGGTCAGGTCGATGCGATTGTAGCCGGTGGCGTAGAGAGTATGTCGCGAGTGCCAATGGGGTCCGACGGGGGCGCGTTGTTTATGAACCCGCAGATCGTGGCTCGTCATAACATTGTGCCGCAGGGTATCTCCGCCGATCTAATTGCTACCAAGTACGGCTACACGCGTTCGGACGTGGATTCGTTCGCGGCTGAGTCGTACCGCCGGGCCGTAGAGGCACAGGCGGCTAACCGGTTCGTGAAATCACTCGTACCCCACAAAGATGAGATCGGTATAACAGTTTTAGACCGCGACGAAGGCGTTCGACCCGGCACGACGGCTGAAAGTTTGGGCAAGCTGAAACCTGCCTTTGAAGCAATGGGACAAATGGGCTTAGATGCGCTGGCGTTGCTCAAATATGCTGGTTTCGACAAAATCAACCACGTGCACCACGCGGGCAACTCGTCGCAGATTGTCGATGGCGCGGCTGCGGTGTTGGTTGGGAGCAAAGCGTTCGGCGAAATGTCGGGGCTGAAACCCCGCGCCCGCATCAAAGCGTTTGCCATTGTAGGTTCGGAGCCGACGATTATGCTGACGGGGCCTATCCCGGCCACCCACAAAGTGCTGAAACGGGCGGGCATGAGCATCGGGGATATTGATCTGTTCGAGATAAATGAAGCCTTTGCGGCCGTACCGATGCTGTTTATGGACGAGTTTGGCGTCGATCACGGTCAGCTAAACGTCAATGGCGGGTCTATTGCACTGGGCCATCCGCTGGGTGCCACGGGAGCCATTATTTCGGCCACGCTGATTGACGAACTCGAACGCACCGGCAAGCAATTCGGTCTGGCGTCGCTCTGTATCGGGGGCGGCATGGGCATCGCTACCATTTTTGAACGGGTTAATTGATGTATGATATATGAGATAGGATGTAAAGCAACATAGTCAGCGTTCATTCCATTTCATATACCATATATCCTACATCATATATCTGAAGCATGATAAATTACACAGTCGATAACAACGTGGCCGTCATTTCGTGGGCCATGACCTCGGCCCCGATGAACGTCCTCAACGACGAATCCATCCCACAGTTCGAAGCGGCTTTGCAACACGCCTTCACCGATGAAGGCGTAAACGGTATCATCATTTCGTCCGAAAAGCCTGAATTCGTGGCCGGGGCTGACCTGAAAATGATTCTGCGTGCCAATGACAAAGACCCGGCTGAGATGCTAAAAGTCACGTCGGAGTTGAACCGCGTACTTCGCAGCATCGAAACGAGCGGTAAACCAACCGTAGCGGCCATCAACGGCACAGCCCTCGGTGGGGGTTATGAAATTTGCTTAGCCTGTCACTATCGCGTGGCACTGAATAACCCGAAGACGCAGATTGGTCTGGTTGAAGTGACGATTGGATTGCTTCCTGGTGGGGGCGGTACGCAACGGTTACCGCGCATGATTGGCATTCAGGCCGCCCTGCCACTGCTGGTTGAAGGCAAGAAACTTGGCGTCCAGGAAGCAAAGACCATGGGCCTCATCGACGCTATTGCCGACAGCCCGGCTGACATGATGCAGCAGGCCCGTGACTGGATTGCGGCCAACCTGAAACCGGTGAAACCGTGGGACGAAGTAGACCGTAAGACCGGGAAAATTGTTGGTAAAGACAACTTCAAGATACCGGGTGGTGCCATTCAGAGCGTCGTGGGTGCGCAAACATTTGGGGCGGGAACGGCCATGCTGATGGACAAGACTAAAGGCAACTACCCCGCCCCGCTCGAAATTATGGGCGCGGTCTACGAAGGCTTGCAGGTCAACATCGACCGGGCATTGGTGATCGAAGCGCGGCATTTCGTGAAAGTCGCGACCTCAAAAGTGGCTAAGAACCTGATCGGGACGATGTTTCTGGGCATGAACGAAGCCAATAAAGGAGCCAGCCGTCCGAAAGACCAGCCTAAAACCGACGTTAAAAAACTGGGGATTCTGGGCGCGGGCATGATGGGCGCAGGCATTGCCTACGTATCGGTGCAGGCGGGTATTCAGGTAGTGCTGAAAGACGTATCGGTCGAAGCGGCCAAAAAAGGCAAAGACTACTCGCGGAATCTGCTGAAAAAAGGCGTCGACCGGGGCAAGGTCGATCCGCTGAAAGTAGACGGGATTCTGAACCTAATCAAACCCACCGCCGACTACGCCGACATGCAGGGCTGCGACCTGATTATTGAGGCCGTATTTGAGAAGCAGGAGTTGAAAGCGCAGGTGACCAAAGAAGCTGAACCGATGCTGACGGAGACTGGCATATTCGGCTCCAACACGTCGACGCTCCCCATTAGTGGATTAGCGGAAGCGTCGGTAAAACCGGCCAACTTCATTGGCATTCACTTCTTCTCGCCAGTCGACAAGATGATGCTCGTGGAGATCATTGTGGGCAAACAAACCTCCGATTACGCGCTGGCCGTAGCAATGGATTATGTCCGCAAGATTCGTAAAACGCCCATTGTCGTCAACGATTCGCGCGGCTTTTATACGTCGCGCTGCTTCAGTACGTACACGTCGGAAGGCATGGAATTACTAAAAGATGGCGTTGACCCAATTTTGATTGAAAATGCGGGTAAAATGGCTGGGATGCCGGTTGGACCGCTTGCCGTTCACGACGAGGTCGCTTTGGATCTGAGTCTGAAAGTAATGTCGGAGTCAATTAAAGCAGGCGTCATGAACGAAAGCGAGCCAACGTATCAGATGGTGAAGAAATTTAACGAACTGGGTCGCGTGGGCAAAAAAGCGAAAGCGGGTTTCTATAACTATCCCGAAGGCGAACCCAAGTATTTGTGGCCGGGGTTAGCTGAGTTGTTCCCCGTTTCGGAGCAGCAACCGTCGCTCGACGAAGTTAAAACGCGTTTGCTCTATCGACAAGCTATCGAAGCAGTGCGTTGTTTTGACGAAAGCGTTGTGCGGACAAAATTAGACGCCGACCTCGGCTCCATTCTGGCGTGGGGCTTTCCGGCCTACACGGGCGGAGCGCTCTCGTTCGTAGATTTTGTGGGTATTGCTCAGTTTGTAAGCACCCTCGACCGCTTAGCCGATCAATACGGTGAGCGCTTCCGCCCGACGGAGAAACTACGCGAACGAGCTGGGCAGAAAGAGTTGGTGAATTAACCGTTTGCCGGAAAAGCCGGATTGAAAGCCTGACGTTGCGCAACGTCAGGCTTTTCTGGTTAAATGAACCTGCTTATTAATTTGATAGCTGCCCGGCGTGGTGCCCGTCCAGCGTTTAAACGCCCGGCTAAATGCACTTAATTCATTGTAGCCCAGAATGTACGAAACCTCTTTGATTGGGTGCCGGCCTGATTCAAGAAAATCGATAGCTAACGACTTCCGAATCGAGTCGGCCACCTGCTGGTAGGTTAGCCCTTCTTCCTGAAGTTTACGTTGCAGACTACGCGGGCTGGTATTGAAGTTAGCGGCAATGGCTTCTAACGACGGAATGCCGAGATTAGCGTTGGCCAGCAGGTAGCTGCCAATACGGTCGCCCACGTTCTGCCCAGTTCCAAAATCCTGCTTCCGGGCACTCACTTTCTGCAGCAATACCCCCTGCAACTCATAGTTAGCCGTCAGAATCGGCTCATCCCAATAGCGGCCATCGAACGTCAGCCTATAGTAGTCGAATTGTTGGATTGAGCGGCAACGAAGTACCCGCTCATACTCAGGCCAGTCAGCATTCACATAGGGTAGCCTAACCGCGTTGGGCTGAATCTTTGCCAGCACCAGGCCGTCAACCTCATGAATTATGAACGCCATGAAAAAGTCCACCATCTGTCGAAACACCAGTGGAGATTCTTGCTGTCGGCTTTGGTTTGGAATGAGTTGAATGGTAAACGTTTGACCCATCCGCTTCACGTCTACATCAATGACGTCGGTAATCAGGTGTGTAAAAGCAGCCGCCTGTGTTAGTGCTTCGCCAATGGTTTGGCTGCTTTGAATCACTCCGCCCACAACACCCAGTGCGGTCAATTGCAGTGACTCACCAAAGTGAAGTCCGAAGTGAACGTCCCCGCTTACCTGCGTGGCGTTGAGCCATAAATCAGTCGCTTGCTTAGTGGTCAACGTTGGCTGCGCTCCGTCCTTTAAGCCGTCAAAATTAACGCCTGCCAACTGACATAACCACTCGGCAGAAAGGTTTTTCTGCACCGCATAGCCCAGCAAGCTTAAAGCCAGTAGTCTTTGATAATTCTGCATGAAGTAAAACTACTGAAATTAAGAAAGGCATCTTCCAGCCTGTCGTAAAGTGGTAATCAGTTGGCGGCTACGGGTAAATCTCACCCAGGATGGCCCCAATACCTTTGTCAAAAAAAAACGGCATGAAAACAATCGTAATCAGTTTAAGCGTGGCGCTGAGCACCTTGGCTAACGCTCAACAAATCGATGGGCGATTTGCAGAATCGAACCGTCAGGCATCAATTAATCAATCAAAAAACGCAGGGAACATGGAACAGGCAAAGCAGGTGGTCAGTGATTTTTTAACGGCGGTACAACAGCACGATGGCGAAAAAATGACAGCGCTGCTACATCCGAATGTAACGTGGAGCCAGCCAGGCAACAACAGATTTGCCGGGCAAAAACGCTCAAGGGAGGAAGTGTTTCAAATGGCGGGGGGCATGCAGGAAGTAGCTGCTAAAACGTTGACGCTTAGCGCCGTGAAAACGCTATCCGTCAACGGCAACCAAGTAGCCTGCTTAGTGCATTGGCAAGCGGTTCAGCCGAATGGTGGTGTCCTGAACGTCGACAATATTGACGTGTATACGGTAAAGGACGGTCAGATCGTCAACGCCATGGTCTTCTCCGCCGATGTAGCGCAAGAAGACAACTTCTGGTTGAAGTGAGCCGTATCATACCAGCCTGAAACTCATCCGGTGGTACTTGGTGGGGCCAAACTGCCGGATAGCGACCCGATGGGCGGGCGTGGGGTAGCCCACGTTCTGTGCCCAGCCATAAGCCGGAAACTCGCGCCCCAACCGCTCCATCAGTGCGTCGCGATACACTTTGGCCAGCACCGACGCAGCCGCAATGGACAAATACTGCGCGTCGCCTTTGGTAATGCAAGTGTGCGGAATCAGGGGGTAGGGCACGAACCGGTTTCCGTCGACCAGCAAATGCTCAGGTTGGAGTGCGTTAGGCCGGGCCACGTCAGGCAGTATTGCCAGTGCATCCACCGCCCAGTGCATAGCCAGAAAACTCGCCTGCAAAATATTAATCCGGTCAATATCCTCGGGCGACACTTCGGTGATAGCCCAGGCCAGCGCGTCGCGTTCGATGTCAATTTTGACCCGTTCACGCTGTTTCGCACTCAGTTGTTTGGAATCGTTCAGGATGGGATGGGTATAATTGCGGGGTAGGATAACCGCTGCCGCCACCACCGGACCGGCCAGACAGCCCCGCCCGACCTCGTCTAAGCCCGCTTCAATGACATTGGCATTGTAGTGTGATTTCAGCATTGCGTAGTGCCGAATCGGACGGGCGGCCCCGCTCCGGCTTCGGTCGTGAGAGCACGTTTAGTTAACAGCCGAAGCCGGAGCTTCGGTGCTATATTAATCTTCCAGCACGTTTCCAAAAATTGTGTTCTTCAGCATTAGAGCAAACAGCAGGAACGCAATGCCCCAGTATAGATAGATCCGGTAATAGTCCTGCACATCCTCATACACCCGAATCCGGACGGGCGCTTTCTCCAAGCGGTTGATCTGAGCGAACACGGCCCGCAGCCGACGCGTGTCCGTAGCCCGAAAAAAGCTGCCGTTCCCAATGGTTGCAATCGTTTTCAAAACGCCTTCGTCCAGCGTCGACGCCATCGTTTCGGAGCGGGCAACCCGGCCTACGGCAATAGTATAAAGCCGGATGTTGAACGCGTTGGCTAAGCGGGCGGCCGTGACCGGGTCTAAATTACCCGCCGTGTTGTCGCCATCGCTTAGTAGAATGATGATTTTGCTACGCTCCCGATCAACTGATTCGGTAGCCTGCTCTGTCGTATCGGCGGGTGAACTAGGTGCATCGCGCATCCGGTTGATACACCGGGCCAGGGCATCGCCAATGGCCGTGCCGGACGTACGAATCATTTGATCGTTGAGGTCGCCGAGGTACTGGTTCACTAAGGCGTAATCGGTGGTGAGCGGGCAGAGTGAGAAGGCTTCTCCCGCAAAGATGACCAAACCAATGCGGTCGTTTTTACGACCGCTGACAAACGTCTGCGCCAGTCGCCGGGCGGCAACCAAGCGCGTGGGTGGCATGTCCGACTCGGTCATCGACTCCGAAACGTCCATAGCCAGCATGATGTCGATGCCGTTAGATTGCTCCTCGCGCTGTTCGCGGATGATTTGGGGCCGGGCCAGCGCCACCAATACCAGGCTGATACCGGCAAAAACACTAATCGGCAACACATACCGCAACCCATTGAGTAGGTTGCGAAACGGTGCCATGCGGGTGTTTTCATCCATCATGGGACGCATCGACCCCAGCGATATGTTCAGCCGCTGCTGAGCACGACGGTGCAGGTAGTACCGCACAACAAACAACAGCAAAACAACGGGAATCAACGCCAGCGCCAGCGGGTTTGCCGTTTCGAACTGCGCCCACTGCGCCGGTCTGAACCACTGTAGCGAATACCAAGGAGCCATAGCGTTACGAAAATGGGAACGGTTTAGCCGGTTCAGGCTGGGCGTCGCGCTCCGTGGGCTTATCACTCGATTGCCCCGGATTTGCTTCTGTATCACTTCCAGACGACCGCCCACGGTGGAGCGGCCCGACGACCGCAGAGCGGCCTAACCACGGCAAACCAGTCTCCAGGTTTGCCCGCCGGTGGCGATACCGCTGCGTGGCTACGTCGCTGAGCACCCGCAGTGATGCGGCCGATTGAGCCGAGAAAGCCCCGCCATAAATCATTCGGTCCGCTTCGCGAAGGGCAGTCGTTACGCGTTTGTCGTCCACCCGTTCGGCAATTTCGGAGGTTGTCAGCGACGAGTAAGGCCGCTGCTCAATCGTCTCCAAATACGTTTTCCAGCTAATAACGGCCTGATTAGCCGTATCAGCGGCACTATCGGCGTTGATGCTCCGGCTGAACCGGTTGAACTCGCGCAGAAATTGGCGATGCCGTCGATTGAGTTGATACAAGCGCCACTGACGCTGGATAATGCGGCCGAACAACCCGTATAAAAGGCCCGCTACCAACGCTAAGCCAGCCACGAATAGCCCAAGCACGGGATAATTGAACTGCTGCTGCAAGGGTGCCAAGGTGGTTTCGGTAGCCAGCGTGAGCGACGCATTATTTGTTAAGCCAGCGGGCGCAGGCGCTACCTGCGCCCGTAAAAATACCGTGTCGGTTTGGGTGAACAGAGCCGTGCAGTCTGCCGCGTTAATTAACCGAATGGGCACCCGCAGTAACTGAACTGAATCAGTCTCGAACGACAGCAGCGTGTAAACGGCACTATCAACACTAACCGCATCGAAGCCAATGCCGGTTGTGCGGGTCGTAAACAAGGCCACTTTTTCTACCCGATAAGGGGCGAACTGACTCGCCGTGTCGGGGAAAAGCAAGTCGGTCGCAGGCGGATGCCGGTACGTTAACGCATACTGGAACGGGCGGCCAATGTCAATGCTATCCGTCAGAAAACGGCCCACCAGCATGGGCTGTGCGGGCGGCTGCGCCCGGAGCGATGACAGGCTCAATACCAGCAGAAGTCCCCCGGCGGGTCGTTTCATGTTCATCGCCTTACCCGGAACAAGTCTATTAGTTTAGGCACAAAATCCTCCTGTGAATCAAGGGCGAGGTAGTTGGCATTGAACTGCCGACAAAGCTGCTCCAACCGAACCTGATTTTGCCGAAACGTGTCGCGCAGCCCGTTCCGAAACGCGGTCGACGATGTGTTGACCCAAACCGTCTGCCCGCTTTCGGTATCATGAACCGGAATGATTCCCAAACGGGGCAGGTTGACCTCGCGCTGGTCATAGAGGTGAACAACGACCAGATCGTGCTTTTTAGCCAGTGCTTTCAAATTATGTTCGTACCGCTGGTCGATAAAATCCGACAACAGGATAACCACGCTCCGGCGTTTGAGGCAGTTGAGCGTAAACAGCAGCGCATCGGCAATGTTCGTTCGGCCCGACTGAGGCTGTAGTTTAAACAAACTTAGAATGAGTTGATAGCCCGTTTTAAGCCCATTTGCCGGTTTTATGTACCGCTCTTTCTGGTCAGAGAAACAGTACAGGCCAACGTGGCTGGCTTCGCGGATGGCCGACATTGCCAGAACTCCGCAAATCTCTTTGGTGGCGTCTAACTTGTCGCGGTGGCGCGGTCCAACCCGCTGCGATGCGCTGACGTCGACCACAAAAAAAACGGTTTGATCTTTCTCTTCCCGGAACACCTTCACGAAAGTGCCATGCCCCTTGGAGGACACGTTCCAGTCAATAGCCCGAACGTCGTCGCCGTACTGGTAGGTTCGTAAGTCACTGAATTCAAGACCCGTTCCCTTAAATATTGACCGAAAGCTACCGCGCATCTGTGAGTTGACGGCTTTTCGGATGCGAATGTCGAAATTGCGAAGGCGGGCTAAGAACTCGTCCATACCAAACGGGCGTTATACTTTTTTAAGAAGCAACCTCGAACGTTGACTAATGGAATTAGCTTACAAAGCTACCATTTTAACCGTATGCACCGAACCCCATTCCTCCATTGCCTGCCCGCCCTGCTGGTTAGTTTGTGGCTATTTGCAGGCTGCACCGCGCCGGAAGATCAACAGCCCGACAACCTGATGCCCGAAGCGCGGATGGCCACGATACTGACCGAGATTCATTTGGCCGAGAGCCGCGTGAGCCGACTCGGATTAGGGTCCGCCGATTCGTCTAACGTCGCTTACAAACGGCTGGAAAAGCAGATTTTCCGGAAATTTCAGGTCGACACCAGTGCCTACAACAAAAGTTATGTTTACTATTCGTCGCACCCGCGCCAGATGGAAACGATTTATAAGCAGATCACCGAAAATTTAAGGAAGAAAACCGAGCAACAGCAAAAGCAACTCCATACTAAAAAACCCGTTCGCTCATGAAAATTGGCATCATTGGCGCCGGTATTTCGGGACTAACGCTGGCTTATGAACTTCAACGGCGCGGCATCGACTACTATCTCTGGGAAGCATCGGCCGAGCCGGGTGGGTATATCCGGTCCCGGCACGACACAAGTCCCGATGGCAACCAGACCTACCTGCGCGAGTTGGGGCCAAACTCACTCCTGGGCGACGCCGACCTGTTGCGCTGGCTCGATGAACTTGGGCTGACTCCCGAACTGGCGTTCAGCAAGCCGGTCAGCAAAGCCCGCTATATCTTTCGGGATGGTCAATATCGCCAACTACCGTCCGGCCCACTGTCGCTGTTATTTGGTCGCATCGGCGAACCGTCCTTCTTCAGTTGGAAAACCAAATGGGCCATCCTCTGCGAGCGCACCAACAAAACCACTTCGCCCGAAGGAGAGACTTTGGCGCAGTTTTTTCGGCGTCGGTTTTCCGACGAAATCGTTGATTACGCCTTGACGCCGTTCGTAGCGGGCATCTACGCCGGTAATCCCGAACGGCTATTGGTTTCCGAAACGTTTCCCATTTTGTTAACCTACGAACGCGACTACGGCTCTGTGCTGCGGGGACTAATCAAGAACCAGTCGACGACCGGACGGCGGCAGTCGTTCAGCTTTCGGGAGGGCATGCAAACGCTGCCCAACGCAATTGCGGTTCAGTTAACGCAGTTATCGCTGAACGATCCGGTCGAACGCATTGGGCAGGTTGGCGATGGCTGGCAAGTCGATAGCGCAACGGGCACCCAAACCGTCGACCGGCTCGTACTGGCCGTCGGAACCGATGCGGCCGCCCGATTACTGAGTCACACTAATCTGAACGATCATTATTCCGATCTTGCCGAAGCACTCCGCCGGGTCGAGTACCCTCCTATGACAGCCGTACATTCGGCCTACAAGCGGGCCGACGTCCGGCATCCGCTCAACGGCTTTGGTGGGTTGAATCCTGAGAAGGAAGGGCGTTTTGCGGCCGGTCATATCTGGAGCAGTTCAATTTTCGATGGCCGCTGCCCCGCCGATGAAGTGCTGTTTACAACGTTCGTTGGTGGGGCCGGGTCGGCCAACAATGCCCGCCTGCCCGACCATGTTGTGTTCCGTAAGGTACATCAGGAATTGGCCAGCGCTTTTGGCATTAGCGCGATGGAGCCGACATTCCGCCGTATTTACCGGTGGGAACGGGCTATTCCGCAGTACAATGAACAGATTGTGGCGGTTAAGCGATCCGTGCAGGCTGTTGAAGCCGATAATCTGTTCGTTTGTGCCAACTGGTACGGAGGCCTGTCGTTATCAGACTGCCTTGGCAAAGCCCGTGATCTGGCCGTAAAACTGTCGTCGAACCAACTAATTAAGAAATTTTAATGCACTTTCTGCACAAGAAGACTATCTTTTTGTGTTCTTTTTATAGCCCCTCTACTAACTAATCCGACAAGCCGTGAAAGAGCGTTTGGTCGTTATTCCGACATACAATGAAATCGAGAACATCGAAGCCATCATCCGTAAGGTGTTCAGTTTACCCGAGCCGTTCGACGTGCTCATTGTAGACGACGGCTCACCCGACGGAACGGCCCGGCGTGTTCGCGATTTACAGGATGAATTTCCCAGTAGTGGTTCTTCCGGGGATCAGTCCCGACGCCTTCATCTGCTGGAACGGCGGGGTAAATTAGGGTTGGGAACGGCCTACATCGACGGCTTTAAATGGGCACTTTCGCGAGGCTACCAGTACCTGTTCGAGATGGACGCCGACTTTTCCCACAATCCGGAAGACCTCATTAAGTTATACAACGCCTGCATATCCAACCAAGCTGACGTAGCCGTAGGATCGCGTTATATTAAGGGTGTGAATGTGGTAAACTGGCCAATGGGCCGGGTATTGATGTCGTATTTCGCCGGTGTTTACGTCCGCTTCGTCACTGGCATGTCCATCATGGACCCCACCGCAGGATTCGTCTGCTACCGGGCCGATGTGCTCGAAGTTATCCTGCACAATCCAATCAAATTCGTGGGGTATGCCTTCCAGATCGAAATGAAGTTTACCTGCTGGAAATACGGCTACCGCATCACCGAAGTGCCAATTATTTTCACCGACCGTACGCGGGGCGTATCCAAAATGTCATCGAAGATATTTAAGGAAGCGGTGTTCGGCGTGTTGCAGATGAAAATCAGTAGTTTCTTCCGGCATTACATTCCGCGCAAAGAACCCGCGCTGAAAACCGAAGAGCCGGTAAACATGGTGTAGTAATGCTACCGGATTTCACGGTCAGGTGCAGTGTCACGCGGGTTGCCTCAGTTGGCTGGCCAGTACAGCAATACCCTCGTCGAACGTGTGGGGGTCGTAGCCCAGAACCGTCCGGGCTTTATCGAGCACGAACCCCGTGCGTGGGGGACGGCGGGCCACCTGCGTAAACGTCGACGCGTCGGCTTGCAAAATCAGCGACTTGTTCAAGCCAAAATAATCGGCCGTTTTAATCGCCATGTCGTAAGGGGTCAACACTTCTTTACCTGAAATATTGAAAATACCCCCAGCCTTCTGGTCAGCAATCAGGTGGCAACCCATAGCCAGATCTTCGGCCAGCGTTGGGCTGCGCCATTGGTCGGTCACGACTTTGATAGTCTTCCCGTCTTCGAGCGATTTTTTCACCCACAAAATGATGTTGCTGCGGCTCATATCGTGGGCAATGCCATAAACGAGCACCGTCCGGGCAATGGCCCACTCGATGCCTGAGTACATAACCACTTTCTCCGCTGCGTACTTGCTCCAGCCGTAGAAACTGATGGGATTTCCCTCAGCCGTTTCATCGTACGGTCCGGCTGTGCCGTCGAAAATAAAGTCGGTCGACACGTGCAACAGGAACGCCCCCACCGACCGACACGCGTCGACCAGCGACTCCACGGCCTGCACGTTCTGCGCCCAGCAATCGTCCTTCTGAACTTCGCACTTATCTACATCGGTCATGGCTGCGGTGTGGATAATTACGTCCGGGCGCGTTTCGCCAATCACATCCTGCACCTGCTGCCGGTTCGTGATGTCCATAGGGCGGTATGTGTATCCATCGGTATGGGGCAGGCGGTTGTTGCCCCGCGCTGTCGCGATGAGGTGAACACCGGACTGCTGAGTCAGCAATCCAACTAACTTTTGACCCAGCAACCCATTAGCCCCGGTAATTAAGATTTTCTTCATATGATTTTGGCTGACGCAGGCTAAGACGCAAGATGTTGCCGGTCCGCCGGTGCGGTCTTTACAGATACCGAAATTTATACTGTTTCGTAATTTTCTTTTTCCGAAGCCATTCGCCGGTCATTGTCATGCGGACATCCTGTTTAGGGCGGTCCTGTGGGTCGCGGGGCTGTTTAGCGATGCTGTCCACAATAGCCAGACCATCGACGACTTCGCCAAAAACGGTGTAGCTTCCGTCTAAGTGCGGGCTACCGCCGAGGGTTTTGTACGTTTGTTTCTGCTCATCGGTAAAAACACGGCCCGGCGCACGGGTCTTTCCCCGATCAATTTGCTTCTGTAGTTCATCGTCCGGCCAAACGCGTCCCTGCACAACGTAGAACTGGCAACCACTCGACGCTTTTTCGGGATTGTTATCGCGGGCCGCTGCCAACGCTCCTTTTTTATGGAATAGCGCTGGCACGATCTCCGCCGGTACTTTATAACCAACGTCGCCATTACCTAAGGGTCCACCGGCCGACGCTTTACGCGAGTTGGGGTCTCCGCCCTGGATCATAAAACTCTGAACAACACGGTGAAACAGCAAGCTATCGTAGAACTTTTGATTCACTAACCGGATAAAGTTTTCTTTGTGTTTCGGCGTCTGATCGTACAACAGGAGCCGCATCGGCCCATACTGAGTGCTGATAGTAACAAGATAATCTTTTCGTTTCCTGTTTTGGGCTAAGGAAATAACCGGCAACAACAGAAATAGTAAGAACAGATTTTTCATTCAGCGTTTGTCAGCGTGACAACTAATTACAGATTTACGCGATTCTGAAATACGTCTTTCAATCGCTGATCGTGCGTAACGACAATCAGGCTGGCGCCAATCCGTTCCGATTGCTGACGCAGCAGCGTTACCACCCGGTCCGTGTTTTCATCGTCGAGGTTTGACGTTGGCTCGTCGGCCAGAATAACATCGGGCTGATTCATTACGGCGCGGGCAATGCTAACGCGCTGCTGTTCGCCCTGACTAAGCTGATGCGTTTTTTTGGTCAACTGATCACCGAAACCCAACTGCCCAGCCAGTTCAGCAGCCCGTTGCCGTTGCTGCGGCTTGTTGGCTAAATAATTTGCCAGCAGCAAATTATCAACGACCGACAGCGAACTGACAAAGTGTGGTTTTTGGTAAATAATGCCAACGTGTTTAGCCCGAAAAGCGGCTGTTTGAGCCGGGCTGAGGGTAGTCAGATCGGTCTGACCAATGGTTACCGAACCGCTTTTGGGCCGGAGCAGCAACGCCAGCAGATGCAACAGCGTAGTTTTACCCGTACCCGACTGACCCAGAATCAGCAGCGCTTCGCGGTCAGCGCAGCGCAGGTCGGGAAAGGTGAACGGCTTTGTTGGCCCGTATTCAAAGGTGAGTTGGTTTGTTACCAGCATCTCGTTCGATTAACTACCCGCAAAAATAGACAAAAGTCGTATGTTTGAGTCGATAGTCGTCAGTCGATGGTCAATAGACACCCCTACCACTGACGACTATTGGCTATCGACTAACGACTATTTTGAAACGAATTGTCCTGTTTGCCTCCGGTTCTGGCTCCAATGCCGAAAAAATCGCGGCCTACTTCGTCGGTAATGCCGATGTTGAGGTGTCGTTTATCCTGACCAACAATCCCAAAGCAGGGGTTATCGACCGGTTCCGAACTGCCCGGCTCCGGCGTGAACCCGACATTGAGTTGCACGTTCCCATCCTGCTCTTTGATCGGACAACGTTTTACGACACAAACCGAATCGGGCAGTTTTTGCAGCAGCAACGCATCGACCTGATTGTGCTGGCGGGGTTTATGTGGCTCATGCCCCCTGACCTGGTCCGTGCGTTTCCTGGCCGGATTGTCAATATTCATCCGGCCCTGCTGCCCAAATTTGGCGGAAAAGGCATGTATGGTCACTTTGTTCACGAGGCCGTTGTTGCCGCTGGCGAAACCGAATCAGGTATCACCATCCATTTCGTGAACGAACAGTACGACGAGGGACAGATCATCTTTCAGGCAAGCTGTCCCGTTTTACCCACCGACACGCCCGACGATGTGGCCCGCCGGGTACAGGCGCTGGAGCATGCACATTACCCGCGTGTTGTGGCCGACCTGCTGACGAGGCTGTAAGGCAAGCTTTATATTTAAAATTAACCGCTCATGCATCCGTCTTCTGTTTCCGCTCCGGAACCCGCTCTTGCCCAACCCGCGCCCGTTCGGCGGCTGCTTTCCCTCGATGCGCTGCGGGGATTCGATATGTTCTGGATCATTGGCGGAGAAGAGATTTTCCACGTTCTGGCCAGAACCACCGGCTGGGGGTGGGCCATCTTCATGGCCGATCAGTTCACCCACGTCGATTGGAACGGTTTCCGGCTGTATGATTGCATTTTCCCGCTGTTCCTGTTCTTAGCGGGCGTGTCGACACCGTATTCCCTCGGCAGTCGGCTCGACCGGGGCGACGACCGGGGTAGTATGGTTCGCAAAATTATCATGCGTGGTCTGATACTGGTGTTGCTGGGCATTTTGTATAACAACGGGCTGTTTATGAAGCCGTTCGCCGAGATGCGGTTTCCCAGTGTACTGGCCCGGATCGGGCTGGCCGGTATGTTTGCCCAACTAATTTACGTCTACGTCCGTACCGAACGGGCACGGTACGGCGTATTTGCGGGAATACTGCTTGGCTACTGGGCGCTATTGATGCTCGTGCCCGTTCCGGAATTTGGGGCGGGAAACCTAACTATGGAAGGGAGTTTAGTGGGCTACGTCGACCGGCTGCTGATGCCCGGTCAGCTTTATAAAGTTGTTCATGACCCGGAAGGTTTGTTGTCGACGCTGCCCGCTATCGCTACGGGGCTGCTTGGCGTTTTTGCCGGAACCCTACTCCGTCGGAACGGCCTTAACGACGGGCGTAAACTGCAGCGCTTAGTGCTGGCGGGAGTCGCCTGCATTACCCTCGCCTGGCTCTGGAATATTGTTTTCCCCGTGAACAAAAACCTGTGGACAAGTTCGTTCGTGTTGATGGCGGGCGGCTGGAGTCTGCTGGCGCTGTCGTTGTTCTACTGGATCATCGATATAAAGAACTGGCGACGCTGGGCTTTTTTCTTCGTCGTCATCGGGATGAACTCCATCCTGATTTACCTCGCGGGCGAAGTGATCGACTTTGAACACGCGGCTACGTACTTATTCGCGGGCTTGCTGCGCTTCTTCAACGAACCCGTTCGGGCCGTGGGTGCCGTGATTGGTTTTTTGGCCGTGAAGTGGGTATTCCTGTATTTTTTGTATAAAAAGAAGGTGTTTCTGCGGGTGTGAGGTCCTGTTTCACCCCATTCTATTTAACCGCCCCCAATCCTTTCAGCCACGCTTTGCAGCTTTCGGGCCAGGTGTTGAGTGATTCGTATTTAGCCGTCCGCAGTCCGTAGCCATGGCCACCGGATGGGTACAGGTGCATCTCCGCCGGAACGCCGTTTTTCAGGCAGGCTAAATAGTAGTTAACGCTATTTTCAACGGGTACGGCTTTGTCATCCTGCGAATGCACCAAAAACGTGGGAGACGTTTGGGCCGTTACCTGCAACTCGTTGGAGTAAAGGGCAACCAGATCGGGCGACGTGTTCAGCTTACCCAACAGTTTGTCACGGGAGCCGGTATGCGCCTTATCGCCGAAAGTAACGACGGGGTAAAGCAGGATTGTAAAGTTCGGGCGGACCTGTGCCCCACCATCACCGGCTTGCGCCCCCTGATTAAAGTGCGTGGCTAAGGTAGATGCCAGATGCCCCCCCGCCGAGAAGCCCATCACGCCTATTTTAGCCGGGTCGATGCCGTAGCGGGTGGCATTCTGCCGAATCAGTTTCATTCCCTGCATGGCATCCATAAGCGGCACCTCATGGGGGGTGGTCATGAATTTTGAGTCGGGAAGGCGGTATTTCAGGACGAAAGCCGTAATGCCCATTCCGTTGAACCAGCGGGCTATGTCTTCGCCCTCGTGCCCCGATGCCAGAATTGTATAGCCACCTCCGGGGCAGATCATGACGGCAGCGCCAGTGGCCTGTCCGGTTGGGGGCACATAGGCCGTAATCGTTGGCACCGATACGTTGCTGATGCGCAGAATACCACCGTCCACTTCCGATTTTTCGGTTAGCTGAACCCCGGCAATGGCATTGGGAATGGCTCCATCGGGCCAGAGTTTGATCACATCCTGGGATTGAACCGTCTGACTCAACACCGTGGTAAACAGGATAAACAAAGAGAAGATGCGCATAAAACGAGAAAGCGCACCGACAGGTTGGCTATACTCATATCTCGACCTCATCATCTTCGGGCTGTTTAGCGTCCTTGGAGCCGCTGTTAAGCACGTCGACCAATTCTTTGACGCGGTAAACTGTCTTGTTATACCGGTTGCCCAGCATGATAATCACGTACTCGTCTTTGGGGCTGAACCAGAACATAGTGTTGTAGCCTTTCCACCAGCCCGAATGGTAGATGTACTCCGGTTTGTTCAGCCCGTCCAGCATCATTCTGAACCCGTATCCGTAGTTCTTGGCTCCTTTTCGCTCAAAACTACGGGGCATGAAGGCTTCGGCGAGCGATTTCTTTTGCAACAGGCAATCGCCGTTCAGCGCCCGGTACCACCGAAACAGATCGCCGGTGGTCGAGTAAATACCTTTGTCGCCTACCACATCATCGTAATAGTCTTTCGGAATACGGCGATTCCACTGGTAACCCGCCGTGCGGTGGTAGTTCAGTGAATCGTTTTTGGAGGTAGCCACGAACGTATGGTGCATACCGAGCGGCTCAAAGATGGTTTTCCGGACAAACGCTTCGTAACTCTGTCCCGTTGCCTTTTCAATGATCGACGCCAGCACCATGTAGTTTGTATTGCTGTAACTGAACCCCCGGCCCGGCACGTTATACCGCTGGGGCGTGGGTTTCACCGTGGCAAACCAGTGCATGATGGTTGCATTGGACGGGTAGGGCTTCTCCTTTTTATAGAAATTCACCTTCATGCTGTCGTCGAAAGCATAGGCGTAATTGGGAAGGCCGCTGCGGTGGCTCAACAACTCGCGGATGGTAATGCCATGGTAGGGGAAGTTCGGGTAAAATTTCTGAATGCTATCCTCGAAACTGATTTTACCCGCTTCAATCAATTTAAGCGTCCCTACCGCCGTGAACGTCTTCGACAGCGAAGCTAATTGAAATTTTGAGTCTTCGACCAGCGTATCCCGCTCATGTCGCTCGAAGTGCCCCAGGCCGTTGCTGTTCTTGTAAAGTACCAAGCCCTTTTGAGCCACCAGGATATTGCCATTGAATCCCTGCCGCACTTTCTGCCGGAAAATCTCCTCAATCTGCCGGGTTTTTTCGGCGGCATTGATCCGCTTTTGGAGAGCAGCCTCCTCACCGGCGGTAAGTTCTTCCCCATCGGCGCAGGTGCGTAACGCCCGCGTTGACTGATTCAGCTTTTGCTGCGCACTCTGTCCGCACGAAAGGCCGCCGACAACCAGTACAACTACACTCAACCAAGACCAAAATTTAGTCATTTTCACCATTTCTATGCGCTAACTGACCTCATTTTAACGTACCTGACTGCGCAAAACTAAACATTGTTGCCAGCCCGGTACAGCCGTTTCATAAATTGATTAAAAATTTCTGGTAACGGCCGGTGCCGTGGGGTCAATCAGCAGATGAGCGGCCACGCAGAAAACCCGTTTTGCGTAACCCCACATAAGCACCAGCGCTGTTGGGCAGCAACCCGCCCACATCAACGGCGACGGAACCGTTCAGCACCGTGCCACCCAGCCAGTTCAGCGGGACCGACGCCGTTAGTAGACCCGAAAATTGAGTGGGTATGCTCAGATACGGATCTCCGTACACACCTGCATTACGACTCGCCGACAGACGCGTTGTTATGTCTACGGTGTCAAACAGCAATCCGCTTAGTCCAAGGTGTACTACACTCACGCGGTTGTTGGCGATACCAACTCCATTGTTAAGCGTAATCTCCCGTTGAGGGGTGAGAAATGGGGTGCCGATTGTCCGGTTAAGATAAGTCCAGCCGTCAACAAATTGACTGTGATTAAAGTAATTATCGCGGCCCCGACGTTTGGGGTCACCAATCACAAACTCATCCCCGCCCTGACTACCCGTAAACAAATACTCGACCGTGACCTGACGCAGAAAAAAAGCAGCACCGGTCGGTTGGCTCCGATTCTCAAACCGCAGACCATTCAGCCCGTCTTTGAGATTGGTACCGTAAAACAGCGAACCGTCATCATACACGAACTGCCGGTACACATAGGCATTCCAATGGCCAATGTTCACGTCGGCGGCAAGGTCGATGGAGCCGAGGTGATTACCAATTCGATTGTCTTCAAATGAGGTAACGATCTGGTCGGTCGGTGTGCCCCGCGTCCCGAGGAAAACGGCGGGAAAGTAGTCGAGAGTGGAGGGCAATTGACCATTAACGGACAG
This sequence comes from Spirosoma arcticum, assembly GCF_054779955.1. NCBI lineage: Bacteria > Pseudomonadati > Bacteroidota > Cytophagia > Cytophagales > Cytophagaceae > Spirosoma > Spirosoma arcticum. Next base: position 126,943 of record NZ_BAAGXG010000005.1, read on the forward strand.
TCCTGGAGTCAGCACTCCCGGAGCCGCAGCACCAGCCCAGATAACGTGGTGGTTAAAGCCCCCGTACAAACGAAATGGCCAGGTTGGCTTTCCCAACCGCCCGTACACGTATTTCTGATGCAGATACGATCCTTTCACCAATCGGTCGGCGTTTTCAAACCAGCCGTGGGCAAGCACGCCCATGACGGATACAATGCCTTTCGTAAACGGGATAGGCGTGAAGTTGGGTAATCCAAGCTGAATCTTGGGAATGGGCAGCGCGTTCCCCGACCAGATGTAAGCTCCGGTGGTTAACAGTGTATCAACCAATCCAACCAGTTCACGGCGTCGACCGGCGTACAGTTCAAAGGGACCTAATCGGCCTTTTATGTACGCTTCGGGTAGTAAAAACTGATTAACTTGCCCGGCGTTGACAATCCCATTGACTCCGTATCCCCAGTCAGCAACAGGCCGGGTGTTGACACTATCGGCCGACCGGTAATCAGAGTAAATACCCGCCCCCAGTCGAAGCACCGGTCTTTGAAGGGGAACCGTACCATATTGATTGGCACGTAGCCAAAAAGGCGTCTGGGCCGACGAGATCATACCACCCGCTTCTACCTGGTATTTAGTGACCCGCTGGCCGTAACTGCGTATCCAAATAGTACCAACCAACAACAGGCAACCAGCCCGTACAAGCGAAGACAGCATAGAGTAGAGAAAAACGGAGGAGACCGTCAATAGGTCCTCTAAAAATTACTTACCACGGCCCTGCGCCATTACCCGGAGGGTTTGAGCGATAATCCACATGTCGAAGAAGAACGATCTGCGCTCCGGGTAAAGCAGGTCGTAACGCAGTCGTTGAACCATCTCTTCAATGGTTGCTGCATATCCGTATTTAATCTGTCCAATTGACGTGATACCCGGTTTCACTTTCAACAGCGAGTGATATTCCGGCGCAATCTCCACGATTTTGTCGATAAAGAATTGCCGCTCCGGGCGCGGTCCCACAACCGACATATCGCCCCGTAACACGTTGACGAACTGGGGCAATTCGTCCAATCGTGTTTGGCGCATGAACCGCCCCCAGGGAGTAATTCGCGTGTCGAGAAGCCCGCCCGACAGTACCGGACCCGTTTTTTCGGCGTCGGTGTACATACTGCGGAACTTATAAATCCTGAAAATTTTACCCTGACGACCCACCCGTTCCTGCGCGTAGAATGCCGGACCGGGCGAAGTCAGGCGGGTAATAAGGCCCAGCATCAGGAAAATGGGTGACCCAACAATTAGCACACCCAGCGAAAAAACAATGTCGAACGCCCGCTTAAATACGTTAACCCGGAAGTCAGACAGCATTTGCGACGATAGGTTCAACACCGGCAGGAAGTCGTGGTATTCAACCGACGCCCCCCGCGACAGGAATCCCCGAAAATCGACCAGCACTTTAACCTGGTAGTCCATTGCTTCGGCCCGGTCAGCAATGTCCTTCATCTGTTTATTGTCGATGTACGGCATACAGCAGTAAACGCAGTCTACGCCCTCCTGAACAACGTACGACTGCAGGGTAGTATAATCCCCCTTGAGCAACCCCTCATTTTCGGGCGAAGGGGTATCGAAATAACCGTGAAACCGGAAGCCCATTTCGGGGTGTGCTTCATAAAAACTACGGATTGTATCAGCTAATTTGCCGTATCCCACAATCACGTAACGCCGGTTGTTGTACCCTCTGGCCCGGTACTCCCGCAAAAAAATCAGCCCACCAATCCGAAACGCAGCGGCCAACGTCATGAACAGGAAGTAGGTAATTAATAAATGTTCACGCGAGTAATAATAGCCTCTGATGGCCACCCAGCACACTGAGATAACGGCGACGTGAATCACCGTCAGAATCAGCAGCTTCTTCAGCAAATGATTCGCTTTAAACAGTTGCCGGGGATATATGTACGGCTTGAGCAGAAGAATCTCGACGAGCCATATCGCATTAAAAAGCCACCACAGCGATGCGTACGGCGGATCCGAAACAGTTTCAATGGTGTGAAACTTAATCCAATAAGCGCCCACAAATGCCGCATTGAGACTCAGAAAATCGACAATGACGTGAAGCGGAAAAAATAATATAGAATACCGATGCCTCATACCTGCTGGGTTAGCTCATCGTGTTTTGGCAGCTGTTTACCCAAACGTTCGTACGCGAAAATAGCGCGGACGGTTGACGAGTTTGTACTAATATTATCCTGCGGTTCAACTGATGAGTGTGCAATTTAGTCAGAAAATGCTTTTTACGCTATCATACCCAGTGGTACGCCCACTCATTACCGGGGCGAACTCCATACTTTACGAACACTGACGTAGCTCCCAACGCCGTTCCGGTAGAGCGTACCGGCGTCGACGGCCACACTTCCCGTTAGCTGTAGCCCGCCCAGTATCGACAGGGGGGCCATTAGTTGAGCATAGCCCGAAAACTGATTGCGGGCGGGCTGGTACGGCTGGTCATACGTACCGAGGTTGTGGCTGAATGATGCTTTTACCTGATAGCCAATTAGCCCCGCCAGGACGCCCCCCTGCACGGGTAAGCTTCCGGCTACGCCGATGTGCACCACCGTTACGCGGTTGTTTTCCGTGAACGTACCATACGGGTATTCACCATTGGGTCCGAGCGCCGGTGGAATAAACGGCGTACCAATGGTGTGCTGCCGATACCCCCACCCATCGCGAAATTGCTGGTGATTGAAATACGTATCTTTTCCCCGCAGCAGCGCATCATCAATAATAAACTGCGATCCGCCCTGACTCGTGGTATTCAGAAACTCAAACAGAATATCACGAACGAGCGCATTGGGGTCGTTCCGGCGAATGCGCAGCCCATTCAATCCGTCGGCAATGTTGATAAGCGATGCCAGCGAACCATCCTCGAACAAACTTTGCCGATACGCGTAGAGGGTATGCCTGATTAAATCGATCTCCATTGCGATGTCGATGGAGCCAAGGTGATTTCCAACCCGGTTGGTCTGGTCGAAAAACGTGTACTTGGTTGTATCGGTACGGCCCTTATTGATACCCGTTACGACGTAAAAATAGTCGATCAGGCCCGACGGCAACTTACCACCCGCCGGTATCACGCCCGGAATGCCCCGACGGTCCGTAGCCTGACCGCCCCACACAACCTGGTGATTGAAACCGCCGTACAGCCGCACACTACTGTTGGCCCGGCCAATGCGCAGGTACAGTGATTTCTGATGGAGCATCGTATTATTAATATACCCCGATGCATCCAGAAACCCATGGGCGTAGGTGCCCTGTATGGCCAAAAAACCTCTTGTAAACCCAATCGGGGTAAAAACGGGAATTGACACCTGAATTTTAGGAACCGGCAGGGCATTGCCCGACCAGGCGTAGGACCCCGTTGAAAGGGTTGAGTCAGCTAAGCCAAATTTTTCGCGCCGACGCCCCACGTATCCCTCAAAAATACCCCGACGTACTTTCACGTACGCTTCCAGCAATGGAAACGTGTTGCCCTGCTGGCTGACGTTACCCACCATGTTCAGGCCATAGCCAACGTCGAACGTCGATTCGCGCCAGCGGGTATTGGCACGTTGCGTAGAATCGTAGTCACTGAACACACCCGCCCGTAAAGTCAGTGCGGGCGACTGATTGGGCACAATACCGTACTGATTTGACCGCAGCCAGAACGGTGTTTGCGTCGAGGACGACAAAAAAGCCCCTACCTCCGCCGAATAATAATTGGGCGGGCGAATCGACTGGGCTTGCAGCAAACAGGGAATACTGGTGAGTATACTGACGAGTAAGACATTGATTCTGTAGCCAATACGCATTGATAAGTTGGGGTAGTGAACGTGCGTGAATGCACATTAATAATGCTGTGCCCTCCGCTTTATTGCCAATAATCAAATTTTCCGAGGGTAGACCGGGTCGACAAAGGTAGGTTTAAATAGGAAAACCCGCGTTTTGAGCGCGGGTCTGACTAATTTGGATTCAGGCAACGTTTACTTTTTTATCAACCGGCTAACGGCTTTTTGCTGATTCGCTTCAATAATGGGAATGTACACCCCGGACATGATGGCTCCCGCTTTCCAGTCGATCCGGTGCCGCCCGGCCGGTTGATTTTCGCCTTGGATCAACTGTCCCACGACTTTACCCTGCGCATCGGTAATCCACAGGTTTACCGTTCCATCGGCAGGCAGGTAGTATTCAATGGTCGTTGTCTGCTCAAACGGATTGGGAAAAGCTGCCAACTGTAGCGGACGTTCACCAGTAATGTCGATCTCTTTAATGGAAGCCGTAAACGTACTACCCGCCTTTGCCTCGAAACCGGGTTGCAGTGTCACCGACCGACCCGCCCGGTACTCAACCGTTAAAGACCGGCCAACCGTGTTGACGGCTTCGATGGTTTCGATGGCCTGCTCCAGATACTGCCCCGGTTTCTGGTAACTAATCTGAATCCGTAGTGATTGCTTAGGTGCCTGAGCTAAGCTACACAATGATAGACAGCAACCACTGATTAATAAAGCAACGCGTTGTAAATATACCTTTTTCATAAAATCAGAAGTTTGCTTCACAAATTAGTTTACGAAAGATTCTTTTAGTTGCATCAGGAGTTAGCAAAGATGTAAAATATTTCTAACACTACATACTGCAGTACGCAAGCTGACTTATTCAACTAAGCACTCATTTTATAAGAGTTGACACTGTTCTCTGGTGCTTAGCATACTTATCAGCGACGAACTGCCGAATTTTACTGATGAATTTCAGTTCATCAAATGACTCAGCGTGTGCACGAATAAATGCCGAATCGAACTGATCCTCAATTTGTTCGTACCGCTTTACCGCATCAATAAGATCATCGACCGTTTGATTCCCGAAAAACACGGCGGTTGCGTCTGCCGGATCGTTGGCCACCGGATTCTGAGTTGTCAGCACCCCGCCTGCCTGATAAGCGATTACGGGACGACCAGCCGCATTAGCTTCCAGTGGTGTGATACCGTAGTCTTCGTGCTGGGGGAAAATGAATGCCCGACAACCAGCGTACACATCGGCTAACTCCTGTGCCGACAAGCCACTCATGAATGTAATGTTTTTGTTTGCCCGTGATTTGATCTCTTCGGCCTGTACGCCTTTTCCTACAATAATCAATGGATACCCTAACTGGTTAAACGCGTCAACCACCAAATCTACTTTCTTATAATACTCAAGCCTCGATACGACTAAAAAGTAGTCTTTCGGCTTATTGGATACGTAAAAATTCTGCGTGTTGACGGGTGGATTGATAATGTCAATTGCATTCTTAACCTGATAGGCTTTCCTAAGCCGTTCTGACGTTTCTTCCGTCATGGCGACATAATAGTCTGGACGCTGTCCAAACCGAAAGTCAACAGAACGCAGATAACGCAATACCCCGTCGAATACTTTCCGCCTGGCAGGACCCGCTTCAGCGTACTGTGCATATGAGACCGGGTCCCATACCAACCGAAACGGTGTAAAACTGTAGCTGACGACTAAAGCGTCAGACCGTACCTTGACATATTTAGCGCAATGTGTTCCTGACATCAGCACGACATCAAACTCCGTTAAATCATGCGACTGCATAGCCCAGACACCAAGCGGGAAGAACAGATTCTTCATCACATCGTCTGTTTTAGCGATACGCTGCAGCCAAGTCGTTCGAACATCACAGTGCTGAAACTCAGGAAACGTTAAGTTAGGCTGATAACATTGTGTATAGATGGGAGCCTCAGGAAATGCTTTGTGAAAGCAGAGAGCCACCTGTTCCCCACCCGCCCGACACATTAACCCATCCTGAACTAAAGCAATTTTCACGACACCTTGAATTGGTACAACTGCAAAATTCGGTTTGACGAAGCAAATTTCATTGCACGTCGACAAAGTATTCTAAAAAACATTAGCAGCGGAGGCTTTATCTTAGGAGATCCCTTAAATTTGGCAATCCGCTCTAATAGAATTAACGACCATCTTGGTTACAAAATTTACGTTGTTACGGATAGGACTGAATTAGTTTCAGCTACGCCAAATAGCAAAAAGACCTCAGTTAGTAAGCTACAGAGACGCGCTCATATTCACCCAAGCCTACCATCAGGCCAATAATTAATAAAACTTCCTGACTTTGAGTGCACTATTCTCAACTTTCATAGAAAAACAACGTAAATAAGACATTATGTTCAAGTCCACTTTAGCTTCGCTGCTACTACTATCTGCCACATTACTAGCACAAACGCCTACTTACGATGCGGCTAAGACCACGGTCAATCGAAAGCTGCAACGTCAGGCAGATGGCAAAAATATCTCTGGATCAATAGCAGAGGCTATTTTGACTGTAAACGACCGAATTACTACAGTCCGTAATACGGCCGAACTACAAGCATACAGTGGTCCGGCAACGCAGTTAACCACATCAGACGGACGATCATGGACATATAATGCAACCAGTGTTCTTGCAGCTAACGTTGGCACCGTTGTTCTTGCCAGTGGCAAAGGGAAAGGCCGTTGGCTGCATAGGGCAAAAGACGTAGTTAACATTCTTGACTTCGGTGCAACACCAAACGACGCGACCGATGACCAGGCGGCTATTCAACGTGCAGTAGATTACACCGCGACTAACGACGTTACTATTATCGTGCCAGACGGAATATACAAGGTTAACAGTCCAATTGTCAAAGCAGAAAGTTTTTCAGGACTTAACCTTCGGGCGGCTGGTAGCGACGCAATTTTCGATTATTCAGAGATTAAGAAATCGCTACCATGCTTGAAAATTGTGGGTGGGTCAGGCAAACTTTGTCAGGCAACGGTGAATGGCATACGATTTCGAGGAAATACAAGCAGTATAGGCATCGATATTGTCGGTCAATGTGGACAAACAATCACACACTGCACATTTGAGACTAATTTAATAGGCATCCGCTTTCACAACGATGCGCCAAACAGTTTTTCAGAATGGAACACCGGTGCTTACTGTTCGTTTGAGGCCAGTTGCCAGTATGCGATAGCGTATAAAAAAACAAAAGGCAATAATTCATTTCATGGCTCTGGCCTAACTGGAATCAATTATATCAACGCAAGTGGAGCAGCCGTAGTTTTGGTGGGTGAGGACTGCTTCCCCTACAATGCTCCCCTTAATGCTCAGGTGTGGTTTAAACAAAATTGTGCTTTTATTCAAAACGACAACGAAAACACGACAACAACACCTTACTTCAATGGCAATGTAACTTTTGAACATTTTGGCGGAGCGATAACCTTAGCAACCAAGAACAAGGTTTATTTTACGGGGGGCATACAGGCGATGGGTGACTTCGTAGCAAGTGGTTTGTTTTATCAGTGTGATGCATTAGTAATTAATAAGAATAACAGTTCTACCCCATACGGTTTACGGTGGAATGGTCAACTGACCGTGAACTCTGCTTCAACAACAGTGGGTGAAGTAAGGGGAGCAATCTATCAAGTTGCTGTTACGGTAGTAGGAGCAAATTATGATTACCGATATATATTAATCGTCGACTCATCGGGGGGTACTTCAGGGAAAGGAAGTGTAACGACATTGGCGACAACACGCGAATTTAACAGCTCGGGCTATGGTAAAGGAACTTTCAGCATCGACGGCTCAGGGCGTTTAGTATTAACTAATCCTAATTATCCCACCTCCGGTAGTAACCAGCTTAAAATCTACGCAACATTCAGGCAAATCGCTGATCATTATTATGGCAACTATCCGGCAAGATCGTTTTAACTAACTCACTATAACAGTTGGTGTTGAGTGGTAAATATCTGAAATATCAGGATTTATTGTTCATTGGCAAGCTGATACACTTGCTGAACGAATTGCCGCTCTGATTTGAGCCAATCATACATCAACACATGCTGCTTACCCGCCTTAATCAGTTCTTCGCGCAATAAAGAATTTGTTAACACCTCCTGCAGGCCGCGCGCAATATCATCGGGGTTGGTTGGGTCAACATAAAAAGCGGCAGTTCCGCAAATTTCCGGAATGCTGCTGGCATTCGATGCAACAACGGGGCAACCGCAGGCCATAGCTTCTAAAGGTGGAAAACCAAAGCCCTCGTAAATAGATGGGAAAGCAAATAAAGTAGCTAAGCTATATAAAACAGGTAGATCTTCACCATCTACGAAACCAGTAAAAACGATACGGTCAGCTAATACTTGATCGGCGCGAATACGAGCGAACAAAGCCGGATCGCCAGTAATAAATCCTTCCCGTTTGCCAGTTATCACTAATTTCAAATTTGACAGCTCTGCTGGTAGTTTAGCAAATCCGTCGACCAATCGCCGTAAATTTTTATTCGGTTTAACATTTCCTACAAATAATATGTACTGGTCAGGCAGATTGTAGTTACGCTGAACTCGCTGCCGAACAGTCTCATCTTCAGCACGATGGAACAAATCAGTATCCATTCCAAGTAAAATAACTTTAATTTTAGCGTCTTTAATTCCCGTTAAACGTACAATCTCTCGGGTGGAAAACTGAGATATTGTCGTTACCCTGTCAGATTGTCGGGCAGCCGCCTTAGTCACCACCTGCGCATATACTTTCTGCGCCGTGGTAAGCGTTTCCAAGTGGGCCAAATGGAAAACATCAGGCACTGTAGCAAGTCGTCTTCTCGCTCTAATTGGTAGTAAAGGAATATTATAATGAGGAGACCAAAACACGTCGCAAGCTGGAACAAGCAATGGCAGTTTCAACTGCTCAATAATTGAATAGATAGGAAAGTCAGCTTCAATGTGCTTGTAAGCGTCAGGCTGAAAATATGCATTCAACTCTTTACTGCGACCAATCAGTATAACTGAACACATAGAATCAGCTAATAACGCACGGATAAAATGCCTTATATAAACACCGATTCCAGAATTATTTATCATTCTTACGTCGGCGCAGAAAATTTTTTTTAGTTTTTCAGCCATTGCTCTGTATTTATATTTTTTCTATCCGCAAGCTGTGCCATTTTCACCTGATAAAAAACGCCATTAAGAACCGCGATATGTACCCACAAGTAAGCCCTTAAGATATTTTGATTAAAACAAAGGATAATAAATTCAAATAACAAGCTCCAAACAAATCCATTCAGCAGAAGACTATTTACATCTGTCTGGCCCCTTGTTCCCGCTGATCTAATAGACTTAACCAACAAGCAGTATATGTACCAAAGGAAAAACGCAAATCCGATCAATCCGCTCGCGGTTAGTGCTTCGATAAAAATATTAATACTTACATCATAAGGTTTAATCGTCTCTTGAGTAAAGGACGTAACGCCCTTTTCTAAGGCAATAGCCTGTGAGACCCCTCCTAAACTATATCCTTTCAGTGGATCTCGACTAAAAATAGTTAGTTGAGTAATGAACCCATCCAAACGCTCCAGACTTGAGTGAGCGGAGCTTCCCATAATTCCCAAGCCAGTAAGCAGAAAAGAGAGGTTCTCGTTAGAGAATAACACGAATAGAAACGCGCCTGTTACCGCCACCGTTACTGTCAGGAACAGCAATAACTGTTTAATATTTTTACGTTTTACAATGAGTTCAAAGCTTACTATCTGCAAAAAAGCAACTAATATGCCCATCCGGGATGAACTTAAGAAAATAGCAAGTAGGGTAGCAATAGTAGTATAAAGAGGTAGCTTTCCATATAAAATAAATCTTTTTCTATATAAGTAATAGGCCAGCGAAAATCCTATCAATAGATAAGTAGCATAATAAGACGGTTCATAAGAAAATCCATTCAGGCGCGGTAAACGGCCTTCGATCCACCACTGTTCTACGTATAAATCAATACCGAGTAGACCTAAAAATAATTGAGTTAATCCAAGAGCGCTAATGAGCAGAAATGTAATCAAGTATAATCGAACCAGTTTGTGAACTGTATTTTGTCTAAAGTAATAACCGCAAATTACAATGAACGCGAAATGTATATATAGCCATAGAACATAACCTATATTCCGGCCAATTAACGGCATATTAGGAATGAATACAATAAGCAGAAAAGACCACAGTATAAACGGAACAAGCCCAATCATACGAACAGATAGTGATTGACGCCCTATGCCTTCACCCACATATATAAAAAATAATAATATAATAACAATATAAACGAATCTGAACGAAAACCCACCTATCCGTAAATTAAGTACTACATCAAATGAAGAACTCAAAAAAACGAGAAAGAACAGACACTGTACTAATTGGCGATATGTAATAGCATAATCCTTCATTTCAAATTTACGTACCTATTCTCATTTACGAAAGGAAGATTTGATGCGTGTTCTTTCAGTAGAAAGGCTTGGTTTTCGGATCTTACGTACCGAAACATAAACTTACAAAGCAAGGCATAACGATCAAAGCCAATAATAGTTTTAACAAGCCTCGCCACACGATTCAGCATTCTCAACTTGCGATCAAAACCGTCGAAATTAACCTCATTTAGTTTATCAAGATTACGATTGTTACCCAGTAATCCATTTTTCGATAAGTGGTGGTGATAGGATTCAGCACCAATTGTTGTAAACGGGTTTGGGTAAGCCTCACCATTTTCCACTAAGCGCCGATAGAAACGTCGATGAAATTGAGCTATAGGCTGTCCATCATCAAACGTTGCGTAGGAGTACGCGAGTTTTGCCAATTGCGCTACGGTATTTTCACGAGTCAATAATTCGGCGTAAAATCGACTTACGTCCATAATGTCAGCCATACGCTCCACATTCACCGGCACAAATTTTTGAACATCGTCAGCGTCCCTGAACTTATAATTAGAGAAATGATAGAACACTAAGGCCTGTGCTTCTCCACCCTGAATTCGATTAGTGACCCAATAGCGGCCATCCTGATGACTGAGCTTTCGTTCGTGCCAGTTCCAGATTGCCATGTTATACCCTAACCCTCTCTCAATTCGCACGTCATCGAAAAGGGTTGGTAAGAAATCGGCCCACTTCTGATCGACATGTAAACCATCCGTACGATCCGCGTAGCATTGGTCGATCAAACGGCTACTCCACCAACTGACGATACGACTCCCATTGCCAGAACGTTTCAGTGCGCAAAAGCCCAAATTGAAAATTCCTGCGAACAGTATATTTCCTTCTCTGAACAATCCTGAATAGTTCTCTTCTACAGTACTATAATGAGGGGTAAGCACCATAGACGATTCCTGAAGTGCATCATAAATGGCAGTTAATTTGTCGAAAATGTAGATGTCAGGATCGAAATATATAACTTCTTCAAACCCCTTGTCGAATAAGTATCTGAAGCTGAATGGCTTGAGCGCAGTGCAAAATTCGGTGACATTATAAGTGAAGGCCATTGTGGCTAACTGCGCTATACCAAGTTGTTCGGCAGCAATAACAGGATACCGCTGTTGATCAAATTGGATAAGACCATCCGCCCGGTCGGCCACGACAATGAAAAAGGCAATATCAGGATGATGACGCATGAGCGAATCGCCCAGGACGTTAGCCAGCGGTATATAGTTTTTGGCAACGATGGTGAAAACAGCCCGCACAGTCGATTAAATTTTTTTACTAACTACTATATTCTGAGGAGCCAGGAATGGGTCGAGCAGGCCAAAGTGCATCAGGCGGAACTGTTGGCGTCGGGGAGTGATGAAGTAGTTAGGCACGGCACGAACAGGACTTAACTCGTCAGTCGTCATCAGGTCGACAAGATCTTTCTTACAGAAAAAACGAAGATGGGTTTTGTCCATAATGCCGCTTCCCTGGTATTGAAAACTACCGGTGAACAGAATACGACTCCAATTGACAACCTCCCGTATGTTAGGACAGGATATTATCATTACTCCTCCTTTCTTCAAATATCGGCTCACCCGACGAACGGTATCCCAAGGGTCAACAAGGTGCTCTAACACGTCGCCACAAAGAATGATGTCAAAGTAGTCCGTCGGGAAATCGGGTAGCGTCTGCTCAATATTACCGATAAATAGTTGATCCAGAAGCGGATTTTTCTGGTTTGAATTTGCAATAGCAAATAACTCAACTCCGAAGACTTGAGCGGCTAACTTCCGTTCTTTGATGGCCACCAACGTATCACATCCTCCAGCCCCAATCTCTAATATACGATTATCAGGATTGGCAGGCATCTGTTTGATTAAATCTTCTCTAACCTGGGTGAAATAGATAGGCTTTTTCTGCTCGTAAAGCTGCATTTCATTAAGAGTAAGTTGGGTCTAATTGCTTCAATAATCGTGCAGGAACACCCGCAACTACTGAATAATCAGGGAATGAATGAGTAACAACCGAATGAGCACCAACAACGCAATGCTTACCTAATTGAACGCCCGGCAGTACGGATGCTCGGTATCCAATAAATGTATTTTCTCCAATATACACTGGTCCTTTGCTGTGTAACGGTTGCATGGCTGGTGCGCCAAGTTCAGGCTCCGTTCCGTGTGAATGATCGGAGATATAAACATACTCACTAAACAAACATCCATCTCCTATTTCAATTTTATCAATTGCCGTGAGACAGAAAAAATTGCCAATAGTAACATTATTACCTATTCTTATAGATGGGGAAAAACGTTGGTCTCGAAAGCTATCAAAGGCGGCTATCCAAGCATGCTTACCAATTGTTGTATTATGGCCTAAGCTTACATACTCTCCTCCGGTTATGCTGAGATATGGAACAGATAGATAACTGCCCTTCCCCATATCTATTCGTAAGAAAACTCCACTTAACCAAGTAATGATACGCTTTATTAAACGGTTCATATAGCTGATTTTATCTGGCGGATCACTAATTAGTATAATGTCATCAATCAGTGGCCCATAATGCGTACATAGGGTAGCGCGTTGCCAGCACCCAATGTAAAGTCAAAGTTACGATGATTTGTGTAAAAATCGCTGAGTAGGCAGCGCCCACTGCGCCATAATTAGACGATAATACAACACATACTGATGCGTTGATAACAACTGAGACATTGAAAATCAATGCATTAGCTTTTTGCTTTTCATAAACTAACAGCAGTTGGTGAGCAGAAACATTCAAACAAACTACAAACGGAAATAAACATAAAATACGTAATAACAAGACGATATCAGCTTGTATTGAGCCACTCAAAGCTAATACAATTTCTTCTGCCATTACCGCCATTAATGCACACATTACACCAATTATAACCGTAAAAGGAATGTAATATCTACGCATAAACTTCAAAATACTTTCATGAGAATCGATAGCTAAACGGCAAATCACAGGATAGGTGGCTTGAGAGAATACGCTAATCAACTGCCAAATAGCAAAAATAATTTTTTCAGCAATTCCGTATTTACCAAGCACGTCATTAGCTACAAATAAGCCAAGGATAAACACTGTAGAATTACTAAATGCCACCGATGAAAAGGAAGATAGAAAATAATACAGCCCTGATCTTACTTCACTATATAGGATAGTAACAGGCTGCCAACGTAATATTAACTTGTATTTATAACAAGCATATATTATACCAACTATCCCTGAAAGCAAGTTTGCTATTCCAAACAGACCAATCGTATACTGGTAATCTTCAGGCTGTTTAATTATCATAAATACGAGTAACGTATTTCCAATTTTGGCAGTTAAATTAATCCACGTTATATGGCGCATATCTTCCAAGCCCTGAAATAGCCAAGTTGGCAATGTGCAACTACCTGCTAAGTATAATAAACCAAAAATATACAGCCAACTATCTTGTTGCAACCTGTCAATAAACAAGGCTCCAATAGTTATCATGAAGCTACAAATCAGAAAAAGACATAATTTCACCTGAAGGACTGTTGAAACTACTGTTGCTAAACGATTTCTATCACCACGGGCTAATATCACAGATCGGGGAGCCGACAGATTGAAGCCGTAGTCTATAAGAGCAGTCAAATAAATCATTATATTAAATGCATATATAACAGCGCCAAATTTGCTATCACCAACTGTTCTAAATAAATAAGGATAAGTTAGTAGAGGTAGTGCGAAGTTGGTAAATTGCACTAACCCAAGCGATAGAAGGTTAATGAATAACCTTCTATCTGAACGAAAAGAGGTAGTCAACCAATCTGCTGGCTTTTTGATAAGAGCGATTATTACGTTATTCTCTTTACTTATAGGCACTTTGCTCATGCTGTATTCAATTATGACAAGCCTACTTGTTTAGCACCGTTGACTTGAATTTTTCAAAAAACAGTCAAATACTAACACTCATATTATATATTTTAGAATGGATTAGCTGTAAAACATACATTTGACGTTGGTTGGTGTTGTAAGGAGTGAGACCTTTGACTTAGTAAATTTCAAAAAATGTGTTCAGGGCTCTTGCTGTCTATATGTGATATCCATTAATCAAACTGAGTCACTCACTTAGTGAGTTGCTCCTCAAACTGCTTAGTTAGATATTCACTTGAATTAATTTGAGAAATTTTTTGCAAAGTAACGCAAAAACAAGCTGTTAACTGCAACCAGTCTTGGTTGGAGCAATCTGTGAAGCAGGCTGCTATTGTTATCCGCTTGTAATTAAGTGCCACATTTACGCAAATCACTAATTAGTTACTTTTTATCAAAATATAGTTAAATTTGCTGTTAGATGTTGAAAGCTTTAGCAATATTATCAACCACAAGTTTAAAATATATGAGATTTACTTTACCATTTTATTTCATAGTCGCTTTTTCGGCGTCACAATCACTGGGGCAACAGTCCTACTACGTTGCCACTAACGGTAATGATAGCAACAATGGCACAACTATAGATACTCCTTTTAGAACTATAGCTAAAGTTAACACCCTGACATTACAACCAGATAGCCGAGTACTCTTTCGTAGAGGAGATACTTTCCGGGGTATGCTGTTAATTAGTCAATCTGGCACAGCCACTAACCCTATCGTTGTGGATGCCTACGGAACCGGTGCCAAGCCAATCATCGCAGGTTCCGTAGGTGTATCGGGCTGGACATCCGTTGGTAATGGACGATGGCAGGCTACCTGTGCTGAGTGCGGTCCAGTAGTGACCAGCTTGTACGCCAATTCCATATCTCAGCCATTAGGACGATACCCTAATCCAAGTGAACCCAATCGAGGCTATTTGACAGTACAGTCCCATGTTGGTAAAACTAAGTTGGTAAGCCAACAATCATTATCATCAACCTTTGTTGGTGGCGAAGTTGTGGTTCGGTCTAACTATTTCATTATAGACCGTGCCTTAATCACACAACAGAGTAGCAATACGCTCACCCTGAGTAATTCCTCCGTATACGACCTGACTGATAATTTTGGCTATTTTATTCAAAATCACCCCAACACACTCGACAGCCAAGGTGAATGGTATTACGATCCAGCCAACAAGCGAATTACGCTATATGACAATCAGGCCGACCCAAATAACCGCGTGATAACGGCTACCGTTAACGGCCGGGGAATCACGGCCATAGCCAGGGCCGGTATCAGCGTCAATAATATTGAGATTATTGAGACGCTGAACATTGGCATGTACTTCGAGAACTGTTCCGACATTACAGTCAAAAATTGTAATGTGATTAATTCGGGCGAGAATGGGGTGCAATTTAGTGGCTCAGGTAGCAATATATTGTTTGAAAATAACTTTATCAGCCGGACTAATAACAATGCATTCCAAATTGATACGTACAACAATTTCACTTTTCGTACAAACAGAATTCACCGAACCGCCTTGGAACCGGGACGAGGCAAATCGGGTGACGCTCAGTATAACGGGTTAATTGCTTATAGCCTTATCAGCACATTGATTGAAAATAACAGCATTGATAGCACTGGTTATTGTGCGCTTATCTTTCCTAAGAGTAATGCCGTTGTCAGAAGGAATCTGCTTTCTAACTTTTGCATGACAAAAAATGACGGTGGCGGATTGTATATTACTAACAATGCTCAGGAGTCGATGACGAATGTACAACTCGTAGAAAACATAATTTCTGATGGGTTAGGCGTCGCAGAGGGAACACCCGATGGTTTTTTAGGAGCTAACGGCATTTATTTAGACAATTGCGTTCAGAACATGACTGTTAGAGCCAATACAACGTTCAGATGTACAGGCGCAGGCATATACCTTCACGATGTAACAAATGTGATTGCAGAGGAGAATACGAGCTTCGATAATACTTACACTCAATACGCACTTGATTACACTACCCCTTGCCCGTCTACCAATAACACGACACGTAATAATGTATTTGTCGCGAAATCACCTGCTCAATATGCAGCTATATATGATTCCTACACAACTAACTTAGCCACGTTCGGCACTTTCAGTAATAACGTGTATGCCCGTCCAGTAGATGATGTGCAAACGTTGCGTTTGTCCTACCCACCCCCCAACGGAACGTTGTTCGATCCGCAATCTTTAACGGAATGGCAAACGAGATACGGTAAAGATCTAGACTCCAGACGGTCTCCCTTGACCTATAAAAGGTATATTTTCAATTCGTTTACGGGTCCTGAACGGGTAGTAGGTGGCGATTTTACCAATAATTCAGGTTTTGGTTTTGGTGGTCCCTTTATATTCAGTGACTTCAACAATGGTCGGGGAGACTTCGACAATAACAACCGTGTGAATAGTGGTGGTAGCCTGAATTTGAATTTCACATCGGTCACCAACAATCCGGGAGCATCGTTGTACGCATCTCAGGTAATTAACGCGGTATCGAAAGACAAAGACTACATAATACGTTTCGATGCGGTCAGTACAGTGGCTAACCGGCTTGTACAGGTATACATTCAACCTCAGTTTGCTCCTTTCACGCAATTAGTAGAAACACGCCCCGCTGTCGTTGTTGGCACAACTGTTCAGCAATATGAAGTGTCTATACGCCCTCTTAGAGATTTGGGAAATACTTTGGCAATTCTACGGGTGTTTGAAAATGGCCAACCATTATTTGTCGATAATTTCAGTTTTAGAGAAGCCGCCATTACACGGGTCAATCCGGACAGGTTCTTGTTTATCGTCTACAATCCATCGGCTGTCGATTCGGTAGTCACGCTCAATGGTAAATACCGTGACGCAAATAATCAACTGTACACCAGCCAAGTGACGGTGTCCGCCTATCGTTCCATCGTTCTATTTCGCGATGCACCCGAAGCCACTGGTTTAGCCGACTTAAGCATTAAAATAGAGACTGATAAAGAGGCAGTACGCATAAATGAGATTACTACGTTTCGAGTCAGGCTGAGAAACAATGGGGTAATAGGCAGCACTCCTACTCCGGTCGCGGCCCAGTGGAATAGTCGCTTGCCGCCAAACCTTCAAATTACCAATAGTGCTGGTTTACAGCTAAACGGTGGGGTATTAGGCGGTACGGTGAGTAACCTGCCAGCCCTGACCGAAACATTATTTACCTTCCAGGCACGGCCAACCGTTGCTGGCGTTTACAGTACCGCCGTTACTGTAGCGTCTTCTAATTACATTGACCCTGACAGTACCCCAAACCTGGGAACGGCCAATGGCGAAGACGATGAGAACAAGGCATTAATTAGAACGAAGGAATTAAGCGGTGCCTTGTTCGTATCGCCTAATCCCAATCAGCAAAAATTACCGCCGGTTGCTTCCGGCGAACCGGTGGCCGACGTGGCAAAAGCTGACCTCAGTCTGCGAATGAATTTTAGCAAACGGTCTTTAGCGGTTGGTCAGTTGGTCAATGGCACGGTAACAGTTACCAATCGCGGGGGAAGCTATGCCAATTCGATTCAGGTTCAGAATGTACTTCCAGCCGGTTTAGCGTTTGTGAGTGGAAACGGGTGGTCACAAAGTGGTAGTACGCTTACGACTACGTTGGATAAGTTAGCCCCCGGAAAAAGTTTCAGCTTTACGTTCACGGCTCAGGCTGTTAGCGTTGGTCAATGGTCTGACCAGGCTCAGATTACGGCATCGGGCAACCCTGACCCCGACTCAACACCGAATAATGGGTATACGTTAGGAGAAGACGACGAGGCACGTCTTGCTTTCAGAATTTATTAATCTCCATCTGTCCAACAAAAAAGACCCTGTTTGTGCAGGGTCTTTTTTGTTGGACAGATGGGTAGTCTATTTCTTTTTGGCCAATTGCTTTTTAAGATAATGATTACCCTGCTTCAGCCCATCTACTTCCTTCTTCATGCTAATCATATGTAGTGTCAGCTCTTCTATTTTCTCCAGGAGCTTGGCATTCATCTTAGCAACATCCATACCATCTTTCACCACGTCTTCTGCGGCTGGCACTCCCGGCAAATGCTGGTGCTTTTTCACGTACGCTTCTACCTCGGCTAAGGGCGTGAGCTGATACGACGGAGCAAATACGTGGTCAGACCAATCGGCAGTGTTTTGTACTGCTACTTTCACCTTCTCGGTCAAAATACCGTCCTGCACGTATAGCCGGTAGCCAGCGGGTGTTTTAGTTACAGCGGTACCGATAATGACTCCTTCGCCCGTTGCGTTCTGAATATGGTTGCCCTGTATTGTCCAGAGACCATCAGCAGCCGCCAGCCGACCACCGCCAGCCGAGTAGTTTGCTAAAATAACGTCACCAGTAGCATTTACCGTTAAAAACTTGTTGGCATTAGCGGAGGGAGCAAAATCAGATTTCAGGTTAGTGAACCGAAGGCCGCTATTTCCATTTACACCCTGCGTCACTTCCAGTTTCGTCTGGGGGCTGGTAGTACCAATGCCTACATTGACGCCATTACCCAACACAAGGCTGTTGTTTGCCGTAACGCGGGCGTTATAACCGATAGCCGTCGAATTTTGCAGCGATGGCGAACCAGCGGGAACACCAGCGTTGGTACCGATAAACGTATTCTGCTGACCGCCAACGTTCTCAAGGCCAGCGTCGCGTCCAATCATCACATTTTCTGACGCTGTGGTTTTAAACCCAGTGTTGACACCTACTAATGTATTGTTGCTGCCACTACTGTTGTTATAACCAGCTCCATTACCAACGAACGTATTGAAGGTTCCGTTGCTGTTGGTATAACCAGTAGATGCTCCCAAAAAGAGGTTGAAGTTGCCCGAATTATTGGAGAAACCGGCCCGTTGCCCAAAAAATACGTTATTCTCTCCCGTGACGTTTGAGTAACCACTGTTTAAACCAACGAAGGTATTAAATCGACCGGTAGTGTTAGTAAACCCAGAACCGGAACCAAAGAACAGATTCTCACGTCCGGTTGTATTAGCCCGTCCCGCATTTCCACCAACGAAAAGGTTAAAACTACCATCTACGTTTGCACGTCCCGCATTCACACCAATAAATACATTGTCAACCCCTACCGTATTGGTCAAACCGCTTTCAAAACCTATAAATGTATTACCAGTGGCATTATTCGCCAATCCGGAACGTGTACCAATGAAAGTACCCTGCTGACCTGTACTGTTCGATGATCCAGCTAAAGACCCAACGAACACGTTATTGGCACCACTTGCGTTAGCACCACCGGCATCGGCTCCAACGAATGTATTCTCAGTACCCGTATCATTCGTATACCCTGCACCCGCACCAATAAACGAGTTATTTCGCCCGGATGTATTAAAATAACCGGTTCGGTAACCGCCAAAAAAGTTGTTATACCCATCCGTGTTCGAGTACCCGGCTCCATTGCCAACAAAGGCGTTGTTGTTTCCGGTAGTATTGTTTGCTCCTGCCTCGTAGCCAAAAAAACTATTAGCACTTCCAGCAGTATTCTGGCGCCCCGCCATAGAGCCTACAAATGAATTTTGTGCGCCCGCCATGTTTTGCACACCAGCGCCACGCCCTAAAATAAGATTGCCGTTACCGCTCATATTCAGATTGCCGGCTCCAACACCAACTAATGTGTTATCCGAACCGCCTGTGGTTGTAGCCGTTGGCGAGGTTAAGGCAATATTCGTCTGGCCCAGCGTACACACAGCCGTCATCTGTGTTAGTACGATCACAAGTCCGAACTTGCAAAGTAGGCTCTTAGAATTAAGTGTAGACCTGTGTATCATGGAAGTTTGTAGAAAAATTTGACTAAAATAACGATCACAAATTTGTAAATAATTTCACTATTACCCATCACATATTTATCTTTTTCAAAACAACAATAATTTTGCCAACCTTCAGTTTGCTTTTTATACCATTCGTAAACTTAATTTGATTGACATGTTCAACTCGCTTACGTAGTTGGCTACTAACTTACTGATGATCCGTACCCTCGTACCATTAGCTGACCTACCTCTTCCATAGTATGACGGGCTTTCCAACTCAAGAGATTATAAGCTTTGGCGGGGTTTGCATGCCCCTCGGCAATGTCGGTCGGTCGGTAAAATGACGAATCAGTACGAACATGATTTTCCCACTGCAAGCCAACTGCTTCAAACACAACACGAATAAAATCACGCAGTTTTGTCGTCTGCCCCGTTGCAATCACATAATCATCAGCCTGCTCCTGCTGGAGCATCATCCACATGGCTTCCACATAATCAGGTGCCCAGCCCCAATCGCGGGCAATGTCAATATTGCCTAATGTTAAGGTCTCGGTACTGCCGCGAGCAATGCGGCAGGCAGTGGCCACTATTTTCTGAGTCACGAACCGTTCGGGGCGCAGGGGCGACTCATGATTGAATAGGATACCAGTACTTGCCTGTAGTTGATACGCTTCCCGGTAGTTAGCAACTTGCCAGAAAGCGGCTGCTTTAGCTACGCCATACGGACTACGGGGCCGAAATGGTGTGTTTTCGTCGGCCGCCACATTACCCGTATCACCGAAGCACTCGCTGGAACCTGCGTTGTAAAACTTAATGGGCAGGTTGCTGAAGCGAATAGCCTCAAGCAAATTCAACGTTCCTACGCTTATGCTTTCTAATGTTTCAACGGGTTGCTCGAACGAAAGACCTACCGAACTTTGCCCAGCTAAGTTGTATATCTCGTCTGGTTTCACTTTGAGCAGCGTTTGTAACACGCTGCGAAAATCATTGATACTAACCGATACCAATTCCACCTTCTGACGGATACCTAATCGAACGAGATTGTTGGCCGAGGTCATTTGGGCATCGCGGGAACCGCCGTACACCTGATAGCCCTTTTCGAGCAATAGCTTGGCTAAGTAGGCACCATCCTGTCCCGATACTCCACAGATTAAGGCTATTTTCATTCTACATTGATTACGACCTATTACTATTGACGAATCGACGGGCAAAAAATACAATTACGCCTAAAATCGCTCCGAGAATCGAGAACCCGACAACAATAAGCGTCCGGCCTGGTTCGCTTTTCCGCAGTGGAATTGTGGGCGGTTCGAGTAGTTGAAACACGGGGGCCTCCTCCTGTACTTTAATTCGGGCTTGCTCCAACTGCTTCGATAAGTCATTGTAAACCGTCTGAGCCAGTAAATAATCGGCTTGAAGCCGCTGTTCTTCAATTTTGGCAGTATTCAAAAACAGACTACGGTTACGGTCACGGTAACTCGACAGTGCGTATTCGGAAGCACCATACCGTCGGCGGGCGTTGCTAACCTGTTGACCCAAAAACTGAACCTGCTTGCGCGACTTCCCCGTGCGGTAGTTCGTCACATAATTCGTCAGGTAATCAAGCGTTTGCCGGGCAGTGATAGCGGCCACAACCGGATCGGGCATTTTAGCCGTGATAGTAACGATACCTGATTTCTTATCAATAGCTGCGCCCACGCGCTGACCGATCATTCGACTGAGTTCTTCCTGCTGTTTCGTTAATTGCAGAGCCGCTGCTGTTGGCGCAGGTTGCACGTCCTCATCTGAATCACCCGCCAGCCTGCCAACCCAGCCCGACAGCCCACGATTCGACTGTTCGATAAGGAACCGTTGCAACGGCTGAGGTTTCTTCGTCTCATTCGTGGTGACGGGTTGACTGAGCAGATATAGCGTAAACGGGACACTCTGCACAATGTCGGGATACAGGTCAGGGCGAATAGCCTCCGAGGTACCGCTCAGGTTATCCAGACTGACGCCCGCTAACCCAGCCAATGATTTCAAGTCACCCAGGCCACTGGCTCCGGCCGGTGATTTTAATTCGGGCATAACCCGCACGGTGGATACGTACTCATTTGCTTTACTGACTGCGTACAATACGCCAAGCAGCAGAAAAATAGTCATGCATAGCAGTACCGTCCGACGGCTATCCTTTAAAAACTTCACAACATCGCTCAGCCGAATTTCAATTTCGTCGGGGTCAGATTTGTGCGTAGGCAGTATAGCTTGTGTAGTAGACATGCGCAGGATAACCTATGGCGTTCTTCTTAAATTGATAATAACCGACGCAGCCGTAGCAGCCAACGTACCAATGACGGAAAGAATACCAATGCGCTCAACCGGGCTTAACCGGTTCGTATCTAATGGTTTAAACGGAACGACAATGGTTGAGCCAGGTTGAACACGGGGCCGGATGGCGAAAAACAGGAAGCGATGCGTTCGGTCTTTTTGTCCGTTTGGGTAAATAATGTAGGCTTTCGTGTTACGGGCATTATCCGTAAATCCCCCGGCTTCGCTAACGTAATCGTTGAATTTATAACCTACTTTATAACTTACCGACGACGGATTCAATACTGCGCCTTCAATGGCTACTATTTCGGATTGACGCGGAATAAACAGCGTATCGCCATCATTAAGCAGCAGGTTTTCTTCGGCACCGGGGTCTTCCAATATGCGTCGCAGATCACTGCCAATGACCTGGCCCACCCGCTTATACTGCGCCCCCGCCATGTAAGCCCCCGGTCTCAGCCCCCCCGCCCGTTCAATCAGGTCGGAGATGCGCTGCTGTCGGCTGGCAATAGCGTAATTACCGGGATGAAGAATCTCGCCCGATACGTAAACCTGCCGCTGGGCTTCGTAATTAGGCGAAGTTCGCACGTAGACAATATCGAACGGTTGCAGGCGAAACGTTGCCATGTTCACACTCACGCCACTCAGTGGGGCCACCTCCAGCGGGGTGATCTGTAGGTTGCGGTCGAGCGCGAACTGGTACATGTCGAGCGTTGTCGTACGAACACCCGCCGAGTCCTGCCGGATGCGCCGGGCCACTTCAATGCGGTTGGGCGTCGCTCCTTCCTGGAAGCCCCCCGCCAGCGCAATCAGGTCGGCCACGCTCATGTTACTGACGAACTGCACTGTGTCAGGTCGGTTCACAGCCCCTTCGACCGTGATGTAGTAGTTCTCGCGCAGGTCGCGGATGGACAGGACCGTCAGGCTGTCCTGCCGCAGGAGTGGAATGTCGGCGATTTCGCCCCGCATCAGCTTACCCAAATCGAAGGACAAGTTCTCCCGGTCCTGGTCGGGCCGCTCCCGGATGATGGTGGCCCGGTTAATGAACGCGTCTTTACTTAGCCCTTCGGCGCGGGTAATGAGTTGGCGGACGGTTTCAAGACCCGGCTCAAGGGCATAATCGCCCGGTCGCATGACGGCACCGGCTACCTGAACGCGGTTCTCGTACCGCTCCAGAATTTTTCCCACGAAATACTTATCACCCCGTTGCGGCACAAAATCGGCGATCTGTTCTTCACTGATGGTCACAATCCGGCGTTCGCGGCTGGTGTTGCGCCGGAGGGTGATGCTGGCCCGGTAGGCATCGTCACCAAAGCCGCCCGCAAAACTCAGCAGGTTCTTGAGCGTTTCGCCGGTCAGCACTTCAAAAATGGCGGGTCGTCGAACTTGCCCCGTCAGTTCGACGCGGGTATCGTAGTCGGCCACGCGGATCACATCCTGATCCTGCAGCCGGATGTTGTCCCGCTGGTCGGCGCGAAGAATAAAGTCGTAGAGGTCGATGGTACGGACGACGCGGTTGCCCCGGATGACGCTGATTTTGCGGAACGATCCCGTCTCCGGGTTTGGCCCACCGGCTAAATAAAGTGCATTGAAAGCCGACCCAAGCGATGAGATCGTGTACGTTCCCGGCCGGACAACTTCGCCCACGAGCGTAACGCGGATGCTGCGGATGTTAGTGAGCGCCACGTTGGCACTGGTGCCGCTGCCGGGTACACCCAGGCCCTGATAGCCGCCCTTGCGCAGCCGGGCGATGATCCGCTGTTCGGCTTGCTCAATGGTGAGGCCACTCACGAAAATGGGTTGAATGTTGGGTACTTTCACCGTGCCTTCGGGCGACACGCGAAGTTTAAAACTATCGGACGAAGCGCCGGAAACGTCAATGCTTATTTCGTCGTCGGGGCCGACGATGTAGTTGCGTGGGGTAGCAATCCGCAGATTTGGCTCAAAGGACAAGCTGGCATTTTCGAAGAGCGACGCCCCGAACACCCGCAGTCGACGGCTCGTGTCGGCACGCGTACCATAAGGCAGTGAGTCGATGTAACGCCGGGAGAGGCCGTTGGGTAGGGTTCGACCGTTGCTGGTGTCAGCAAACGACCGGCCTGATGAGCGGGATGTCTGCGACCGGATTTCGGCAATCCGTCGGCGCATCTTGGCAATATCAGTGAGGGTGTAGCCCTGCGACATGGCGGCCTGTTCAATCTGCGCTTCGCTCAACCCGCTGGCCTGTGCCCGGCTATAAAACTGTTCTACCTGCTCATCGCTCAACTGGTCGACCCGCGAACCCGTCTGTTGAGCAGTGGCCTGACCCGCTCCAAGCAGCAGGAACGTACTGATAACGAAAAGAAGGGAGCAAATACAGCGGATAAAGTATGACAATTTGTCGGTGGTACGCATGAACGGTGGCCGTTGGGCCAAAAATTGACCAGCAAAAGTAATAGATTACTCGTAAAACGTTGTTGCCATTTGGTAAGGTACGTTTGAGATGATCGTTTTCCCAACCCTGAAGGGGTGGGCTGATACAGGGTCTGCGAGAGCCTCATAACTGCGTAACTCCTGTTATCACCCCTGATTGTACTCTGTATTAGACCACAACTTCAACCTTGTATTAGCCCACAACTTCAGTTGTGGGGAAGCGGCAATGCATTAAATTTGTAGAAAAAATTCGTTATAAATGAGTCGGGTTACCTCATCTGCCGACTCACTACCAGACCTGAAATGATCAATTTCATAGCCAAGTTTTTCGGCACCAAATCGCAGCGGGACGTTAAAGAACTGCTTCCCTACGTCGAGAAGGTGAACACCGAGTTTGCCCGCCTGAAAGACCTTTCCAACGATGAACTGCGCCAGTTCTCGGCCGATCTGAAAGCCACGATTGCCCGTGAACTGGCCGACATCGACGGTCAGCTTACCGAACTGGGCGAACACGCAGCCAGCCCGGACGTGGACGTTAACGAGAAGGAGCAGCTTTTCAACCGGATCGACAAACTCGAAGCCGACCGCAACGTTGAACTCGAACGGGTGCTGCTCGACATTCTGCCGCAGGCCTTTGCGGTGATGAAAGAAACCGCCCGCCGGTTCACCCAGAGCGAGCAACTGACCGTCAGCACGACGGACTTCGACCGGGAGATTGCCGCCCGCAAGAAAAACGTCGTTATCGACGGCGATCAGGCACAGTGGTCCAGCACCTGGGACGCGGCCGGGACGCCCATCCGGTGGGATATGATTCACTACGACGTGCAGATTATTGGGGGCGTGGTCCTTCACCAGGGTAAAATTGCCGAAATGGCGACGGGCGAGGGCAAGACCCTCGTGGCTACGTTTCCGGCTTTCCTGAACGGGCTGGCCGGTCGGGGGGTACATATTGTGACAGTCAACGATTACCTCGCCAAGCGTGACTCCGACTGGATGGCTCCACTGTTCGAGTTTCACGGTCTGCGCGTCGACTGTATCGACAAGCACCAGCCCAACTCCGAACAGCGCAAACACGCGTATCTCGCTGATATCACCTACGGCACCAATAACGAGTTTGGCTTCGATTACCTGCGCGACAACATGGCCCGCGAAACGGGGGAACTGGTGCAGCGCAAACACCATTACGCGATGGTGGATGAAGTTGACTCGGTCCTGATCGACGATGCCCGTACCCCGCTCATCATCAGCGGTCCCGTGCCGCGTGGCGACGAGCAGGATTACATTGAACTGAAGCCGCGCGTGGCCCGTGTGGTGGAAGCGCAACGGAAGTTGGTGTACGATTTTCTGAACGATGCCAAGAAGAAGATTGCGGCCGGTGATGAGAAAGATGGTGGCGTATCGTTGTTTCGGGCGTACCGGGGACTGCCTAAGCACAAGCCGCTGATTAAGTACCTGACCGAGACGGGCAACAAAGCACTGCTTCAAAAAACGGAATCAATTTATCTGGCCGAAAACCAGAAGCTGATGCCCGAAGCCGACGCGCCCCTCTACTTCACCATCGACGAGCGGCACAACGGGATTGACCTGACCGAAAAAGGCATTGACTTCATTACCGGTTCCGGCGAAGACGCCAGCTTTTTTATATTGCCCGACCTGTCGATTGACCTCAACGCCATTGACAAGGATGGTGACTTGTCGGAGCAGGAAAAAATCTTGCACCGGGAAGCGCTCATTCGTGATTACGCGGTCAAGACGCAGCGGATCAACACCGTTAACCAATTGCTGAAGGCGTATACGCTGTTCGAGAAGGATACCGAGTACGTCATTATGGACGGCAAGGTAAAGATCGTGGATGAGCAGACGGGCCGGATTATGGAAGGTCGCCGGTGGTCGGACGGGCTGCACCAGGCCGTTGAAGCGAAGGAAAACGTGAAAGTTGAGGATGCCACGCAGACCTACGCCACGGTAACGCTCCAGAACTACTTTCGGATGTATCATAAACGGGCGGGTATGACCGGTACGGCCGAGACGGAAGCGTCGGAGTTCTGGCAGATTTACAAAATGGATGTGGTCGTGATCCCGACTAACCGGGCCATCAGCCGCGCCGACGAAGAGGATAAAGTGTACCGTTCGGTGCGCGAGAAATACAATGCGGTATCCGACGAAATTACGGCGTTGGTCGAGAAAGGACGGCCGGTGCTCGTTGGTACAACCTCCGTTGAAAACTCCGAACTGCTGAGCCGCCTGCTAACGCTGCGCAAAATTCAGCACCAGGTACTGAACGCCAAATACCACCAGCGCGAAGCCGAAATTGTGGCGTCGGCGGGTTTGCCGGGCACGGTCACCATTGCCACCAACATGGCCGGACGTGGCACGGACATCAAACTGACGCCCGACTCGAAAGCGGCTGGCGGATTAGCCATTATCGGTACGGAGCGCCACGAGTCGCGCCGGGTCGACCGGCAGTTGCGTGGTCGGGCGGGGCGGCAGGGGGACCCCGGCACGTCGCAGTTCTTTGTGTCGCTCGAAGACAGCCTGATGCGCTTGTTTGGTTCCGACCGGATTGCCAAAGTAATGGACCGCATGGGGCTGGAGGAGGGTGAGGTAATTCAGCACTCGATGATTACGAAGTCGATTGAGCGGGCGCAGAAAAAGGTTGAAGAAAATAACTTCGGCGTCCGAAAGCGGCTGCTCGAATACGATGACGTGATGAACTACCAGCGCGAGGCTATTTACAAACGCCGTCGGAACGCACTCTTCGGCGACCGGCTGCCGCTCGACATCGCCAACACGATGTACGATGTGGTGGAAGAGACGGTCAACAACGCCGAGGGCAACTACGAAGAAGTGAAGCTGCAACTGCTGACGACCATTGGCGTGGTGCCCGAACTGACCGCCGATGAATTTGGCAGGCTTAAGAAATCGGATCAGATTCGGCGGTTATACGACGAAACTGAAGCACAGTATCAGGCCAAGAACCACGCCATTGCCGACAAAGCCCTGCCGGTGCTGACGCAGGTATTGGCCGAACAAGGGCAGCAGATCAAGAATATTGTAGTGCCATTTACCGACGGACTGCACGAACTGACAGTGGTGTCGGACCTGCGCAAGGCGGTTGAAACGGGTGGACGTGATTTGGTGACGGAGATGGAAAAAGCCGTGACGCTATCAGTGATCGACCAGGAATGGAAAGAACACCTCCGCGAAATGGACGACCTGAAGCAGTCGGTGCAGAACGCCGTATTCGAGCAGAAAGACCCGCTGTTAGTGTATAAGTTTGAATCGGTGGAGTTATTCAAGCGGTTTCTGAACAAAGTCAATTTCGACACCATCAGTTTTTTGAGCAAAGCCGACATTCCAGCCGAGAAGGTGGAGGAGGTACAGCAGGAGATCCGGCAGGCTCCGGCACAGCGTCGTCCACAGCCCCAACCTCAGTTGCACACCAACATGGAGGATTTTGACGACGAGCACCTCGCCACGGGCCCTGAGGAATACGCCCGGCGCATGGCGGAAAACAACGCTATGGGAGCCGGTGCGCCCCCCATGCCTGCCCCCCGCCAGGTACCCGTTCGCGTGGCCAAGATGGACCGCAACGCCCGCGTCAACGTTCAGTATGTGGATGGTTCGGTGAAGCGCGATGTGAAGTTCAAAAGCGTGGAAAACGACGTGATGAGTGGCAAAGCCATGCTGATTGAGTAAGGTATTCTGGTGGTGCGTATCCTGGACGGCCACGTCCGGGCGAATAAATTGGTCTTGTTTACGCCCGGACGTGGCCGTCCAGGATACTTTATTGACTTCTAACCCGCTGATTCGTACCTTCGTTGGTATCAGTCAGCGGGTTAATTTTTGAGGACATGGTAGCAGAGCAGCGGCAGTTTATCACGCAGGACGCGTATCTGGTAATGGAGCGGGAAGCCTTCGAGAAGAATGAGTATTTTGAAGGACAACTATATCCAATGGCAGGCGCAACAAAGGAACACAATCGCATCAAGGAGAATTTATCAGGCGAAATTTACATTGCTCTAAAGGGTAAATTGTGTCAGTCCTTTTCATCCGACTATCGGGTTCATATTCCTAAAAACGGCTTGTATGCGTATCCAGATGTATTTGTAGTTTGTGATGAGCCGGAATTGCTTGACGGCAAGTTCGATACGCTGCTTAATCCAACGGTGCTCATTGAAATTCTTTCAAAAAGTACACGGGGATACGATAAGAATGCCAAATTCGCCCTCTACCGGGACATTCCGACGCTGCGTGAGTATTTGCTAGTGGATTCCCAACGGGTGAAGATTGAAGTCTGGCAGAAATCAACCGATAGTATCTGGTCGTTATCTGGGGAAACGGGTCAGATAGATGACAGTATCCGAATCGAAGCCATTGGCTTGACGCTCCCTCTGCGTACTATTTACGACCGCATACCGGGCTTGAGTGCTTGATGAAATATTCCTTTCTGTTCGGTTTGTTTTACTTGGTTGTCGGCTTCCTGCCCGCAACCTTTCAGCCTGCTCCTGCCCCCATCCGGCTCCAGCCGCAGCCGCTGCCATTTGTCCCGAGGGAATTTCACATTGCCACCATTACCGATCAGCGCTCCAGCAAGGGGGCCGTTGCCCGACTCGCGCTAACGCTTAATCAACCCGTCCAGCCGGTTGATCTTGACGGTGGTCTGGTGTCTAATTTCCGGGCGTTTATCAATCAGAACCTGAAACAGAATAGGGCACTGCGCCCCATTGCGATGCGCGTTCAGCAGTGCCGCGTAACCGAAACCGCCGTTGGCAACCGCGTCCGGGGCGAGTTTGTGTACGCCGTCGTGTTCGATTTGCTGGGTAAAGACGACTTCGGTACGGAGACCAGTACCCGCCTAACCGAATACAGCGGCAGTGCCACCTACACGCGGCCATTGGGTCAGTTAACGGTTATCGAGCCAACCATCCGGCAGGCGCTCGTGTCGTCGCTTCGCAGCCTGAACGAGTATATGAACCGCGAATCCAGACAAAATGAGAAGTTAGCGACCAGTCTCCGGGTTGTTTTCACCGATGATACGCGGATCACCAGCGACGATACGGTGCAGTACAACCCCGACCGCAAGCTAACCTGGGCCGACTTCCGGGCCGAACCACGCCGGGGCAGTCATTACGCAGCCGAAGTATTTACCAGTTTTGGCTACGAAGGTAAAAGCTCCGTTAAAAACGGCATCATTACGCTCAACCTGACCATAAAGAGCTACATGCTCAAGAACTCGTCGTGGGCGAGGGCCGACGCCAAAAACGCGTACGCCCTAAACCACGAACAGCGCCATTTCGACATTGTAAAATTAATCGCGGAACGCTTCAAGCAGAAAATTCACCCCGATAGCCTGACGGTTGAGGACTACAACAGTATTGTTCAGTATCAGTTTATTGAGTCGTTTCGGGAGATGAACCAGATGCAGGAGGAGTACGACGCCGAAACAAACCACAGCCTCGATCAGGCCGATCAGGAACGCTGGAACGAGCGAATTGACGCTGAACTGCGTAAGTTTGGCGTCAAGTGAAAAAGTTCCGCATACTGCACATCAGCACGGCCCACCAGCCCCAGGACCCCCGCATCGTGTTTAAACAGTGCCAAACTCTCTCGGATCAACACGAGGTGTTTTGTGCAATTCCCCATGCAGACCCCGCCATTGCGCCCACGATCCGGTTCGTTCGCTTGCCGTTTTTCAGGCGCGTCGTCTGGCGGGCGTTAATCACTGGCCCCTACATTCTGATGCGATGCCTGTGGCTACGGCCCGCCGTTGTCCATATATATGTGCCGGAGTTGATACCGGTTGCCCTCATTTTTCAGCTATTCGGGGCGAACGTAATCTATGAAGTGCAGGAAAATCTATTCAAGAAAATGCACCTGAAGCACCTGAATCGGGGCTATCTGCTGGAGTGTTTCTTCCGCTGGTTCGACGCCCTTGCCCGACGCCGATTTTACTTGGTCTTCACCGAACACCGCTACCTGGATACGTACACGAACCTGACCAAACCCCATGCGGTCATCTATAACTACCCGCTGCTCCCTTTTTTAGACCCGTTTCGGCAGCCGTACCAGCCTAACCTCAGCCAGCCCGTGTTCTTTTACATTGGCTGGCTCAGTTTCGAGCGGGCGTTCGATACGTTGGTCAATGGCCTGGCACTACTCAGGGAAACCCATCCAACTTTCGTCATGCATCTGTTCGGGCAACGGACGTTCAGCGATCGAGATCTGGAGCACCTTCCCAACTTTGATGCCGTGCGCGACAACGTTCATTTTTACGGCTATACCGATCAGCGCAGGGCGTTCCCGTACGCGGCCCAAGCCACCGCCGGACTGGCCCTGCTTAAGCCCATTGGTGACTATCCGGACTCTTACACGACTAAACTGTTTGAATACATGGCCCTTGGCCTGCCCGTTATCACGTCCGATTTTCCACTGTACCGCGACGTGGTCGAGCGGCACCACTGCGGATTCTGTGTATCGCCCTATGACCCGAAACAGTTGACGGCGGCAATGATTTACCTGATCGAGCATCCAGCCGAAGCCCACGCTATGGGTGAGCGCGGGCGGCTTGCCGTGGAGCAAACGTATAACTGGGCTACTGAAGCCCGGAAGCTAATTGACTTGTATGCCCTGGTCTTGAACAACAAAAACGGTGAACATTGAATTTTTAATTGAAACAGTGACTTTATCAACACGTTATGGTATTGTTCTAATGTTAAATGCTATGTTTTCCCGGAAGGATTTAACTTTCAGCACTAATTTGGGAGCTACCCACGTTAGCCTTACTTTTCCGCCTGATGTATATTCATGCAGTAAGCCATTATCTGCCAACGCAGGTAGTCGGCAATGAACATTTTACCCGGCTCAACGGCTTATCGAACGATTGGATAATTGAACGTACTGGTATCGAAGAGCGACGCAAAGCCGCTCCCGGTGAGAATACCAATACCATGACAATCGACGTGATTCAGCGGCTCCAGGAAAAAGTTGATCTGTCGACGGTAAATCTTATCGTTGGGGCTACCTACACGCCCTACGACACCATTGTTTCCCTCGCCCACGAAGCGCAGCATCATCTTGGCATCGCCGACATTCCCGTTATCTCCGTGTCAACCGCCTGCTCGTCGCTGCTCAACGCTATTGAAGTGGTCGAAGGTTATTTCGCACTCAACAAAGCCGACCGGGCATTGGTCATCGTGTCGGAGCATAATACGGCTTACAACAACGACGAGGATACGATATCGGGCCATTTGTGGGGCGACGGAGCTGCGGCCCTGCTGATAACAAAAGAGCGTCAGGGTGAAGGCGATTTCTTTGTCAAAGCCTTGTTAACGGGCGGAGCAGCTCACACGGCTAAGGCAACGACGGCGGTTACGATGAAACCCAACGAAGGGGGCGTTGCCATGCCGTTTGGCCGCGACGTATTTATCAACGCCTGTCAGTACATGCCCAAAGCCAGCCTGCAAATTCTTGAGCGCTGCGGCCTGACTCTTGCCGACGTAGACTACATACTACCTCACCAGGCAAATCTCCGTATCTCGCGCAACGTGATGAACACGCTCGGCCTGCCCGAAGAAAAGCTCATTTCCAACATTCAGTTACTGGGCAATACGGGCTGTGCAGGCTGCGCCATTGCGCTGTCGGAGCAGTGGGATTTATTCCAAAAAGGGCAGCGCATTGTAGTTACCGTTTTCGGGGGCGGTTATTCGTACGGGGCGATGCTGATAGAAAAATAGTCGTAAGTCAACAGTCACAAGTGGCTAACGTTTGCGGCTGTTGACTTACGACTTTTGTCTCACTGTGCTTCGGCCCGCCAAGTGTTGTTTTTGCTGTTGACATCGGGGAGTTTTTCGTCCGGGTCGACAACGACGGTTTTCAGGGCCGAGGTCGAGTTGTAGCGAAACGTCCAGGTGCCGCCCCGCTGCCACACTTCGACCGGCAGGGTCACACGGCCTTTCTTGCCATTGATTTCGGTTACCTCAACCGTGACGGGCATCGCTAATTTTTCGAGGTTCTCAATCGAAATCAACGACCCTTTGTCGGCTGCGCCGTTTACGTATTTCACGTCCCGAACGCTCTGATCCAATTTCCAGGTTTCGTAGAAAAATCCGCGCCAGAACCAGCCCAAATCCTCCCCGGCTCCGTCTTCCATACTTCGGAAGAAATCGTAGGGCGTTGGATGTTTAAACGCCCAGCGGCTAACGTAGTTTTTAAAGGCGAAGTCGAAGCGTTCAGCACCAAGAATCGACTCGCGAAGGATTTTCAGACCCATACCCGGCTTGTAATACGCCAGCGTACCCAGGACGCGGGGTTGCTGCACGTCGGGGATGGTCATAACCGGCTCGGCGGGCGCGAACAGGGCGGGCGCAATGTCGTGCATGGTACCGCGCTCCCGGTTGTATTCTCCTTTGTTGAAATTAGCGGTAGACAGGGTATTTATGAACGTGTTGAAGCCTTCGTCCATCCACGGAAATTTACGCTCGTTGCTCCCCACAATCATGGGAAACCAGTTGTGGCCAAACTCGTGATCGGTAACGCCCCAGAGCGCATCCCGTTTGTCTTTATGGTCGCAGAACACAATCCCCGGATACTCCATGCCGCCCACGATACCAGCCACGTTAGTGGCCACTGGATAGCTGTATTCGTAGAGGTATTTTGAGTAAAATTCGATGCAGCTCTTCACGTATTCCGTCGAGCGGCCCCACGAATCGTTGGTAGCACTTTCGGCCGGATACACCGACTGAGCCAGCGCCGACTTACCACTGGGCAGGTTCATTTTGGCAGCATCCCATACAAATGCCCGGCTCGATGCCCAGGCCACGTCGCGGGTGTTGAGGCAGCGGAATCTCCAGGTCAGCGTACCCGACTTTTTTGGACGCGTATTGGCATCCCGTACCTCGTCTTTACCACGAATGATAACTGTTTTGTCACTTTGGCGAGCTTGTGCCAGGCGCTTGATCTGCTCCTGCGTTAACACCTCGTTCGGGTTCAGCAACTCGCCAGAACCGGCAACGATATGATCCCAGGGCACGGTAATGCCGTATTCGTAGTCGCCATAGTCCAAATAAAACTCACCCGCGCCCAGGTAGGGCAACACATTCCAGCCTTCGATGTCGTCATAAACGCACATGCGCGGATACCACTGCGCTATTTCGTAAATAATGCCGTCTTTGCGGGTCAACTGACCCATTCGATCTGAGCCGTACTCAGGAATTTTGAACGAATACGCGACCTTCACTTTTATCTCGCCACCGGGCTTCACCGGCTCAGACAAGCGCAGTTGCATCCGGGTGTCGGTAATTTCGTAGGACGTAGCGGCAAATTTAGCTTTGCCCTGTTCGGTCGTTACACTCGTGATGCTCAGCCCACCCGCAAAGCCTACGTTACCAAAACGGCCACCCGTAACCGGTGTTGTCCGGGCCGAGCGCGATGTGTCGCTGAAGGCATTCTGATCGAGTTGAAGCCACAGAAAAGGCAACACCTCCGGCGAGTTGTTTTTGTACGTAATCGTTACGTCGCCGGTGATGGTGTTTTGCTGATCGTCGAGACTGACGTTGATCTGATAGTCGGCCCGGTTTTGCCAGTAACGCGGACCGGGAGACCCGCTGCCCGTTCGGTAGTCATTGCCCGGTTGCATGTTGAACAGGGGATGAAACAGCGCAAGAGGATCGTATTTAGATCCAGGAGACGGTGTGGAGACGGGTCCGGTCGTTTGAGCGAGGGACGTCAGACTAAGCGCCAAGAAACCCACCCAAAGTGCAATTTTCTTCATGAAGTATTTACAAAACGATTTTTACACAAATAACGAAACAAGCGGACAAAAACGGATACTACACGGTCATCCAAGCCATAAAATCAATCCTGCCGTCACAGCGAGAAGCGCAGGTTAACACCGTGGTGAATAACCAAAAAGATGAACAAGCCGATCCAGAGCACATCGACAAAGTGCCAATAGAGCGTAATAAGACGGATTTTTAGCTGATTAGGGGGGTTAACGCTGTAGACAAACGAGTCGACATAAGGTCGGCGACGCAGGGCCTCGGCCAACACGATAACGATAAAAACCAGCCCGATCAGAATGTGAAGCAAGTGAATGCCGGAGATGATGTACACAAAACTACCGGACGGATTGCCCGTTAACCCAATACCGGACCGGATCATCTGCCGCCAGCCCCAGCCCTGCAAAAGCATAAACAAGGTGCCCAGCACCAGCGTTGTGGCCATATTTGTACGGTAGCTGTCGAAGCGCTCGTGCCGGAAAGCCTGATTCGCATTGTGCAACGTGAGACTACTCAGAACAATGACCACCGTGCTGACCAAAAATACATTGGGCAATTTAACATCGATCCAGTCCGACGCGCTGCGACGAATGACGTACGTGACTAAAAGGATTGTAAACAGCATGACGCTGCTGGCAATACCTAACCAAATCATGAAGCGAAACGGCTCCCGCCGTTTCGTGACAAAGTTGCTCATTCGGCTGAGTTTGTAGTTTATGCGGTTCCCTCGGTACCGCACGGCAGCGGCCGACCGTCGGCGGACGGGCCGTGGTCCGGCATTCCGGGATTTGTAGTTGACCAGCGTATGATGAAAACCGTATGACAGCCGGTATAAGCTGACCGGAGGAACAACGAACGACAAACTACAAACTGAATCAAAGTTTCCCTTGCCAAACGCTGTAATTCCAAAATTGGTTTGGGCGGTTAATGGGCGCGTTGAAAATACCGTACACCGTTGATCCAGAGCCGCTCATACTGGCATACACGGCCCCCAATTCATAGAGTTGCTGCTTAATTTGACCCAGAATCGGGTAGTGAGGGAACAGGCTGTCTTCAAAATCGTTGAAAACGGTTTTTTGCCAGGTGTCGATGGGTGCCTGCAAGTGATTACGCAGAGACGTTTCAGGTTGATGAGGCCGAATGGCTGCGTAGGCTTCGGCGGTAGAAATAGCCAGGTTTGGATAGACTAACAGCAGGTAATAACCCCGTAGATCAATGCCAATTGATTCAAATACATCACCCTTCCCCATGCAGTATATCGGTTGGTTTTTGATGAAAAAGGCACAGTCACTCCCTAACTGTCGGGCATAATTTTCCAGCGATGCTACGTCTATACCCAGGTTAAACCGGTCGTTCAGCAGTGTGAGGGTAAAGGCGGCATCGGCCGAACCACCACCTAAGCCTGCACCGATGGGCACAATTTTGTGCAAATGCAGTTGAACGGGCGGCAGGTCGAAGTCGGCGCTCAGCAGGTTGTAAGCCCGTACGCACAGGTTTGTGTCGGCGGCACCGGGAATGGCAAGACCACTGCTGCTAAAACCGAACGCATCGGATGGAATTACTTCCAGCACGTCGCTCCACCCGACCGGATAAAAGCACGACTGCAGGTTATGAAACCCGTCGGGGCGCTTTTCGGTGATGCGCAGCCCAATATTGATTTTGGCGTTGGGAAAAGAGATCATAAATGAATAATGAACAATTAAAAATGAACAATGGCACGAGCAGCATTATTCATTGTCCATTTTACCGCACGGGCGGCCCCGATTATTCATTCATCTTATTTTATATCGACCACCCTGAACTCCGTCCGGCGGTTTCGCTGGTGTTCGGCGTCGGTGCAGATTACGCCATCAGTGCAATTGTTGACTAACTGCGATTCTCCCATCCCGATTGCCGCCATCCGTCGACGGCTGATTCCTTTGGCGGCCAACAGATTAGCAACGGCTTTGGCCCGTTGGGTCGATAGTAATTTGTTCTGTTCAGCAGTGCCCCGGCTGTCGGTGTGCGACCGAATTTCGATAATTAGTGAAGGATACTTACGCATGGTAGCCACTAACCTGTCCAGTTCGCGGGCGGCATCGGATCTAAGGCTGAACCGGTCGAGATCGTAGTAGATATTATCAATCGTGACTACATCACCCACGCTGAGCATCCGCAAATCGGCGGAGAGTACATCTGGTTTGGCTTTCGGGGTGAGTCGTTTGATCTTGTTGGTGTTCGTACCAAACGCGGGTTTAGACGCAATCAGCGTGTAATCGCAACCCTCGACCAGGTCGAACGAATAGCGTCCATCCGGTCCGGTAACATACTCAAGCTGGGTGTTATCGCACTCGTTGCGGAGCCGGACGGTGACGCCCGGAATGGGCCGACGGTAGTGCTCACTAACCACCACGCCCCGGATGCGGGACCGCGTCAGTGATTCTGTCGGATTGACCTCTTTCACCTCCGCCGAAATCGTATCGACTTCAGCTATCGGCTTCATCAGGCCTAATTCGAGCTGCGTAGGCTCATCATCCGTCAGAAACCGGGTAGTGAAACCAACCGTGCTGTTCATGTACCCATCGCGGCTGGACTGAAATATGAAATCGTTGTCACTTTCGAGGCAGAGCCGCACAAAGCCGTCCTTGCCGGTAAGCATCGTTTGATCGGCCTGACCCTCCCCCTTCGCCTTTATCAGCACGCTAACGCTGTCCAACGGAGCATCGGTGTCGCTGTCATAGAGACGGAGCGTCAGATCGCGGCACCCGTAAAGCGAACTTTCCCGCCGAAACCGGTAAATATCGTCGTTGCCATTGCGCCGGTTGCTGCTGAAATACCCCCCCCGTCGGCTAACGTCCGTTATCAGGCCGAAATCATCCTGGGGCGAGTTAATTGGAGCATCCAGATGAACAACGGATTCTACAATCAAGCCGGTGGCCAGGGTAGTCACGGTAGCAAAGAATATGTCTAATTCACCAAGACCCTTCCGGCCATCAGTCGAGAAGTACAGGTTCCCAGCATCATCCACGTAGGGGAACAACTCATTACCAGTGGTGTTGATGTCTTCGCCAAGGTTGACCGGGCGACCCCAGTTTCCATTTTGGTAGCGGCTGACATACAGGTCAGTGCCACCAAGCCCTCCGGGCATATCAGACGCAAAAAAGAGCAGTTGCTCATCGCGGCTCAGCGTCGGATGCCCCACCGAATACTCGTTGCTGTTAAAAGGCAATTCCGTTACATCAGTCCAAACGCCATTTTGCTGACGAGCCATGTATAATTTAAGTTTTGTGACGCCTTCAGCACTCTTGCTGGTACGGCCTTCGCTGTAGTTGTTACGCGTAAAAATAATTTGAGACCCATCGCGCGAAAACGTTGCCGGGCCTTCGTGGTATCTCGAATTAAGCGTTTTACTGAGCGGCTGCGCCGTGTTTTCTGACCCGGTTTGAGCGGATCCGACCTGGGCTGGCCGACTTTCATACCCCAATCCATCGGAGATGTTGATACCTCCGTCAAAATCCGGTACGGTATGTGAGTCGTTGGCCGTGGGGCGGCTGTACTCATCGGCACCAATCTGCCAGCCAGTTTTAGTGGGAGCAGCGCTGACCTTACTGGCAACTCCGTCGGCGTTAATGGTACTCTTGATTCTAAGGCTGTTTCGGTTTGGGGCATAGAACAGATCGAGATAGTCCCCCCCGCTCCCCCGCCCCGATGTCTCAATGATCGATTTACCTTTGCCGCCGGATACGTAAACCAAACCGTCCTGATAAAATGCAGGGCTAAACTCTTCGCCCGGCGAGTTGAGGGCTAAGTAATCGAGTCGGTAGCGCACCGTCCCTTTCGGGTCACCTGTCGACCCCGCCGATGGTGTTGGTGTTACGGGGCGTCGCGGAATCACTTTACTCTTCTGCAATAGATACTGTTCGTAGTGCTGCTGGGCTTCCTGAAATTTACCGTTGCCCGCCAGTGTCTGGGCAAAATTCAGGATTCGCTGCGGGTTATCAGTGGAATCAGCGGTTAACGATTCCCGGTAATAGCGTTCTGCCCTGACACCATCGCCCACTTGCTTGTACGCATTGGCGAGTTGCCCCTGAATCGTTGATTTTTGAGCCGGAGTAAATTTATTGTCCGGGTTGGTCAGTAGTTGTGTGTATGTGTCAATGGCACGGCCGTAGGCTTTGTAGCTAAGCAGTCGATCTGCCTGCTGCAACAGCGAATCGACCTGTGCCCAGGCGGTCAGGCCGCTTAAACACAGTAATAGACTCACTCCAATTTGCCTTGCCCAATTTCTACACATCGATGTCATACTTACCTCTCCCGCAGGCGACTGCTCCGTGTTTATCCGGCCCCTAAATTCGCCCAAAATCATTGTCCCGTTCGCACATCGGTTGAGCAGTTCAATGCCCAACCAACCTGCTCCCCCGCCTTTATCGAACCAGGGTCAGGAAGCGCGTAAAATCCCGACCGTCGCTAAGACGTACCTGGTAGTAATAGGTTCCATCGGGCAGGCTCTGGTTCGACCCGCCTGCACTGATACCCTGGTTGGCGGTTCCGTCCCAGTCGTTTCTATAGTCACTATTCTCATAGACGACGTGCCCCCACCGGTTGTAAATTTCGAGTCGAATTGTAAGCCCAGCCGGTACGCGCTGAATCACAAACCGGTCGTTGATACCATCGTTATTGGGTGAAAATCCCTCCGGAATAAAAACCGCTTCGTCGCCGTCCGGTTGCAGCGACTGTAGTGTTACGCGGGTCGGTTCATTATTATCGGTGGGAGTTCCGTTCTTGTCCGGGTCAGCACTGCTTCCTTCGGCAGAGCGGTCACGCTGTCGTGCTCCGGTCACGTCGAGGGCCTCAACGGCAGCCCGATTCTGAAACGTTAGGGTAGTGGCCCGGCTAACATCTAAGCGAACCGTTAGCCAAATGTTGCCGCGCCTGGCAACGGCTAACTTACCGTCCGAAACAAGCATTGTATCGGCCCCACGCCCCGTGTAGGCCGGATTGAGCACCAGACCGCTGTCGGCCCGAACACTCACGGACTGCACCTGTGCACCAACCGCCGAGAAAGCCACGTCCAGATTATCGGACACCTGCACGTTCGTCAGTACGCTCTCTCCCATATTCTCAACCCCTACCTGGTAGGTCAACTCAATCAGGCGGCTGCTGCCCTGAGTTACCCAAACAGGAGCGCTCACCTGTTTGCTGAGGCCAATGACCTCGCGCAGCCTGACCGGAGCCGCTACTACAATCCGGGATGTCGCACCCACGCAGGGTCCAGCCCCGTCGGGGTCGGGCGTAGTGAGCGAGAACGTAGCTGCCCCCCGCTGCCGGTCCCCTTCCGACAAGAGGTAACGGACGTTCAGACCCGAAGCGGTAAACAGGCCATCGCCACTGCTCCGCCAGTTGGCTTCCGTGGCAAACCCGCTCAGTTTCCCTCGCAGTTGCACGACACCCGTTGCCCAGTTCAGGGTATCGAGTTGGGCAACCAGCGCAGCCGGATTGCTCAGGCAGACGGGAATGGCGTTCGCGCACGGGCTGATGGTTACCGCTACCGTCACGGGTTCGGTATAGCACCCGTCAGCACTACGCCCAAAAATGTAATACGTACCGGCAGTGACGGCTCCCGGTGACTGCACGGTAGGCCCATCGGGCCGTGATTCCGTTCGGAACACATAGTGATAACCGGGTGCGGGCGCGGATTCATCTTCAGCAATGGTTTTCGATAAATCAGCGGTTTGAAACGGACACCCGTTGGCCAGCGTGGTTGCTAATGGCTGTAATTGCGCGGCTGACCGAACAGTCACCAATATCGTTTCTGAACTGTCGCTGCGGCACGAGCCGATTTGACAAATAGCGCGGTACGTCGTCGTGTAGTGGGGCAACGCCGTTCGGACCAGGCCACTTTCTCCGTCTGACCAGCGAACCGTACCCATACAACCGGAGGCTGTGAGCCGAACGGTCTGACCGGCGCATAACTCGTTTTTATCAATGGAAACAAGGGGTATGGCAGGCGTCGCAATTTGAACCAGCGCGGTTGCCGATGGGTCGCTGATGCACGAGTTTTGTTCGCAGGTTGCCTGGTACGCGGTCGTTTGCTGGGGCCGGTCGGTCCAGAATGAATTCGTACTTGACAGGGCTTTGCCCGGAACCAACCAGCGAACAGTTCCGGGGCAGTTAGCGACGGTTAGTGTTACGGCATCGCCTGCGCACACGAGCGCCGTGGAAGGAGTTACCGTTGGAACCGCCGGTGTGTTGACGATTACTTTCCAGCCATCGGCGAAACAACTGATACAGCCCTGGCGGGCGCGGCAAATGGCCGTGTACGTAGTATTCTGCTGAGGCTGAGCCAGAATTCGGTTGCCTGTTTCGCCGGTAGACCAAACAACCGTACCCGCGCAACCCGTGGCGGTTAGCGCCACTGTTTCAGACCGGCAGATCGTGCCTGCCGACCCCACAATGACGGGCGGCTTCGGATGTTGGCATGAATCGGATGGCGGCTGAACACCGGCCAGAACCCGCATTGTTGTCAACAGCCCCACCAAGAGCCAGCCATTCATCCAGGCAAACTTCTTCAGTAATCTTTTTTCCATGAGCTCGTACCAACCGTAACGAATGCGACCAATATCATGCCAAGCCATCTTTTGAGTGAATCGGCCCGATTGTTGGGAACAAGCTGTCTGGTTTAACTTCCATATTACAGTCGGCAACCCAGTGACCCGTTCGTTCAGATACCCGTAGAAAGCAGTCCGACTTTGCGACATAAATCATGCCAGTGTAACACCCACGTTCCTGTCTGCTTTTGTCTGTTATGACAACAGAATTCAAGATATGTCACTTCTTAACGTAGATTATTTAACAAAAGAAAGCATTCGCAACAGCAGGTAGAATATGGTATATCCAACGGGCATCATTTTTAATTAATGCGGCTTAATCTGAATAGTTGGTTCACACTATCAGGCAGTTCTCGTTGGTTGTGAGTCACAAAAAGCAGGCTTTTTTCAAGTAGCGTGTCAAGCAGTTGCCGGGCCAACTGAATATGGTGGGAATCAAATGTCTGAAACGGCTCGTCCAGCAGCAGCACTGGTGGATTTTTGATCAATGCCCGAATCAACAGCATCAGTCTCTGTTCGCCAGTCGACAGTGTCCCGAAGGAGCGGCTTAGTAAAGCGGTCACCCCAAAATACAGCGTCAGTGCATTTAAATCGATTTCCGTTACGAGAGAAATCGCTACGGGTACAGTGAGCGTGTCGGTCAGACCCGTGAGAATTACTTGCCGGGCGGTGAGATGCTGCGGGAAGTACAGATGTAGTTCGGGTGAGACAAACCCAATCCGGCGTTTCACGGTCCAGATGCTCTCCCCTGATTTTCCGCGCCGGTGGCCAAACACACGAACGTCGTTGGCGTAAGCCTGCGGATGGTCGCCGTACAGCAAACTTAGCAACACCGACTTGCCAACTCCGTTTGGTCCGAGCAGTGCCCATTTCTCGCCTGCTCGAACGATCCAGGTTAACCCGCTCAAAAGTAACCGTTCACCGTAGCGAACAGTCACGTTGTTTAGCTGAAAAACGTCCGTAGCCTCCAGCGGTTCTGCTGGCGTTTGCAGCGTAGGTATTGGTGGGCTACTGTGGATGTTTGCCGGGGCTTTGTAGAATTGCTTCGCGCCTGCCCAAGGAACTCCTCCAAGGCTCAGAACGTGCGTTACGAAGACGGGTATGTCGTCAGATTTGGTTACCAGAACAAGCGTTGTATCCCGCCTGATTAGTGTGCTTAGCCAAATGGTCAGATCGGCACAGGAAGCAGCATCAAGGCCAACGAATGGATTATCGA
Organism: Spirosoma arcticum; assembly: GCF_054779955.1. Lineage (NCBI taxonomy): Bacteria > Pseudomonadati > Bacteroidota > Cytophagia > Cytophagales > Cytophagaceae > Spirosoma > Spirosoma arcticum. The sequence continues at coordinate 169,174 of NZ_BAAGXG010000005.1, forward strand.
GCAGTAACAGAGCAGGCCGTTGCAGTAACGCTTTGGCAATTCGGGCTTTACGCGTTTGCCCATTGGATAATTTCAGAAACGACAAATCGAGTACTGGCACCAGACCAAGCTGCTCAATTAGGCTCTCATCCGCCAGCAGTCCTGCGTAATTCAGGTAGGTACGCAGTGACGGGCCAGCATCACTTATGGTGGCCTGGTAGCGTTGCTGATAGAAATAGTGCCCATACGAAAACTGACGCGATTCCTCCCTGAATGAGACAAAAGTGGCGGCTGAATGCCGCACCAGCGCACCTGCCGACAGGGACACCTGACCGGCCAGCACCTGTAGCAGTGATGTTTTGCCGCTACCCATCGGTCCGACTACCGCCCAGCACTCATTCGACCGAATCTGAACCGATACGTTATCCAGAATTCGTTGCCCATTTCGCCTGACAGTTGCATCGTTCAGGTCGACCAGAACCTCTCTTTCAGCCATAAAAAACCGGGTCACTACCTTCGTATAAAGGTAATGACCCGGTTCTCGTTATCAGCTACTCCCAACCTACTTTCCTGGAGGAGTCGTAGTGGTCGATGTCGAAGATGAGCGCGATGGCTTACTCTTCGTACGGCGCGTTTTGTTATCAGTCGATCCGCTGTTGGTCCGGTCCGTTGTATTCATCGAATCCGATGTACCAGTCGTAGTCGTGGTACCACTGTTCATTGTACCCGTACCTGTCGAGTAAGATCCGGTTGTTCCCGTACCCGTCGTGCCAGTGGTACCCGTAGTCCCTGAACCCGTTGTACCCACAGTTCCTGTTCCGGTGGTACCAGTCGTACCCATCGTTCCTGAACCCGTCGTGCCGGTGTTACCCGTTGTGCCCATCGTTCCCGTACCCGTTGTACCGGTACCGGTCGTGCCAGTGGTCGGCGGTTGAGTGCCGGTGGCTGGCGGTTGAGTCTGATAAGTACCAGTCGACGTGCCTGTGTTCGTACCATTGTTCATGGTGCCAGTCGAGCTTGGGTTGGTTGTGCCCGTTGTCGTCGATCCAGTTGAGCCTGAACCCGTCGTTGTACCAGTTGAACCTGAACCCGTTGTTGAGTTCGTTGTTTGTGCATTTGCACTTAGGCCCATGCCAGCTACCAGCATCCAGCCCATCATAATCACTTTTTTCATGGTTGAGTCGTTTGTTATCAATTACTTGACATTCTACTCTATAACACTACTTCCACAAAATTGTTATCTTTTGCTTGTCCGATTGATGCAAAAACTGCCTTTACGGACGCACAAGCCCAAAAAAAAACAGACAACCACTTGGTGTAGCTGTCTGTTTTTATTAATCAAAGTTAATCTACAGATTGGTCTTCTTCATTTCCTTCACGGCAAAATCGGCCGCACGGGCAGTCAGGGCCATGTAGGTCAGCGACGGGTTCACGCAAGAGGCTGAAGTCATGCAGGCCCCGTCGGTATTGAACACGTTCTTGACGGAATGAAGTTGGTTATGTGCGTTCAGAACCGACGTTTTAGGGTCGCGTCCCATACGGGCGGTACCCATTTCGTGAATACCGATGCCCGGGTTCTTGGACTCATCGTTGTACGGTGTCACATTTTTCAGACCGGCCGCTTCAAGCATTTCAGCCGCGTCGTTCATCATGTCCTTGCGCATTTTCTTCTCATTCTCGCCGTAAGCCGCGTCAAACAGTATTACAGGCAACCCCCACTTGTCTTTCTGGTCAGACAGGGTCATGCGGTTATTCGGATCGGCAATCATCTCGCCAAACCCGCCCAAACTCATTGTCCAGGGGCCGGGGGTGGTCAGGCTCTCTTTGAAATCGGCTCCAAAACCGTCCATGCCGTTACCCCGGTTCCAGCCTCCGCGCCCCGCGCCACCCTGGTAGCCAAAGCCCCGGACGTAATCGCGCTTGTCGCCCGCCCAGTTCCGGTAGCGTGGCACATAGACACCGTTGGCCCGCCGACCGTAGTAGTACTGATCTTCCATACCGTCGAACGTGCCGGAAGCTCCCACGGCGAGGTGGTGGTCCATAATGTTACGACCAAGCTGATCCGAGTCGTTACCCATCCCGTTCGGGAAACGGCTCGACTTGGAATTCATCAAAATGGACGTGCTGGCGAAGGCCGACGCATTCAGGAAAATGATGCGGGCGTAATATTCGCGAACCTGCTTTGTATTTTGGTCGATGATCCGTACGCCGGTCGCTCTGCTCTTCGTCGCGTCATACAATACTTCCGACACAATTGAGTCGGGGCGGAGCGTCAGACGGCCGGTTTTTACGGCTGCGGGTAAGGTGGCCGATTGAGTGCTGAAATAAGCACCATACGGGCAACCCCGCATACACTGATTCCGGAATTGACAGGCGGCCCGGCCGAGGTCATAATGCTGCTGCTTAGGCGCGGTTAAGTGAGCCGTACGGCCCATCGTTACTTTGCGGCCACCAAACGACTTTTCAATACGGGCCTTCACTTCCTTCTCCACGCAATTCATCTGCATGGCTGGCTGGAAGTTTCCATCGGGCAATACGTCTAATCCGTCTTTGCTACCCGATACGCCCACAAACCCTTCGACGTAAGTGTACCAGGGGGCGAGGTCTTCGTAGCGAACCGGCCAGTCGACGCCAATACCTTCTTTGCCGTTTGCCATGAAGTCTTCTTTATTCCAGCGGTAGCTTTGCCGTCCCCACATCAGCGACCGGCCACCCACGTGATACCCACGGATCCAGTCTACCTTCCGGTTTGGTTTTTCGAGGTACGGGTTTTCTTTATCGTTCTCAAAGTGGTGCCGCCACTCTTCGTTAGCGGTGTAACCGGTGCGCATGTTAGCCCAGTATTCCTCAGCCGCCAGCGTGGTGATTCGACCCCGGTGCGGAAATTCCCACGGGTTTTTGGTAGCCGTTTCATAGCCTTCAATGTGCTTGATATCGCGACCACGCTCCAGCATCAGCACTTTCAGGCCTTTTTGCGTCAGCTCTTTAGCTGCCCAGCCACCCGATATACCCGACCCTACGACGATTGCGTCGTACGTCATTTCTTTTTTAGCGTCTATATTGAGATTCATGATTGTAGTCTTAAGAGTCATAAAGTCATAAGTCGTAAGTAATCGTTCGCGTCAGCTACTTACCGACTTACAACTAATTTAAATAGCCCACGCCTTTTGACCGGGTTTGAGCGGAACACAACCGTCGTAGCGACCCGGAACGGCTACGTATTCAAGTGCCTGCGTACAACCGATTTCGGAGGTGAAGTAGCCCGTCAGGGTCAGGTCTTTCAGGATTGTGAAGAAGGGTGAATTGCGATCTCCCCCCCGGCCCCGGTTTCTGGGCATTTGCGCGTCGGGCTGAGCACCGGCGGTCTGCATACTGGCCTGTTGGGCTTTCTGCTGTTTAGCGTCGGCTTCGAGCTTCTTCACGATGTCGATTCGTTGAGTGGCGTCGAGTTGGGCAAATGCTTTTCCGTACGCATCCTGACTTAGTTTATTGGTTTGCGCCAACCCTTCGAGGAATCGTTTTTGATCGGCTTCTTTGTAGCAGTCTTTCAAAATAACGTCGATGATTTCGTTCACCTTAGCGGCTTTTGCACCGGGCGTGCTGGTTGTGGGAATAATGGTATCGGCCAGTTCAGCAACCGTTGCGTCCTGGTCGGCCGTAAAGAAGACCGGCTTACCAGTCAGGGTACGCCGGGCCGCCGACGCTTCCAAGGTATCTGCCAGCGCGGGCAGCGTCAATGTGGCACCAGTTAACGCGGCTACCCGCATAAGGGCGTCTCTTCTGTTCATGAGCGTAGAGCGAGTTATAATTTCAGTTAGAACGATGCAAAAGAATACAAATATATAACATTCAATGACTGAATTGTCTGTTTCTGAGATGCAGATCTGCGATATAACCCGGAAATACGCGAAAGAGTTATGAGCGAAAAATGGGCTGCTCCTTATAAACAGGAGCAGCCCATTTTTCGCTCATAGGTGCGCGTTGCGGGTTAGCTTGCCTACAGAAGCGCATCATAAATAAAATCATTTATTTTACGGCTGTCTTCAACGTAACGAAGTACACTCGGTTTCGGTCGATTGTGTTGGAAGCGGGGAGCAATTTGGCCGTGTACGTACCGACGCCGACAACGCCAAAATCATCGTCGTTGGCAACTGCCAGCAACGTTGGGCTGATAAGGGCTAAACCTTCTGCTTTATCATGCGGATAGACCGGCGACGTTTCCAATGCCAGATCCAACACCAGCGTCTTGCTGACAGGTGTAACACCATTGGTCTGCAACACAGCCGCTGTTTTCAGTTCTTCCACCGTTTTGCCGCCGTATAGTTTGCCATTAGCACTGTTAGCTAAGTCCGAAATATCGGTCGCACCCGTCAGGTCAATTTTGTAAACGCGCTTGAAGAGCGTATTTTTATTGGCATCGGTGCCGTATTCACCGTCGCGTTCGAGCACCAGGAAGGTTGTGTTGGTGATGGCCGTAATTTCACTGTTAGCTTGTAGGTTAGCCCGCTCAATAAGGTACACGAACTGCTTATTGGCTCCGGTAGCAATATCGAACGTCAAAATCCGCGTAACCAACGAGCCAGATACTGCTGCCGCTGATGGGTTGTAGAGCGGAAACTGCATGATACCAACCAGCATTTTCCCATCGGGTGTGATCGTTAGTCCTTCCATACCCCGGTTGGCCCGCCGGGTGGCAAAAACCAGCGGTATGGTGCGCCCGCCCGTGCCACTGCCGAACGGATTGATGCGCTCGATGGTCCGGCCGCTGGCATCGAAATGAACCAGGTGCGGTCCATATTCGTCACTGACCCAAAACGTACCGTCCGGTGCAACGGCCAGCCCTTCGGAATCAAGCCCATCGACACTCGGCGCGATGGTGTTGCCATTCAGATCAAGCGCCAGTTCCCCGGTGCTGCCCTGGTTAGCCGGGTTGGGCAGACCATTAAGTTTACCACCTGCACTGTTTTTCAGTTCGATGATCGCTTCCAGCATCATCTGCCCGTTCTTGACCCGAAACTTACCAATCTGCGGGGCAAAGTCGGGTTTGGCAAACACTTTCGAGTTAGCGATAGTGCCGTCAATGTTCGGCCCTCGGTCAGTAAGCATGTAAAAGGCACCGGGGTCGTTGGGGTCGGCGGCAATAGCCGAACCGAACCCACCGTTGGACACCAAGACCCCGTTAACCGTCGTCAGGATAGCGGGCAGAAAGGTGCCGGGATTGGTAGCATCAACAACGGCAGGCAAACCCGGTGTAGAAATTAGCTGGTGATCTTGGCAGGCAGTCGTCAATAGCGCAATGGCCGTGACGACGAACACGGGTCGTGAAAGGGATACGTACTTCATGATTGATTCTCTTCTCAGAATGTAGTATAGGAGAATCTGCAAAATTCGGGTCGGTCTGTTACGCCAGCGTTACCCTAACAGCATGAGTTATGAAGGGATTGTTAACGTTTCGGAGTGTACTGGTTCGCTCGTTCGTTCCGTTCAGCTTTTGCCACAATGTCGGCAATGCGTTTAGCGCGGGTGGCGGGCATCTTAGCGTTGAGCAGCCACTCCAGAACACCGCGCTTCGCCGAACGGGGAAAATTGTCGAAATACCCTTTCGCGGTCGGATTAGCGTCTAACGATTCTTGCAAATCAGGCGGACTGATCAAGTTGTTAACCTCATCTAAAGCTGTCCATGTGCCGGTTCGTTTGGCCAGATCAATCATCGCCTGTCCCGCGTCAGTTATCAGACCGGCTTTCGTTAATTTTTCGACCTTGTCCTTATTAACCCGGCTCCAATTGCTTTTGGGGTTTCGTTTGGTAAAATACTGCAAGTAGTACTGATCGTCGCCTTTTTTAGCTGAACTGTCGATCCACCCGAAGCAGAGCGCTTCGTCCACAGCTTCTGCATACGTCACACTACCTGTATCACCATCTTTTCTGTAAATTTTGAGCCAAACGCTTTTTTCCGTCGCGTGATTATCGGCGAGCCAATGCCGCCAGTCGGCGCGGGTTGGCGCGTGGATGGCCTCAATGGGCGTTGCTGGTGGCATTAGGCAATGATTTTATCCACTCACGAACGAGCGCAACCCCTTCTTTGTGCGTGACTTTACGGGACACTTCGGGCATCATCACGCCGGGATCGGTCGATTCCATACGATACAGCAGAATCGACTCATCGGGACGACCCGGTACAATGTCGTACCCCCGACCACCCGACCCGCGCCCGGCGGCCACGGGTGTTTTCATAATGCCCCAGGCGGTTGGGTTATGCTCGTGGATACTTAGATTCAGTCCTGACGTGCTGGCGGGACCATCGGGGCGGTGACAGTGGGCGCAGTTAATGTCGAGCCAGATGCGGGCGCGGTCATCCAGACTGCCCGTTTGGGGATCGTTCCAGACGGGCGCACGGGGCACATCGGTCAGCGTAGGCATATCCGTCAGCCAGCCTGCCTTCTGCCAGTGAATAAGCTGATTCTCAGCACCGCCCGAATAGGCTAAATCACCGTTAAGTTGCCGGGCCGAGGGACCAATAGGCATCAGCACTTCGGCCCGATTGTGGCAGCTTTTGCACTGATTCAGGTTCGGAATTATGTATTCCTGCTGGCGACTACGGCCGTCAGCGTCAACGTACGTAACGGGTTTGCGGTCGCCCGCTACTTCAAGTACGGCCTCGGTCTGCTCGTCGTTCCACACATACTCGAAGGCTTTCCAGCCCGCCGTTTCATGAATGAGCAGCCTCGTTTCCATCAGGCGTCGGCCTTTACTGGCATCGCGGAAGTCGTTCGGGAAATAAAACGTTTTGATGAGCGTAGTACCGACCGGAAAATTTAGTACTTCCGTCGCGTTGTATGGCACTGTCTGGCCAGCGGGTAGCTTGACAAACCGGAGTTTTTCGGCGTAATCCGAGAACAGCGGTGTATTGAGTCGGTAGGGCACAACGCCTTCAGCGGGCATTTGGTCGGCTAATTTTCCCGCGAAAAATCCGTATTCCGACAACGTCTGCCGGGCAGCCACGCGCGTTGTTTCTTCCGGCCGGAAGGCCAGCAGAAGCAGACAAAATAAGCCCGAAAACAAGATAAAGCTGAGTGTTCTCACCGTGTTAAGTTCAACCCCACGGCATTGAGCGCGGGAAGTTCGCAGGTATGCGGGGCCGGGTCGCGCGAAACGTTTTTGAAATTGTTACCGGCGTCTATATTCGCGAAGCGGGCATTTTTATTGTTGCGCAAACACAGGATTGGAGCGCGGCCGACGGCCTTGCCATCCACAATACCATCCCAGATGATGTCGGGAACGTCTTTGCCAAAGCGTAGTTTGAACTGAAACATCTGACCCATGCGGCCTTTGTGGGTTGGATGCACCGCCTGACGCTGGTACTCATTGTCGTGAATGCTGATATTAGCCGGATACGGGTTATAGAGACTATCCTTGATGGCTTCTTCGGTTACGTGATAGCTGATAATCCCTGTCCCAAATGATTTATTATTAATAATCCGGTTCTTAAATAGTTCGATATTACTCGTCGCCAGAATCAGCACCCCCGTACCGGCGGGCACTTTCGCCACAATGTTTCCCTTGGGCGCGAAATTTTCGAGGTTGTTGTCGTGGATGTGATTGTCATACACCCGCACGTTACCGCCCTTTTTCTGGATGAGATCGGGCAGGTCGAACACCAGAATACCGCCTGTATTCTGATAGGCTTCGTTTTGGTACACGTCGGCCCCGATGGAGTTTTCAATTTCGATGCCCGCTACGTTATGATACGCCACGCAGTTGCGCACGACAATGTTCCGCGACTGCCCCACGTATATGCCCGCGTCCGACGCGCCAATAGCCGTGCATTTCTCGATCAGCACATTGTCGCACTGTACTGGGTACAACCCGTAGGAGCCGTTGTTTTCCGATAGGTTGCCCGTCCACTCGGTGCGTACGTTGCGGAAGGTGATGCCGCGCACATTCATGGTCTTTATACCATCGCCCTTGGTATCCTGAATAGTCAGGTTTTCAACGACAATGTTCTTCCCGTTCGTGATGCGTAACCCCTCGGCTCCTTCGGTCTGCCCTTTGAACGACAGCACCGTTTTGCCCTCGCCCACTCCCCGGATGGTAATGTTGTTCTTGTCCTGCAACGACAGACTACCCGTGAGCACAAACGTACCGGCGGGCAATTCGATGACTGCCCCATCGTCGGCCATAATCAGGTCGGTCTGGATTTTCTTTTGCACGTTGGGCTGTGCAACGGCGACCAACACGCCAAAGAGGCACAGAAATGTAAAAGCGATGAAGCGGGTCAAGGTAGTCATAACAAAGCGCCGTTTTAGAATTGGCCAGACGAAGTGGTCTTTACAAAGTTAAACGTTGCATTGGTTAATTCATACTAACTCAGGGACAAGAAGTTGAGCGAGCGGTAGAGTGATACAGACAGCGGTCAAGCGGTTTTCAGAATGAACTCCGGGCTGATGTCTGACCGTTCGTGGAGCTTCTTAGCTAAATCAATCGTAATGCGCCGTTTGCCGGTTATCACCTCAGAGAAACGAGCCATGGATACATCCAGAAATTGAGCCATTTCTTTCTGCTTCATGTTTCTTTCCGCCATCTTGATATGAATCATACCGGGTAGTGTTTCCGGTACGCGGATAGGCATGAGCGGAATGCTATTTTCGAAAGCTTCAACTGATATAGCCAGTTTAGAGAATTGTGCTTCACGCTGGGCACCTCCTTCAAATCCTGCCGCGATCAGCTTATCAAGATCACTTAGCGCTGCTCTATGCTCGTCCCAATTAGTTATTTTCATTCGTCTTTGAGGTGAAGGCACAATGACCTAAACTCCCCTACAACCCACAAGCGCAACGCTCTAATTTGTATTAAGTGATTAGGTTGTAGCCCCGTCGCTGTGTCCTCATAGCGATGGGGGCTACAACCTAATTAACCAGTGTCTATAATCCACTACACGAACTGCGCGCCCTGCTCTTTAGCGTCGGCAACGAAGGCTTTGACTTTTTGCTCGTCTTCTTTACGGCAGATCATTAGTACGTTATCATATTCGGCCACAATGAACCCGTCTAAGCCGTTGATCGCTACGAGCCGGTTTTTGGGCGTTTTAATGATGCAGTTCTTTGTGTCGTAGAGCATGACGTGCCCGTCCACCACGTTCTGGTCGGCGTTTTTATCCGATGCTTCGTACAGCGATTTCCACGTGCCGAGGTCTGACCACCCAAAATCGCTCAGCACGACATACACGTTATGGGCTTTCTCCATGATGCCATTGTCGATGGAGATGCTTCCGGTGAGCGAATACGCTTTGTCGATGAACGCCTTCTCGCGGTCGGTGTAATAAGCGTCACTCCCTTCGGCAAAAATTTCAGCTACTTCGGGCAGGTGGGTTTCAAAGGCTTTGCTAATGGCCCGCACGTTCCAGACGAAGATTCCCGCGTTCCAAACGAATTCGCCACTGTCGATGAACTGCCGGGCCAAGTCAAGGTTAGGCTTTTCCATGAAGCACTTCACTTTGCGAACCTCCGAGCCGTTTTCTTCATCAGTCGCATCCGAAACGTACTGAATGTAGCCGTAACCTGTGTCGGGACGGCTGGGCTGAATACCCAGCGTAACCAGAACATCCTGTTCCTGAGTGGCATCGAGCGCCGTGCGGATGGTTCGTTTAAACTCCTCTTCTTTTAAAATAATGTGATCGGCAGGAGCCACGACGATATTGGCCTCAGGATCGCGCTGGGCAATTTTATAGCAGGCGTAAGCAATGCAGGGGGCCGTATTGCGGGCAATGGGTTCGCACAGTACCTGGTCGTCGGCAAGTTGGGGCAACTGCTGCTGGCAGAGGTCTTTATACAGCGTACTGGTGACAATAAATATGTTTTCCGACGGGCAAACGCCCTCGAAGCGGTCGGCGGTTTGTTGGAGCAGCGTCCGACCGGTGCCGAGCACATCGTGGAACTGTTTGGGGTAACTCGTCCGGCTAAAGGGCCAGAACCGCGTTCCGACGCCCCCCGCCATGATAATAACATACGTATGATTCATTGGTACTGAAGGAAGTGATATTGCTGCAAATTTGCTCTTTTCTTACCCATCTGAACCCCAAAAGGTCAGGATTGTTGCGAGCGCAATCTTCACCAGTCTCCGCCCACGGCCCGCAGCAATGCTACGGCAAATTGTGCTTCCTGGGTGCGAAGCTGCACCAACTGCTGTTCATTGGTCAGAATGGTGCGTTGCGCATCCAGTACTTCAAGGTAAGTAGCCAAGCCCCGAACATACAGTTCTCGGTTGTACTGCTCTGTTCGACGGGCCAGCACAATGGTCTGATTTTGCAAACCGATCTGCTCGCGAAGCAGTGCAAGATTATCCAAAGCCGTTTCGGCTTCACGCTGGGCCAGTTGCAGTTGCTGCTGGTAGGTTTGCTGCCCGGTTTGAACCTGTTGCCGCGCTAAGGCAACCAACTCGCGGTTGCGATGGCCTTCGTAGAGCGGCACCGACGCATTGACGCCGACTAAATAGGTGGCACTGCTGGGCGCGAACCACGGCCCAAACCGCCCCGACAACAATCCCCCCGACCCAATCAGGTTTACGCGCGGGCGGGTGGTTGCCTGCTGGACAACGGCCTGCGCATCAACAATCTGAATCTGCCGGGCAAATTGCTGCAAATCGGGCCGACGCCCGAGCAGATCGGTTGTTAGGTTAGCGTACGGAAATGTCGGCGTCGTGGCGGGCAACGTACCGGGCGCCACCGTGAACGCCGTTGGGTCCTGCGCACACAGTTGCGCGAGTCCGTTGACCAGTTCGGTGCGGGCGCGTTGCAGTCCTTTCAGCGTCACGCGCAAACCGGCGAAATCGGTTTCGGCCCGCTGCACGTCGATCTGGTTAATCAGCCCGACCCGGAACCGTTCGCGCAGAATAGACAGCGTGGTGTCACGAGCCAACAGGTTCCGCGCAAAGACGGCCTGTTCCGCGTCGTTACCCCGGATGAGGAAGTACGTACGGGCAATGTCTGACGCTAAGGTGAGTCGAAACGACCGGTAGTCAGCGTCGGAGGCCTGCGCTTGTAAATCAGCTACGGTGATGCCGCCCCGGATGCGCTTGAACAGGTCCAGTTCATACGTTGCATCGACGGGCAGGAATTGAAACGTGCTTAGCTGAAAGCGCGGCAACCGGTCGCTGGCCGTGGGGATAGCAATGGGGCGGTGCTCCGAGAGACTCTGCGTTGTAATCAGGGCCGAACTACGGATGGATGGCTGCAAAAACGACTGCGCGATCCGGACCCGAACGCGGGCTTCTTCCAGCCGACTCAACGCAGCCCGCAAGTTGGGGCTGTTGGCAATGCCCAACTGAATCAGCGATTCGAGCGTTGGGTCGGCAAAACGATTGAACCCACTTACGAATAAATCAGCAGTCGGCAACCCGGCGGCACCAGATGCCGTAGCTGATGACTCCACGCTTGCGTTTGCAGCGGTAGCTGATGGCTGTACTGTTCCGGCACCGGGCTGGAGCGTAACGGCCCCACCGCTTGGCGAGACGGGCGCGGTCTGCGCTTGCGCCCAACCACACACTAAAAACCACAAACCACACACTAAAAACTCCCTCATCGCTTGACTATGGTTTTTGCGGCAACTGCCGGGGCCACGTTTGTTTTCCGAAAGCGCACTTTCTGACCGTCGCGCAGTCGGTCGTTGGGGTTAGTTACGACGCGCTCCTGACCGGTCAGGCCCGTGACGGCTTCGATGGTGGTGCCGTAGTCGCGGCCGAGCGTAATCGGCACAAATCGAATGTGCTGATCCGATTCAACCACCACCACGCGCGGTCCCTGCGGAGTGATTTGTAGGGCATTAGCTGGAATCAAAACCGGCGCGTTCGTTGAAATCATGTCGAATTTCACCTGGCTAAACAGGCCCGACGGCAGTTCCTGCTTTGGATTAGGAATGGAGACTTCGGCCAGCAGCGTCCGCGAATCGCTCCGTAGTGCGCCTGATGTACGAACGACTTTACCGGAAAGCGTCCGTTTCAACTCCGGAACAATAACCGTGGCGGGCATCCCCACTTTAACAGATCGAAAATATGTCTGCGGCACATCGACAAACACCCGCAACGTCCCTAATTCCGAGATCGTAAACAGCGGCTGGCCCGACCCCGGCGAAACTAAGTTACCGTTCTCGGCCGTCCGGCTTGTAATAACGCCACTGAACGGCGCCCGTACCAGTTGAAGATCTTTCAAGGCCTGCAACCGGCCAAGGTTAGCCTTGGCCACCGCCACGCCCGACCGGCGAGTGTCGATGTCCTGCGTGGCTACAGCACCAGGGAGTTTGACGCTCTCCAACCGGTCGAGGTTGCTTTGGGCGAGTTGCTGGTCGGCTTTGGCGCGGGCAATGTCCTGATCGAGCTCGGGGGCGTCGATGGTAGCTAAAAGCTGCCCCTGTTTCACCTGAGCACCAATATCGACGTACCATCGACGCAGAAAGCCTTGCGTCCGGGCGTAGAGGGGCGTTTGACGATACGGCTGAATTTGTCCCGGTAAAGTCAGACCGGTCGTGTCGGATGCTTGCTTGAGCGGTACGGCGTTGACGATGGGATCACGACTTTTTTCGGCATTGGCCTCCTCTTTCAGTTGGCTGGCATTGCGCATCCGGGGCAATACGCCCGCAAAAACGAACAGCGCGACCAGCAACAGCAGAGGAATGATGATTTTAAGAATTTTCATAGGTATTCACTGGACTATTTTTTCAATTTCTACCACGGCGTCTTTGTTAACCGGACCGTACACATGCGGGAAACGGTCGCCGTTAGCAGCTTCTTCATACCGGAGTTCATGAGTCAGTTTAGCCGGGTCGACGTGCAGAAGCAGTAAGCCCGGCACGTTTCGGTAATACCGACTGAGTACCCCGGCTACCTGGTGTTGCTCCGAAAGGTGAATAAACCCTTCGCTCTCTAAACTATCCGCTGCGTATATCGGTTCACCGTCAAATTTTGCCCAGGTTTCGGCGGGAACGACGTGGTAAATGGTGTCCATGATTAAACGATTTCAGGCTGTTTTCCCGAGTCTGTTTTTCGTGCTAAATAGCTAAAGACCACTGGCACAAACAGCAGCGTCGTGAACGTGGCCAGCAGCAGCCCACCAATAACGGCGCGGCCGAGGGGAGCGTTCTGCTCGCCCCCTTCGCCTAACCCAAGCGACATGGGCAACATCCCGATAATCATGGCGATGGCCGTCATCAGAATGGGCCGCAGCCGCGTCCGGCCCGCTTCCAGAGCCGCTTCGTACGCATTCCCGCCCACAGCAGGCAGGTGATCTTTGGCAAAGCTAATCAACAGAATACTGTTCGCCGTCGCCACCCCGACGCTCATAATCGCTCCCATCAGCGACGGAATACTGAACGTGGTGCCCGTTAGAAACAGCATCCAGACCATACCGCACAAGGCGCCTGGCAGGGCCGTAATAATGATGAACGGATAGCGAAACGACTGGAAATTGACGACCATCAACAGATATACCAGCAGAGCCGCGAACACAATACCCAGTCCTAATCGACTGAATGCGCTTTCCATGCTTTCGACCTGCCCACGAATGGAAATGGCATTACCCGGTTTGAGCCGGTCTTTGTATTCAGCCGCCAACTTGTTTAATTCCTTCGCGACCGAGCCGAGGTCCGTCCGCTCCACGGCGGCATACACGTCGTAGGTTGGCTGGGTGTTTACCCGGTTGATAATAACCGGGGACGAGGTGCGTCGTACGGTAGTGACGTTGCTCAACAACTGGGGCGACACCTGACCCGGCACAATGGGCGTTCGGAGCAGTTTTTCGTAGGAGTCAAGTTTGTAGGGGGGCGTTTGCACGGCAATAATGTAGGGAAATCCCGTGACGGGGTCTGACCAGAAGTTGGGGCGCGTTTGCCCCGAACCGCTGAGCGAGATGTTCATGTTCGTCGCTACCCGCTGCTCGGTCAGGCCGAACTGGCTGGCCCGCTCGCGGTCAACGTCGATGAAGAGTTCGGGCGCGTCGAGGGCCTGGTGCAGGTGAACGTCCACCGCGCCGGGAATACCCGCCACGCGGTCGCGGAGTTCGCGGGCAATGGTCAGGTTGTTAGCCCGGTCGAAGCCTGATATCTGCACGTCGATGGCCGAAGTCAGACCAAAGTTCAGAATCTGGCTAACGATATCGGCGGGCTGAAAAAAGTACGTCACGTCGGGCATCTCTTCGCGCAGCCGCGCCCGTAGTTCGCGCACGTAGTCGTCAGTCGGGCGTGAGCGTTCTTCGGTCAGCGAAATCAGCAGTTCGGCGTCGGCGCTGCCCAGCGAGGAGTTGTCGGAGAAAATAAAGTTGAAGCGTTCGGAAGTCAGGCCAATGTTACTGATAACCGACCCCACTTCGTCTTCCGGAATTACCTCGCGCACCAGTTCAGCGGTCTGGGCCGCCACCTGCTCGGTAGCTTCGAGCCGGGTTCCCACGGGTGCCCGCAGGTGCAGCCGAATCTGCCCCGCATCGACCTTTGGGAAAAAATCGCGCCCAACAAACGGTACGAGTACCCCCGTAAACGCCACCACGACCACAAACACCACAAGCGCGACTTTGCGGTGGTTCAGCACCCATTCTAACGCCCGGATGTACCGCACTTGGAACCGGTCGAATCCACGGTTGAAGCGGGCGTAGAGTGAGTTCCCGCCACCAGCCGTCTGATGATCGGCCTGATTTGAGTGACTTTCATTCCGCAGCATCAGGTCGGCCAGCATCGGCACCAGCGTCCGCGACAGGATATACGAGGCCAGCATGGCAAACACCACCGCCTGCGCCAGCGGACCGAACAGAAACCGGGCGGGACCTTCCAGGAAAAGCACCGACGTAAACACGATGCAGATGGTCAGCGTGGACACCAGCGTGGGGGTGGCAATTTGCTGCGCCCCCTCCAGAATAGCCTGCCGAAGCGGCATACCGAGTTCTTCGTTGCGGTGAATGTTCTCGATGGTTACGGTGGCGTCGTCGACTAAGATGCCGATGGCCAGCGCCAGCCCGCCGAGGGTCATGATGTTGAGCGTTTCGCCAAGCAGATACAACACAATCAGCGATGAGAGAATGGACAGTGGAATCGACACGGCCACAATCAGGGTGGATCGCCAGCTACCCAGAAACAACAGGATCAGGCCCGCCGTGAGCAAGGCGGCAATCAGTCCTTCCACCAGCACCCCCTGGATGGACGCCTTCACGAACACCGACTGGTCGAACAACTCCTGAATACGCAGGCCCGATGGGGCGGCTGCCCGCACCGTTGGCAATATCTGATTCCGAATGCGGTCCACAATCTCTGTAGTCGATGCGTTACCGGTTTTTACCAGACTCATCAGCAAGCCTTTGCTGCCGTCCTGCTTCACAATATTCGTCTGCACGGCGGCACCGTCGTGTACGTTGGCCACGTCGCGCATGTGCACGGTGGTGCCATTGAGTTGCTTAATTGGCAAATCATTTAATACGCTGACCGCGTCGGGTTTGGAGTTGAGCCGGACGTTGTATTCACGGTCGGCCAATCGGATGGCCCCCGTTGGCAGGGTCAGGTTCTGAGCGGCTACGGCGTTGAGCACCTCTTCGGGCGTTACGTTGTAAGTAATGAGTTGCTCCGGTTCCAGGTCGACCATGATTTGCCGCGACTTTCCGCCAAACGGCTGCGACAGCCGGGTGCCGGGCAGCGTCGATATGCTGGGGCGGATGCGCGTGGTGGCATAATCGGTGATCTGGGATTCGCTCAGGCTGTCGGACGAAAGACCCAGTTGCAGCACCGGCACGTCGGTGGCGTTGTAGCGTACAATCAGGGGTGGCTGAGTGCCGGGCGGCATCCGGACCAGAATAGTTTGCGAAATGGCCGACACCTGCGCCAGTGCTTCTTCAATCTTTACCGTCGGCTGGAAATAAATCTTGATGGCTGCCGTGCCGGTATAGGTCTGCGATTCGACCCGCTGAATATCGCCGACGTTGTTGATAATCGAGGTTTCGGAAAAGTTTGTAATCATCCGTTCCATTTCGCTGGACGAGAGACCACTGTAGCCCCACATAACCGTCACGACCGGAATGTTAATGCGCGGAAAAATATCCGTCGGCATCTGCGAAATCGACAGGCCACCCATAATCATAATGAGCAGTGCCATGACGGCAATGGTATATTTTTTTTCTAAAGCCAACCGAACAATCCACATGATAGATCAAACGTAAAAAGCAGTTGCAGGAACTACGGATGGGGTTCTACTCAGACAACTGACGTTAACTGAGTAGAATTAGATAAAATTGGGGAAGTGGCAACAGTTTGTCGCTTGCAAAGCGTACTAAGGGGCAATTTAGCCCCTATCTATTAAAAACACACATCGACAAATTGTCTTATTTAAAGAACTATTTGTCAGGGCTTTATCTGCCAAATTCAGTTAACTTCTGCTTTCCTGTGAAGAATGGGAAAAACAAGGCCAGCGCCAGCAACCAATAACAGCGTCTATTGACCACAAATCATCGTAATTTTGTCCTTCAACAAAATCAGATTCAGCCATGCCGAAGGCACAAATGAATACCGACAAGGGCACAATGCTCATCGAATTTTATGATAAAGACGCTCCGAAAGCGGTCAACAATTTTATTACGTTAGCCAAAAAAGGATTTTACGACGGCGTTAAGTTTCACCGCGTCATTCCAAATTTCATGATTCAGGGGGGCGACCCAACCGGCACTGGCGCGGGTGGTCCGGGCTACACCATCGACTGCGAACTGACGGGCGGCAACCAGTACCACGACCGGGGCGTGTTGTCGATGGCGCACCGGGGCCGTAACACGGGTGGTTCGCAATTTTTCATCTGCCACAGTCGCCAGAACACCGCTCACCTCGACGGTGTGCACACGGTTTTCGGCAAAGTAGTTGACGGGATCGATGTGATCGACCAGATTAAGCAGGGCGATAAAATCAATAACATCACCGTGTTGGAAGAGGAACAGGCGTAACATAGCCTCGGTCAACTTTGCCAAAGTTCTAAACTTTGGCAAAGTTGACCGAGGCTATGTTGTTTAAGCGTAAGCAGGCGTTTTGCGCGAAATAACCCCGCTAATAGCCAGCAGCACCGCGCCGATAGCCCCCGCCCCGGCCGCCACCTGAACTAATCCGTACCCTGCCTGTTCTACGACAATAGCCACGTAGGCCCAAACAAACACCAGGATATACGCCACGCTACGGTAGCGGTTAAACAGCCACGCTCCAACGACTAAACCCACAATCAGGATGGCAATTGCCCACGATGGCTCACTCAGGCCCAGCAGGCTAAATTCTGTTGCTTTCAGGTAAACGGCCACGTTCAGAATCGTGGCAACGGTAAGCCAGCCGAAGTAGATGGAAAACGGAATCCGGGCAAGCCACGTCTCAACCGCCGACGTGGGCGACTCGGGCAGTGTCGCATCCAAGTCAGGCGCAACGACTGGTACGCGGGGCCGCATCAGCAGGCGCTGCTCAATGACGGCTACCGAAAACAACATCACCAAGATTACGATCAGGGCAATGCCAATACGCTCGTTATTGAAAAGCGGACTCCAGATGGCGTTGCAAAGCGTATTCAGTGTAACCCACCACCCCACCGCCCGAAAGCGAGGGTTGGTCCGTTGCGAGGGCAGCGCCTGATAAATGGCAAAGCCCAGCAATCCTAAGAAAATAAGTCCCCAAATGGAAAATGCGTACCCTGCGGGCGTAATCAGCGTGTGGTATTTATCGGAAATCTCCTTATTGGTCATGCCCCCAAAGGCGCCAGCGTTGGAGAGGTAATTCATCACGATCATCGTGACAACGCTGAATATAACCAGGAACTGACGGAGTTTATCGTTTTGCATAAAAAGCGAACGGAATTGGTGTCTCTCAACAACCAACCCCGTTCGTGTTGTGTTTTCTATTCGGTTTCACAATGCTGAAGCGGTGGGCTAATTATAATTCCAGAATCTTGATCTCCGTCCGGCGGTTGCGCTGATGCTCCTCTTCGGTTTTCGCATTCTTGACCACCAACTGTGTTTCGCCATAGCCTTTAGCCACTAACCGATCAGCCACAATACCCTGCGATACAATGTACTCAACGGCAGATTTGGCCCGGTTCTGCGACAGGCGCAGGTTGTACGAATCCGTATCGCGGACGTCGGTGTGCGAACTCAGTTCGAGTTTAAGCGTCGGATTGTCTTTTAATATTACCACGATCTTGTCAAGTTCGGGCGCGGCATCGGCCCTGATGTTGTATTTATTGAGATCGTAATAAATATTTTCCAGCACGAACGTCTTGTTCAGCAGCGACTTATCGAGCAGAATAGGCACGTAGAACGTGGTATCGGTTTGCGACTTGGTCAGGAACACCTGCGGAATACTCTTACCCTGCATCGTAAACGGTTCCCGGCGTGTCAGATACCCCCGGCGTTCGGCCAGAATCGTGTAATCTTTCCCTTCCTGCAACGGATACTTCCCGAACGTACCACCCTCACCTGTTGTCACTTCGGCAATGGGCTGACCGGTCGCATCGTCGAGAATGCGCACCCGTGCCGAGTCGAGCGGCACCACCGGCGACTCGTTTACGGATACCGTCCCGGCGATGAAGTAGCGCACCGTTTTGGGCGCTCCCGGTGGTGGATTTTGCGCAATGGTCGTTGTGTCGCGGGCCGGGCCTTCCTGGAAAAAATAAATGTCGTCGTCGCCTTTGCCACCGCTGCGGTTCGAGGCCAGAAACCCTTTCGTCGGTTCAGTGTAGATCAGGCCGAAATCGTCGGCGGGTGAGTTGACCGGCTGCCCCATATTCTCCACCCGCGTGACGCCACCGGAGCGCGTCGCCACAAACACGTCTAACTTGCCCAAACCTGGGTGTCCGTCGGACGCGAAGTACAGCTTGGCATTGGGTGCTACGTAGGGAAACATCTCATCGCCGGGCGTGTTAATGTCGCGGCCCATGTTGACCGGGCGGCTGAACCGTCCCGACGCGTCGATGCTGGTGCGGTAGAGGTCGATACCTCCGGCTCCCCCAGCCCGGTTCGACGCAAAATACAGCGTCTTGCCATCGGCCGAAAAGGCGGGTGATCCGTCCCAAGCGAGCGAATCACTGATGGGCAACCGTGCAGGCTGACTCCACGCATTGCCGTCGCCCAACCGGCTGATGTATAGGTCAACGTCGACTCCGCCTTTACGTTTGCCATTGTTACCCCGCGCCAAAATCATCATCTTGCCATCTTTCGAGAAAGTCGGGGTGCCTTCATTCACATCGCTTTGCAACACATTGGTGCTGAATGGCTCCGGAGCGGCTGGGCTGGTTGTGCCGGTTTCGTCGGGGTTTTGCGTGAGCTTGGTGCGGTACAGGCCCAGCATGGGCTGACCATTGTTTTTGTAGATCTGTTCTTTGCGCGAAGCCGTAAAAATCAACTCCTCCCCCCGCACAACCGGCGCAAACTCCGCTCCCGTCGAATTAAGGTTACCCATATTGCGAAGGTTGATGAGCGACTTATTCTGGGCGATAATGTCAATGGCCTTTAGCGTTTCGATCTCGCGCCGGGCCTTGTCCAGCACGGGCTTGGCCGTAGTTTTGGGCGCATTCGCTACGTACTGTTGCAACTGCTCCAGTGCCCCGGCGTAATTTCCCTGAGATTTCAGCGCGTAGGCATAGTTGAAACGGGCGTCCGGCTCGGTTGTGTTGGCTTCGATTGCCTTCTGATAGAACGGCACAGCCTCGGCAAACCGGTTCGACAGCCGATACGACTCAGCGGTGTAGTAATTCAAACGAGCAGGGTCGATTGAGCCTTTGGCGGCTTTTTCAAACTGGGGCAGGGCCAGATTATACTCGCCGACATCGTAATGGCGAACCCCTTTTTTGTACGCCTGCATGGCCGAGTTGCAACCTGTCAGGCTGATGATCACGAACAGCGCCAGCAGCAGCGCAGACAACGTATTGGTTTTCATAAAATTAAATGGGCAAAACAGTCATTCTCCACCAATCTAAACACATCTCGGGCAGGACTTACTTTTAACGATTACAACTGATTTTTATTGAGGGGTATTTTAAAGACAACTTACACAGTAAAACCCTATCTCGTTACGAAATGGGGCTTTGCTGTGTACTCACCTCAGTTGTACCTTACGCTTCCTGCTCCATACTCATCTCCTCAGCCACTTCCGTTGCATAGGCATCCGTTGGGACGCAGGAGCAGACGAGGTTCCGGTCGCCGTAGGCCGAGTCGATCCGGCTGACGCTTGGCCAGAATTTGCGGGCGCGAACCTGAGGCAATGGGTAAACGGCTTTTTCACGGCTGTAGGGCCGGTTCCAGTCATCGGCCAGTGCTACAGCCGCCGTGTGAGGGGCGTGTTTCAGAACATTGTTGGTGCGGTCAGCTACGCCAGTCTCAATCTCGCGGATTTCATTGCGAATGGCGATCATGGCGTCGCAGAAGCGGTCGAGTTCGGCTTTCGATTCCGATTCAGTTGGCTCAATCATCATCGTACCCGCTACCGGAAACGATACCGTCGGGGCGTGAAAACCGTAGTCCATTAACCGCTTGGCAATATCTTCGACCTCAACACCCACCGCCGATTTGAACGGGCGGCAGTCGATAATCATCTCGTGGGCCGCGCGGCCGTTTTTCCCAGTGTAGAGGGTATCATAATGGCCATCCAACCGTGCTCTGATGTAGTTAGCGTTCAAAATAGCCCGCTTCGTCGCATTGGTCAGACCCTCACCGCCCATCATGGCAATGTAGGCGTACGAAATTGTGAGGATACTGGCTGACCCGTACGGAGCTGCCGACACCGCGCCCTGACCTTCGACTTGTAGCCCTTCACCCATTTTAGGCGCAGGTAAGTCAACATGACCCGGCAGGAACGGCACCAACTGCGACGCGACGCCGATAGGGCCCATCCCAGGCCCACCCCCGCCGTGGGGAATGCAGAACGTTTTGTGCAGGTTCAGGTGACAAACGTCCGCGCCAATGGCGGCTGGTGAGGTGACTCCGACTTGCGCGTTCATGTTTGCGCCATCCATGTACACCTGTCCACCGTGCTGGTGAATGGTGGCGCAGATTTCCCTGATGCTTTCTTCAAACACGCCATGCGTCGACGGATAAGTTACCATCAGACACGACAGATCATTGCTATGCTGTTCGGCTTTGGCAGTCAGGTCAGCTACGTCGATGTTGCCCCGCTCGTCGCACTTGACAATGACGACTTTCATCCCGGCCATCACTGCGCTGGCGGGGTTAGTGCCGTGTGCCGACTGCGGAATCAGGGCGATGTTGCGATGGTGCTCGTTCCGACTTTCGTGATACGCCCGGATCACCATCAGCCCTGCATATTCGCCCTGTGCCCCGGAGTTGGGTTGCAGTGACATAGCTGCAAAACCCGTGATCTCGCAGAGCCAAGTGTTCAGATCAGCAAAAAGCTGCTGATAACCCAATGTCTGGTCTTTCGGCGCGAAGGGGTGAATCTGGCCGAACTCGGGCCACGTGACGGGTATCATCTCGGCCGTGGCGTTCAGCTTCATGGTACAGCTACCAAGGGCGATCATGGAATGAACCAGCGAGAGGTCTTTTTCTTCCAGTGACTTCAGATACCGCAACATCTCATGTTCGGTATGGTGCGTATTGAAAACGGGATGCGATAGGTAGTTCGACTGACGAATGAGCCGCTCCGGCCACGTGATTGCCAACTCGTCCACAATCGCGTCAAGGTCCGCTTTTACACTGAAGACCGTCAGCAGTTCCGATACGTCGTGCAAAGTTTTGGCTTCATCGAAGGAAACGCTGACGTGCTGACCATCGGCCGCATACCGCAGATTAAGCTGAGCCGCTTTTGCCGACTTCTTCAGCGATTCGACATCACTTACTTTTATCGTGACCGTGTCGAAGTAGTTCTCCGTGCTCACCTCGTGGCCGTTCCAGCGCAGGGCGGTGGCGAATACTTTAGTCAGCCCGTGGACGCGCTCGCCGATCTCCCGGAGCCGCTCGGGACCGTGGTAAACGGCGTAGCTACCCGCCATAACGGCCAATAACACCTGTGCGGTGCAGATGTTGGACGTTGCTTTCTCGCGCCGGATGTGCTGTTCACGAGTTTGCAGGGCCATCCGCAGGGCGGGCTTTCCCTGCGCATCTACCGATACGCCGATGATACGGCCGGGAATCTGCCGTTTGAAAGCGTCGCGCGTGGCAAAGAAGGCCGCATGTGGGCCACCGTAGCCCATCGGTACGCCAAACCGCTGCGCCGACCCAACTACCACGTCAGCACCCATTTCGCCGGGAGGAGTCAGCAGCGTCAAGGCCAGCAGGTCAGCGGCAACGGCAACGGTGATGTTCAGTTCGTGAGCCGCCGTGATCAGATCCGTGTAATCGAACACCTCACCGTCGGAAGCCGGATATTGCAACAGAACGGCGAAAAGAGCAGCGTTCGTGAGGTCGGCGATGCGGTGGTCGCCCACAATTACCTCAATGTTGAGGGGCGTGGCACGGGTGCGGACCACGTCGATAGTTTGCGGGTGGCACCGTTCCGAGACAAAAATGGCGCTCGCAGCTTTCTTCGCGGTCGGTCGCTGACCGTAGAGCATCGTCATCGCTTCGGCGGCAGCGGTGGCTTCGTCCAGCAACGATGCGTTGGCGATGGGCAAGCCAGTGAGATCACAAACAACGGTTTGAAAATTCAGCAGCGCTTCGAGCCGTCCCTGAGCAATTTCGGCTTGGTAGGGCGTATAGGCCGTGTACCAGGCGGGATTTTCGAGAATATTACGCAAAATGACGTTCGGCGTAATCGTGTCATAATAGCCCGTACCGATGTATGATTTGAACACCTTGTTTTGATTGGCCAGCTTTCTAAAATCTGCCAGGAACTGCATTTCCGATTTTGGCGCGGGCAGATTAAGCGGGCGCGGAAGCCGGATGGCGGCTGGCACGGTCTGGTCGATGAGCTGGTCGATAGAATCAAGGCCAATCGTCGTTAGCATCTGGGTGAGAGCCCTGTCGGTCTGGCTGGAGCGCTGGCCGTCGGAGTGCCGACCACCATGATGGCGGTCTTCAAAAAAGTCTGTTTGCTGAAGGGTTAATTTCATGCCGGGAAGTGCCGCGTTTTCGTTTAGATGAAAACTCAAAATTACGGCAGAAGGTGCGAACTCCGGTAAAACTTGCGAGTATTGTGGTACAGTATTTGCCTACCCCTTGTCAATGATTATGTCAGACAGCCCACTCGTATCGGTTATCATGCCCGTTTATAATGGGGAGCGGTATTTGGCGCAGGCAATTGAAAGCGTACTGTCGCAGTCGTATCGGCAACTGGAACTGTTAATTTTAGATAATGGATCGTCCGATGGCACGGCTACCATCATCGCGGACTATGCCCGGCGTGACCAACGCGTACGACCACTTTGGGAACCAACCCCGTTAGGCTACGGGGGTGAAATAGCCAGTAACGTAGCATCTCGCTGGGCTAAAGGCGCATTCATTGCTAAACTCGACGCCGATGACGTAGCTATGCCCGACCGGTTGACCAAGCAAGTCGACTACCTGATAGCCAATCCTGATGTATTTCTGGTTGGCAGCCAGTTAACACTCATTGATCAGTTGGGCCGGATTACGGGTACGCGGAAATATCCAGTTACGCACGAGGAAATCTATCATGAGTTTTACCTCCGGTTTCCGATTGCTAACCCGGCCGTGATGTATCGAAATGAGCTGAACGCGGATTTGTACCAGATTCGGTTCAGTCACTTTAATGACTATTACAGTCTTTTCCGGCTAATGCGGGCGGGGTATCGAATGTACAACTTACCGGAGTCATTAACGGCCTACCGTATCCATACGACAAACACTGTGTTCACTAACCTTCGGGCTAAGTGGCGCAGTAATGTAGCAATCAAGCAAAGTTTCATTCGTGAGTTTGGCTACGTAGCGCCCTGGTGGCACCGGGCTAAAATAGCGGCCATCACGAGTGCGATCAACCTGCTTCCCGAAAAAGTTCTCGTTAAATCAATGAACAAAGCCCGTCAGCTAATCAACGCTTAATCTACTATGGTCGGACGCATTCTTAAAGTCGGCTCGCAAATCGTTTGGGGCGGAATGAAGGCAACGCCCGCTTACATAAGCGATTATTTTACACTGAAGAAGCAACTAAACGGTCACTCGGACTTTCCGATCCGTAGTTACTATCCGGCTCTCTTCGACCGGTACGCCGAGAGTGGACTATTGGTGAAACACTACTTCCTACAGGACCTGTACGTGGCTCAGCGTATTTTTAAAAATAATCCAGTCAAGCACGTTGACATTGGCTCCCGCATTGACGGATTTGTTGGTCACGTTGCGTCGTATCGGCCGGTAGAAATCGTCGATATCCGACCACTGACCCGACCTATTCCCAACGTCAGTTTTCGGCAGGCGGATTTGATGAACTTACCCGCAGACCTGATTCATTCAACTGATTCTATTTCGGCTCTGCACGCCATCGAACACTTTGGTCTGGGCCGCTACGGCGATCCAATTGATGCCAATGGCCACCTTAAAGCACTGGACAATATCCGGCAGATTGTCAAGCCGGGTGGAACGTTCTATTTTTCGTCGCCTATCGGTCCGCAGGGAATCGTTTACAATGCCCACCGGGTGTTCTCGGTGAGCTACCTCATCAACTTGTTTGAGCCCCATTATACAATAGAGCGATTCTCGTACATTGATGATGACGAACAGTTTGTAGAAAACGCCGATTGGCATTCGGCCGCCGTTCAAACTAATTTCGGCTGTAGTTACGGCTGTGGTATTTTTGAGATGACCAGACGAATTGACTAAACGCATGAAGAAATTTCTGCAATGGCTGCTGGCTCCTATCCGTATTACGCTGCTTCAGCCCGTCTACGAAAAACTGTACATGTTCACGCTATACGCGATGAATTACGGCGGTGGCTCCTTTACGGACGACAGCGGAGAAAAGTACGTTGTTAGCTACCTCGCCCGCAAAACGGCCGGGCAACCCAGTCCGGTTACAATCTTCGACGTGGGAGCTAACGTAGGCAGTTACGCCCGTCTGTTGCTGAACGGACTGGACGGGCGGGCAACCATTCATTGCTTCGAACCATCGTATGCTACTTACCAGACGTTGGCCCGGAATGTGCCCGAGCCGAACGTCGAAAAACATAACATAGGCCTGAGTGACCGGGTTGGGGAACTGGCTCTGTATACCGACGCTGAGCAGTCGGGTATGACATCGGTGTACGAGCGCGATTTGCAACACATCAACCTGTCATTTTCTCAGCACGAAGTGGCTACTTTCAGCACGGTCGATGAGTTCTCGGCCCACCAAACTATTACTCACATCGATTTATTGAAAATCGACGTGGAAGGGCACGAACTGGCCGTTTTGCGGGGAGCCAGCCGGATGATTGAGGAGCAGCGTATCCGTTTGATCCAGTTTGAATTTGGCGGCACCAGCATCGACTCACGGACCTACTTCCGGGATTTCTGGCAGTTGCTCTCACCCAATTATACGCTGTATCGGATCGTGGGAAACGGCTTGCGCCGGATTGACACGTATTCTGAATTTCTCGAAATCTTCGTCACCGTTAATTTTCTGGCCGAACGCCGGTGAGCAGCCAATCTATATCCAGCCAACGTGTATGATCATCTCTGTTCTGGCCGGTGGATTGGGCAATCAGTTGTTCCAGTACGCGTTTGGTTTTCGACTGGCCCGGCAATGCCAGACCGAGCTTCGGCTGGAGCGGCATTTGCTGGAGAGCCGGTTGCTGGCCCGGCTCCGTCAGTACACGCCCCGCCACTATGAACTCAACGCCTTTACCATTAAGCCGACGGACGCTTCTCCGTACGATGTAATGCGGTGCCTGAGCCGTATGCTGCTACCTGGCCAACGAGCCATTCTGTTACGTGATTCTGACCCGGATGTCTCCCCGTGCTTTGACGGCCAAACGCAGGATGTCCTGTGCTTCGGTTATTGGCAGTCTGAAGATTATTTCAAATCAGAAGCGGAGGCTCTTCGGCAGCAACTGACTTTTCGGCAACGCCCCTCTGATTTAACATTAACCATTGCCGACGCTGTTCTTTCGGCTCCCAATGCTACGTTTGTTCATGTTCGCCGGGGCGACTATGTGGCCAATCCAATCGCTAATCAGCATCACGGCGTTTGTGGCGTAGATTATTACCATCGGTCGATCAAATACCTGCACGAACGGGTATCCGGCGCTCAATTTTTCGTGTTTTCGGACGACCACGACTGGGTAAAACAGGCATTGGGCCACTTGATTCAGCCTGCTACATTTGTCGAACACAACACGGGAGTCGATAACTGGCAGGATATGTACCTGATGAGTTTGTGCCGCCACGCTATCGTAGCGAATAGCTCATTCAGTTGGTGGGGGGCCTGGCTTAATCCCGCAACCGACCGGGTCGTGGTAGCCCCGCGCCAATGGTTTGCCGCCGATACGTCAACTTACCCTGCGGTTGTGCCTCCCCACTGGATTAGCTTATAATCAAACCTCTTTTACCATTATGATTCGTCAATTAGTAGCTCCTTACTGGCACACGTTCTATGATCGAATGATGGCTGGTCGCCGTGAAAAGTTCTACAAAACATTAATCAAGCCCGGCGACCTGTGTTTCGACGTCGGGGCTAACATTGGCAACCGAACGGCCATTTTTCTTAACCTCAACGCTAAAGTCGTTGCTGTAGAGCCGCAGCCTACCTGTGTCCAGACCCTTACCCGCCGGTTTAGTAATCAGATCAAGATCGTGCCCAAAGGATTAGGGTCCGAAGAAGGTCAGTTACCCATCCATATTGGCAGTAACAGTACGTTATCGAGCTTTTCGGAGGAGTGGATTGATAATGTGCAGGATCGTTTCGCCAATTACAAGTGGACCGAAACCCTTATGGTTCCTATAACAACCCTCGATCAACTGATTGCGACGTATGGCGTACCGGCTTTTTGCAAGATTGACGTAGAGGGGTTTGAATTGCAGGTATTACGAGGGTTAACGCAGCCCATCCCGATGCTTTCGCTCGAGTATGCTGTCCCTGAGGCCAAAAACAACTTAGTAGCGGCTATTGATTTGCTTGGTTCGCTTACTACGGATGTTCGTTTTAATTACTCCCCCGGCGAAAGTATGCGCATGGCATTACCCGAGTTCACTTCATTGTCAGCGTTTAAGCAACTCATCAACTCGCATGATTTTGAGAAAACGCTGTTTGGCGATGTGTACGTTAAAAGCAGTACGTAATTAAGTCGTCCCTACTTTCGCTTTATGGGCCGTAACCGGAGCGCGGTGATTCTTGATGGCGTTTTGCCGGATAATCTGTGTTAGAATCGTATCGTGCTGAAGTAATCGACGGTATAATACCGCAATAAGCAGGAGGAAGCCCGTAAACAAAAGGTAAAATACTAAGTCGACCCCCCGGCCCACACCCATCACCGTGGCCAGATACACCGGCAAAATAGGAACTGCCACAAATAAGATACCTGTGAAAACAATTGCAATAAAAAACAGGCGGTATAGCAACCGATTGCGAAACAAACGCAGCGAAGCAACCGCTACCACCAGCAATAAAGCAGATAGTAATAACTGAATAGGGGTCAATGTGAATTGAATATCAGCCGTCATTAGCGGAAATATTTATTGATAAAAACGTCGATTAGAATGTCGAGGGCACCCTGCCAGCGTTGCCCTTTTACCTGCGAATACTCGGAGTAAACGATGTGCGTCGGACATTCGACATAACGCAGTTTCTGCCGCCGGATGTGCATGAGTATTTCTGATGCGTGGGCCATCCGGTTTTCTTTTAGTTGAATAGCTCGCAACGCCTGCCGATTCATAACCCGAAAGCCATTGTGCGCGTCGGAGAGCCACAAACCCGTCAATAATCCGTTAACAACCCGGGCCACCCGCAGCAGCAAACGCCGTAAGCGAGGTATGGCCAGGAGATCGTCCTGCCGCATAAATCGCGACCCCAGCACGACATCGACCTTTTGGTTTTTCAGCACGGTGATAAACCGGTCAATATCCGCCGGATTGTGCTGGCCGTCGGCATCAAAATGGACCACAATATCGGCCCCCTGCTGAAGCGCGAAATCCATACCGGTCTGCAAAGCGGCTCCCTGCCCAAGATTGATGTCGTGACGCAGATAATGGATCGGCAAATCACGCACGGCGTTGGCGGTATCATCGGTGGAGGCATCGTCGATGAGCACAATATGGTATTGATTGGCCAGCGACCGAATGGTCTGGCGAATGACCTTACCTTCGTTAAAGGATGGTATCAGAATAAAAATCTGGTCAGTCATTGGTCCGGTAGATTTCAATGTTGCCCATTTTTGCCATTTGCTTCATGCAACGAATTTCGACCGGCTGGGGCGTTCGGTCAAAAATAATATAACGCACGTTGAGCGATCTGAGTTTGGGCGAGCAGGGGTCAATCCCGACTTGATAACCATCCTCAAAACCGTTCTGTATCAGCACTGTATCGGGATGAGCGGGATCAATGTACGTACTATAAATGGCATGTGCGTAACGATTGTAGGCAGAGTCCCGCCGGGCGGTTGGGTCCAGTACGCGCATCGTTTTGAAATCGGGTTGGTTTTTTACCCCGCTCAACTGATTAACTCCCGTAGCCGTAACCAGATAAGTAATGTACTGACTACCCAGCACAACCCACCGGGCTTCGGGCTCTTCTAAATGCAGTTCCCGAACTTTCCTGTACAGCGCGTTATCAATAATGGGGCTCATTCCTTTTCCCATCGGGTTGATTTTCAGGTTAGGCAGCGTAAATAAAACAACAGCCCCCACAACCGCGATTTCTTTATACTTGAAATTGACAACCGGGAGCAACAGAAAATTGAGAGCCATGAAAAACAGAGTGGGCAGAAACAACTGATGAGATTTGTAAGTACCCTGCGCATCGTCCAGATTTAACCAGGCGGTATACACCATAAAACCAACCACACCCACCGAGAGCAGGGTCGCTACCGACCCGCTGACTGTGATTTTCCTCGTTTGGATGTAGCTAAGGTAGAGCACGGCCAACACAACGTTACCAATACCAAATGGAATTTGCGTTCGTCGGGTTGGACTGACATCAAGGAGCGTTGCTTTAGCTAAAAAGGAAGGAAAACCAACTTCAATCCAGAGGAGAAGGAGAAGGACATAGCCTAAAATTAGGGCCAGTAAGGGATCAACTTTTCGAGTGCGGGCGAAGTAGATCGGTATACTAACGGCGATGACGGGCGTAAATGTGATGAAGTGCGACAGTTCGCATATGTTAAGCCAAGTCTTCGGAAATTGCTGATCATTGAGCAGCCAACCGGCAAAATATTCAGAGAACCAGTTGGCCACAAAACCAGTCCCACCAGTCTCGCTTCGTTTACCTGGGTAAACCGTATTGGACATCACATCAATGGTTGATTTGGCATCTAAGTAATAGGCATAGAACACGACGCCCATCACGGCGAAAGCAAGCGCGAACACACCCAATTTTAGCCATACCTTGCTCAACAGCAGTTGTTTGTTATAATGCCGCCAAGTGTAGCCAATCAGCAAAAACAAGAGCAGATAACCCAACGGTACCTGGTAGGGCGGGTAAAGCGTTAGGGCAAACATGGAAAAACACCAGAAGAACACCACCCCCGCAATAAGTATGGTTCGGGTTTTGGTAGAAAAAAACAGGTAAGCCGAAGCCACCACCATACCAAACCCAGCGTAAATACTGGTCAGCAGAAAGAACGACCACCACGCCAGGCCCGGCGAAAAAATCAGCCAGATCGTTCCCAACACGGAGAGCCAGAACTGGTTGCGGGTCAGAAGCATGAAGGCCAGCATGACGGAAATGATCCCAAAACAAAGAATGAAGTTCCAGCGCCAGGCAAAGCCATGCTCAATGTCGAACAGGTAGAAACCCCAATAGTCGGGTCGAAAAAAAGAAATGAAGTGATTAATGGGAAAGTAGCCGACCAGTGCCACCTTTTCGCCACCAATGGCCGGATTTTCAAGCGGAAAACCCTGATGGGCCTGCGACAGCATGAAAGGAGCCAAAATAGCCCACTCATCCATTCTTATTTGCTTCGGCGTTCCCAAAACAATACCCCGCTTAGCATCGGCCCCGTCGGGAATAACCGTGTTCCACATGCCAATGGACGAATAATTGATCTTCGCCAGGGTCAGCAGAATGAACAATCCTATGCAAATTCCGATGAACCACTTTACCCGCTTATCGAACCGAATTAACTCGAAAGGCCGTTCAGCTTCGGGTAATTCAACGGGCTTAGGCGGGGCTGCGGGCTGCGAACGAACCGGCGTGGGCGGGGTGTAAGGCGGGGTTGATCGGCTGGGCGAAGGCGGTCGTCGTTCCGGCACGGCCGATGCGATGGGCTGACCTTTCCTTTTTTTCGACATGAGCGGGTCTACGGAAGGATTATTGTATGGGTTAAGCAATACGAACAGGTACGCAAAAATCAAAACTACCAATACCGTGCCAGATCTGCCAGTAGGAAACGGTCTGTTTACAAAAATACCTAATTTGCCCGCATGATTAAACGAATCGTCCGGCAGGCGCTGCCAATTGGATTGGCCATTGGGTTGCTGTGGTACGTGCTGAAAGACGTTCGGCTCACCGAACTTGCCAATCAGTTCCGGCGGGCTGATTACCGCTGGCTGGCACTGGTTGGACTGCTGGTTGGTTTGTACCACCTCACGCGGGCGGCCCGCTGGCAACTTACGCTGCAGGCCCTTGGCTACCGTCCATCGCTGTTCCGAACCACCGTGGCGCTGCTGGCCGGAACATTGGCCAGCATGATTGTTCCCGGCGCGGGTGAACTGACGCGCTGCGCCACCCTCCAGCGCACCGATGGCATACCAATGGCCCAGGGGCTGGGGTCCGTCGTAGCCGAACGCGTGATTGACCTGCTCCTGCTGGCAGGACTGATTGGACTAACGCTGCTGCTGGAGTTTGACCGCGTGGGGCAGTACATTGCTAACCTACTGGCCCCAGTTCGGGCACGATTCGCTTCGGATAGCCAGTCGGGTTTATTGCTCGGTGTAGTCCTGCTTGGTGTGGGCGTAGTGGTGGGCTTGCTCTACTGGCTGGCCAGCAAACAAGCCATTCGCCAGCACCGGCTTGTGGTTCGTTTGCTGGGTATTGGGCGCGGTATGAAGCAGGGGTTTATGGGTATCCGCCAACTTCAGCGGCCGGGCCTGTTTGTAGCCCTCACGCTGCTGACCGAGGTACTGCTGTTTTTGATTACGTACGTTCTTTTCTTCGCGTCTGACCAAACAAAGACGTTACCCCCCGTAGCTGCCCTGACGATCCTGACCATCAGTTCGCTGGGGAGCCTGGCAGCCCCAACGCAGGGTGGCCTGGGCACATACCATTTTTTGGTTAGCCGGGTGCTGATGCTCTACGGCATGAACGAAACAGACGGGGTTGTTGTCGCTACGTTTCTGCACGCGGTTCAAGTGGGGTTTTCGCTCCTGTTCAGCAGCCTGAGTTTTCTGATTGTGCCAATTCTGATTCGGCAACGGTCCCGACGGGCAGAGAGCGTACTGGATTAGTTTAATTTTTTCCCCCACTCACTTTTCCCGCCTTTGCCGGAACACCGGGCTGCGTGATCTCGAAGTTTTCTTTCTGGTTGGCGTCGGCCACCAGCGCCCGCACGTCGGCTAAGAGTTTTTTGGCATCGTAGACCACGCCGTCCTTCACCGTGTAGGTGACGCCCCCCACGCGCTCTACTTCGTTTTTGTCGGTCAGGTGAATGGCCCCCGTACCGTACAGCGTTTTCAAATTAGCCAGCGGGTTTTCTTTCACGATCACAAAATCGGCTAATTTCCCTACCTCTACCGAACCAATCTGATCGGCCATACCGAGGGCTTCGGCTCCTTTGAGCGTGGCCGCCCGGATCACTTCGAGTGGATGGAAACCCGCTTCGCGCAGCAGTTCGAGTTCGCGGATGTATGCGAAGCCGTAAAGTTGGTATATGAACCCCGAGTCGGAGCCGGTAGTGACGCGCCCACCCCGGTTTTTATATTCGTTGATGAATTGCATCCAGAGTTGATAATTCTTTTTCCAAGCCACCTCCTGCTCGGTCCCCCAATTGTGCCAGTATGACCCGTGCGAAATCCGGCTGGGACCGTAAAACCGCCACAAACTTGGCAGCGTGTAGTCATCGTGCCATTCGGCACGCCGGGCCAGCATCAGTTCGCGGTTGGCTTCGTAAATATTGAAGGTCGGGTCGAGGGTGAAATCCAGCGCAATCAGTTCGTCCATGACCTTGTTCCAGCGGTCGGTGCCAGGTTTGGCGGCTTGCTGCCAGAGATTGCCCGCCTGCTCGAACCGGTTCTGTTCGTTATTGTAATTGTAATCGGCGGGGTAATTCTGAACCGTTTTATCATCGAAGAGACTCTCAGGCAGGCCATACCAATGCTCCAGCGATGTCAGACCCGCTTTTGCCGTTGCTAAGGCGTTCATCCGGGCGACTTCCAACTGCGCATGGTGGCAGGCCGACCGCAGTCCCAGCTTCTTGTTTTCGTCCAGTGCCGCCCGGAAAACTGCCGGTTCCGCCCCAAAGAACTTGATTCCGTCGGCCCCGCGTTTGGCGTTTTGCTGCACCCAGGCGCGGGCTTGTTCGGGCGTACTGATGGGTTCCTTTGCACCCTGTCCAAATACCGTGTAGGCCAAAATGCGCGGGGCCGCAATCTCATTCCGGTTGCTTTTGGCCTTGTGTTCAAGCACCCAATCCAGCCCATTGCCACAGCTTGGGTCGCGGATGGTGGTGATACCGTGGCCGAGCCAGAGTTTAAACACGTATTCGGCGCTGGCCCCCTGCGCCTGCCCGCCAATGTGGCCGTGCATATCCACAAAGCCCGGCATCAGGTACATGCCTTCGCAGTTCAGTTCCTTATCGCCCCCGTTGGCCACCGGCCGACTTTTAGGGTCGATAGCCACGCCGGGGTAACCCACCTGTTTGATCTGCGCAATCCGGTTTTTCTCAACGACGATATCAACCGGCCCAACCGGGGGTGCACCGGTGCTGTTGATGAGCGTGACGCCCCGGATGATGAGCCGGGTATGGGGTCCATCGCCCTCACCCGTCTTCCGCAGGGGAGCTTTCACAACCTGGGCGGTGAGCGAATGAACCGTGAGGACTGACCCAATGACTAATGAGCAATGGATAATGAGGATAAGGTGACTGATGCGTGACATTGTGTCTGGACAAATCGTTTTGATTAACAGTTGTAAGATAGCCAAAACTGCCGGACTTTTGCGCAAGTAGCTTGGTTAGGCTACAAACAAACTATGAAACAGACCATTACCAAAAACTTCCTGCTGATTGTGCTGGCACTGGCGGTGGTGTTTGCCTTTGCCATGAAAGCCACCGTTTTCCAGAATCCGGCAGCGGCAACCACGCCCGCCACTCCCCCTTCGGTAGAATTCGCCAAATACTGGTTTGCGGGTAAAGCAGAACTGAACAGCTATTCGCTCGAACAGGCGCAGTATGGCGTCCTAAATCCAGGAGAAGCCGTACTCATTTTTGTGACGGAAGATTTCCGAACGGATACACAGGTGAAATCGGAAAGCCCGGACAGCCGGGATAAATCGGTGCCGGTAATGAAGACGAATATCAGCAAAAAGTTCGTGACCGGAATTTACGATTACTCGCTGTTTACATCGATTTTCACACCTATCAATAACACACTTTTTCCCAACACGTTGAAGGTGAGCATGTCAGGGCAGGAATGGTGCGGGCACAGTTATTTACAACTCAACTACGCTGCCAACGGTTACCACGTTGAGGGAAAATCGTATTTCGAGAAAGAAGTGGCGGAGAATTATGATGTCGAGAAAACGCTGCTTGAAGACGAACTATGGAATCGCATTCGACTCGACCCCAACAAACTGCCCATTGGCGAAACGCGGATGATTCCGGGTACGATGGCGGCCCGGCTGCGTCACAAACGGCTCGATCCGCTGCTGGTGAACGCTAAACTGGCCGACTACGATGGGGTGCTGTTTCCCGGCAAGCTGCTTAAATCGTACACCGTCCAATACCCCACCGACGACCGAACGCTGATGATCGTTTTCGAGCAGCCGTTTCCGCACAAAATCGTCGGCTGGGAAGAAACTTACAAGAGCAAAGACAATCTTCTGACCTCCCGGGCCGTATTGAAAAAGACGATACAGTCGGACTACTGGAACCACAACGCCCCCGCCGACACAACATTACGAGCGGAGTTATTTTCAAACCGGTAAGCCTTTGAAAACCTTGCCGGTATTGCAATCCTATGAGAATCAGCTTCACGTTTTTCCTGATACTGACGGTTTTCGCCTGCTCCAACGATGGCAAAAAAGCGGAGATCACCACCGATGAGCCAACCTACACGCTTATTTTCTTAGACAAAACCCGCAGCGTAAACGTAGACGAGTCATTCGTACGACAGAAATACCAGCAGGCGTTGACCAGCATTATTGAGGAGAACATCCGGCAGAAAGGTGATAGACTGGCAGTTTACTTCATCCACGAAAACACCGCCAAAGCCCGTGCGCTCAATCTGACGGCCCGCACCGAAATGGAAGATGTGTCGGCCACCAGTTCCACCGACCGCGAAGCGGCCAAAACCGAGTTTGATCTGGCACTGAACCGTGAGAAAACTACGATTCGGCAACGAGTCCTCCAACAATTGGTGGCGCAAAACACCGGGGCGTCGAATCAGCAGACTGACATCTGGGCCAGTCTCCCCGTGATTGAAAAAGCGACTGAAACTGGTGCGGCCGTGAAAGTCTATTACTTGAGCGATATGGTTGAGAGTGTCAAAGGACCAAACCGGCGGGATTTCCACGTGCGCCCACCCAAAGGCAGCGCTCAGGCCGACGAATGGGCTAAAGCCGACGCGAAACAATTGAAACGCTACACCATCGGTTCACCCACTATCACCATGATTCTGCCGTTCGAGCCAAACGCATCTGTACGCCAGAACAACCCGGCTGTGACGCAGTACTGGCAAACGCTGTTTGCAGAGCTGGGCGTACCAACAGTTGAAGAGGAGTAAGAAGGCGGTTAAGCTACTCATAAAGTAACTCTTTTTAGCGCACCACTTTCCTGATTGACAAACGTTTTGTACCTTTGCGGTCTTATTTTTGAGGAGGATACGCAACGTGAATGCACTACGCGACTACGACATTAACATTGTCGGGCTGGAAAACAAACGCTACGAATACGACTTCGAGTCGGACGATGCGTTTTTTGCCGCGATGGAGCAGGAACTGATCCGCAGGGGTAGTGTTCAAACGCACGTCGTGCTCGACAAATCGGAGACGATGATCCGGTTGGATTTTCACATCGTTGGTACGGTTGAACAAATTTGCGACCGCAGTCTCGATGAGTATGATGAGCAGGTCGACACGCGGCAAATGATGCTGCTTAAGTTCGGGGATCACAACGAGGAACTGAGCGACGAAATTGAACTCATCGAACGGAACACGGCAACGGTCAACGTGGCCCGCTATATTTTTGAGTTCATTAGCCTGTCACTCCCCATGAAGCGGCTTCATCCCCGTTTCCGGGACGAGGATGACCAGGATGATAAGTCGGATGTGAAGCTGATTTACAGTTCCGGTCCGGCTACCAACGATGAGAACGACGACCAGCCGACGACGGACCCCCGCTGGGCCGCCCTACGAAAACTGAACGACAACTAAACGAAGTTACAGAGTTATATGGTTGACGAGTCGTAACGTTATGATCTCTGCACCAGTCAACTCTACAACGTTACAACTACATAACTTTATAACTCAAAAGAAATGGCACACCCCAAACGACGCCACTCTAGCACCCGGCGCGACAAGCGAAGAACCCACTACAAAGCGGTACCGGTAACCCTCTCGACGGATGCCCAGACGGGCGAAGTCCACGAGCGGCATCACGCTCACGTTTTTGAAGGCAACCTGTTCTACAAAGGACAAATGCTCATTGAGAATTACGCAAAAACGGCCTAATTTTCAGTCGATTACAAGAAGTATTTCGCCGACGTCTTTCCGAAGATGGGCGCGAAATACTTTTTTATTACCCGCTACTTCCTATTTTTACGCGTACTTTTTACGGTCCGGCGTAGTCGGAAGGTGTTGAACAAACGGAGTCAATGAAAATTGCAGTGGACGCGATGGGTGGTGATTTTGCTCCTGAAGCGATTGTGGAGGGCGTACTGATGGCCGCTGCTGAAGTGCCGCAACAGGTGACAATTGTGTTGATTGGCCGAGAGGCTGTCATGCAGGCGTTACTCGAAGCGCACGGTGCCGACTCCGTAATCAATGTTGAGCTGGTCGATGCCGATGACGTTATTGATATGAGCGAACACCCGACTAAGGCTCTTTCGCAGAAACCCAATTCCAGTATTGGAGTTGGGTTTAAACTTTTGAAGGAAGGGCAGGTCGACGCTTTTTGCAGCGCAGGTAATACCGGTGCGATGCACGTGGGTGCGTTGTTCAGCATCAAATCAATTGAAGGTGTGCTGCGCCCCTGCATAGCCGGCCTGGTCCCGCAAATTACCGGCGATTATGCCGTTATGCTTGATATTGGCGCCAACGCAAACTGCAAACCCGAAGTAATGGCTCAGTTCGGGGAAATTGGCTCTATCTACGCGCAATACACATTTAACATCAGTCGGCCCCGTGTGGGTCTGATGAATATTGGCTCCGAAGCGCAGAAAGGTTCCTTAGTAGCTCAGGCTACCCATCAACTTCTGAAAGATAGCCGTCGCATCAATTTCATTGGCAACA
Source organism: Spirosoma arcticum (assembly GCF_054779955.1). Taxonomy (NCBI): domain Bacteria; kingdom Pseudomonadati; phylum Bacteroidota; class Cytophagia; order Cytophagales; family Cytophagaceae; genus Spirosoma; species Spirosoma arcticum. The sequence goes on from NZ_BAAGXG010000005.1 coordinate 205,893, forward strand.
TTGAAGGAGGTGACTTTTTTGCCGGTAAAGCCGATGTTATTGTAACGGACGGATTCACCGGCAATGCGATGTACAAACTGGGCGAATCGTTTCATACGATGGCTGAACAGCGGGGAATTCAGGATGAATTCATAGCCAAAACGAACTACGAGTCCATAGGCGGAAGTCCAATCTTGGGTGTCAATGGAAATGTGATTATTGCGCACGGCGTTTCGTCACCCTTAGCCATTAAAAACATGATTAATCTGGCCATTCGGCAGGTTGAATCCAATGTTTACACGAAAATTGCACAAGCATTGAGTTAACAGTAGTCTATCAGTTGATGAGTCGGTGCGTTAGTCAGTCAATACCTTCACTTAACCAACTGGCGAACGCACCGACTCATCAACTGACCTCCCGCCCATGAGTAAAGCTGCCATAACAGGAATTTACGGTTACGTTCCCGATTATGTATTGACCAATGCTGAACTGGAGCGGATGGTAGATACGAATGACGAATGGATTACGACCCGTACGGGTATTAAAGAACGCCACATTCTTAAAGGCGAAGGCATGGGATCCTCCCACATGGGTGCCAAAGCGGTGGCCGGGCTGCTCCAGAAAACGGGCACTAAACCTGAGGAAGTGGATCTGCTCATCTGCGCAACCACCACACCCGACTACGTGTTTCCCTGCACGGCTAACCTGATTAGCGACATGGTCGGCATTCGTAACGTGGGCGGGTTCGACATTCAGGCCGCCTGTTCCGGCTTTTTGTATGCTCTCACGGTCGGGACTCAGTTCATTGAGACCGGTAAGTATCGGAAAGTTGTTATCGTGGGAGCCGATAAGATGTCGGCCATCACCGATTATACCGACCGGACAACCTGCGTTTTGTTCGGCGATGGGGCCGGGGCGGTGCTGCTCGAACCCAATGATGATGGTTACGGCGTACTTGATTCCATCATTCGTTCCGACGGGTCGGGGCAGCAGCACCTGTTGCAGAAAGCGGGAGGAAGCCGCTATCCACCAACTCACGAAACGATTGAGAAACGCTGGCATTACGTGTATCAGGACGGGCCATCGGTGTTTAAATTCGCCGTTAAAAATATGGCCGACGTGTCGGCTGAAATTATGGAGCGTAACCACCTCGCGGGTGACGATGTTGCCTGGCTGGTTCCTCATCAGGCCAACAAACGCATTATCGACGCCACGGCAAACCGAATGGGCATCAACACGGGCAAGGTGATGATGAACATTCATAAGTACGGCAACACGACGGCCGCTACCATTCCACTTTGCCTGTTTGACTACGAATCCCAATTAAACAAAGGAGACAATCTGGTGCTGGCCGCTTTTGGTGGTGGCTTCACCTGGGGAGCAGCTTACGTAAAGTGGGCCTACTAATTAATTGAATGTAAACTGATCAATGAATAATGTATAATGGGCTTCGCAGGCGAACAACCATCGGCCTATTCATTACTCATTCGGGGCCGCCCGCACGGCACATTAACTATTATTCATTAAAAAAGAATGGCAACGACCGCAGACATCCGTAATGGATTGGTTATTAACTTTAATAACGACCTGTTTCAGGTCACTGAGTTTCAGCATGTAAAGCCGGGCAAGGGTGCCGCTTTTGTGCGAACAAAAATAAAAAGCCTTACATCGGGCAAAGTGCTGGATAATACGTTTAACTCGGGCGTTACCATTTTTCCGGTGCGGGTAGAGCGTCGGAAGTTCCAGTACCTCTACAAGGACGAAGCGGGCTATAACTTTATGGATCAGGAATCGTTCGATCAGATCAACCTCGGCGAAAAACTCGTTGACGGTGCCGATCTGATGAAAGAAGGGCAGGAAGTTGAGATTTTGATCAACGCCGACAGCGACACGCCCTTGTCGTGCGAACTGCCGCCATTCGTTGAACTCGAAGTTACTTACGCCGAACCGGGTATCAAGGGTGATACGGCCAATAGTCCCAAAAAGCGGATTGAGGTGGAATCGGGGGCCAAAATTATGGTGCCACTTTTCATCGAATCGGGTCAGAAAATTCGGATCGATACCCGCACCCGGGATTACGTAGAACGGGTGAAATAATTAAATGAAGTCGTAAGTCAGTAAGTCGCAGAAGTCGTAAGTGGCTGGCGCAAGAGTTGCTTACGACCTCTGCGACTTACTGACTTACGACTACTTTTATGGATACAAAGGACATACAACAACTAATCGACTTCATTTCCCAATCGGGGCTGGATGAGGTAAACATTGAAACAAGCGGCCTGAAAATCAGCGTCAAGCGATACGGCTCAGGCATGTCGGCTGCTGCCGCCGTTGCGGCACCGGTTCAGGCAGTGGCCGCTCCGGCACTCGTAGCCGCAGCGGCTCCGCAACCAGCGGCACCAGCCGCTGCGGCCGCTCCCCAAGCTGATACCTCAGCCTATGCCACCATCAAGTCGCCGATGATCGGAACATTCTACCGGTCGGCTACGCCCGATTCGCCGTTGTTCGTCGAAGTAGGTGACAGCATCAGTGACGGTAAAGTGGTTTGTATTATTGAAGCTATGAAGCTTTTCAACGAAATTGAGTCGGAAATATCAGGCCGGATCGTGAAGGTACTTGTTGAAAACGCGACGCCGGTGGAGTACGATCAGCCGCTGTTTTTGGTAGAACCCATTTAATTTAATTGGTGAATGAGTGAATGAGTGAATGGCGAATTTTTCTCAGGAATCATTCGCTCATTCACTCATTCACTCATTCACTCATTTAGACCATGTTCAAAAAAATATTGATCGCCAATCGGGGGGAAATTGCCCTGCGGATCATCCGGACGTGCCGCGAAATGGGTATCCAGACGGTAGCCGTTTACTCAACGGCCGACCGGGATAGCCTCCACGTACGTTTCGCCGATGAAGCCGTTTGCATTGGTCCGCCCCCCAGTCGGCAGTCTTACCTGAGCGTTCCGAGCATCATTTCGGCCGCCGAAGTTACCGGTGCCGACGCTATTCATCCCGGCTACGGTTTTTTGTCGGAAAACGCGGAGTTTTCTCAAATCTGCGCCGATTACGGCATTAAATTTATTGGGGCTACCGCCGAACAAATCAACGGCATGGGCGACAAAGCAACCGCCAAAGCAACCATGAAAGCGGCCGGTGTGCCCGTCATTCCCGGTTCCGACGGCTTGCTGGAATCTGTTGAGCAAGGGCAGAAGCTATCGGCCGAGATGGGCTATCCCGTTATTGTGAAGGCAACGGCCGGGGGCGGTGGGCGCGGAATGCGTATTGTCCGGTCGGAAGACGAGTTTGAGAAAGCTTGGAACGACGCCCGCACCGAAGCCGGAGCTGCCTTTGGCAACGACGGCCTGTACTTGGAGAAGTTCGTGGAAGAACCCCGCCATATCGAAATTCAGATCGTTGGCGATCAATACGGTAATGTATGCCACCTCTCAGAGCGTGACTGCTCCATTCAGCGTCGGCACCAGAAGCTGGTCGAAGAAACGCCGTCGCCCATTGTATCGCCTGAACTGCGGGAGGAGATGGGCGAAGCAGCCATCAAGGGCGCTCAGGCTATTGGATACGAGGGAGCGGGTACGGTGGAGTTTCTGGTTGATAAGTACGGGCAGTTCTTCTTTATGGAGATGAACACCCGAATTCAGGTCGAGCATCCCATTACGGAAGAAGTAACGGATTTTGACCTTATCAAAGAGCAAATCAAAGTAGCCGCCGGTGCCGAAATTTCAGGGCGCAACTACACGCCGAAGCTCTTTGCGATGGAGTGCCGCATCAATGCCGAAGACCCGGCCAACGGCTTTCGACCGGCACCGGGTAAAATCACAGTGCTGCATTTGCCCGGTGGTCACGGCGTCCGGATCGACACGCATGTGTATGCAGGCTACACGATTCCCCCCAACTACGATTCCATGATTGCCAAGCTAATCGTGTCGGGGCAGTCACGGGAGGAAGTCATTACGCGCATGAAGCGAGCGTTGCAGGAGTTCGTCATTGAAGGCATCAAGACCACAATTCCGTTCCATATCCGGCTTATGGACGATCCCGTCTTTAAGTCCGGGAAGTTTACAACGGCCTTTCTCGATACGTTCGACTTTTCGAAGCTGTAGGATTTTAGCCAACGTTTTTTGTCGGTGAAAGCCGACTGTTATTACCGACAGTCGGCTTTTTAAGCGAACCTAACCCCATCCGCTGCTGAACCGGTCACCCCGAAGCGACCGGACTACGGACTAATGAACTGACCGAAAAAGCGGGCCGCACACATGCAGGCGATTTGTACCTCTGCCAGCCAGTTGCCAAAAACGTCTGACAAACTAATGCAACCCATCAGTGATACAGACAGACGATGAATTGACGATTAAAATTGGATTGCGAAGTAGGTGCTGCCTTCGTTGCCGACAGTATGAATAGCGTGGGATACATCCGATTCCACAAAGACAACATCTCCCACCTGCGCCCTATTCAACTTTCCCCCAATGTGGACCTCAACCGGATGATTCAGGAGAACCAGAATCTCGGCCGCCCGGTGAGTATGGGGCGGATAGCTCCGTAGACCCGCATCGAGCGTGGTGAGCTGCACGGCAACGCGGTTGCTCATCACGGTGGCACCGGTAAACATCCGTCGAGTACTCCCTTGGTGGTCAGCGGTGGCGGGCACTTCCTGCCAGTCGATCCAGAATGAGCCACCGGCGAGCCGGTACAAATCCAGATCCGGCACTTCGTTGGAGGTATACCGCACTATGTAATAAGTGAGAGGCTGGGCGGCCTTATTTTCTATCCGGTAGTCATCCCCTGGCATGATTAGCACTAAGCTGCCGGGTCCTAAATTTTTGCGTTTATCGCCAAGCGTCAGCGTTAGCTCACCGGCTTTGATGAGTAGCAGGGCCTCCTCATCGAGTTGTTGAGTAGGCTGGGCGGGCGGGTTGACCACTAAAGTTACGGCCTGAATGAATAAATGGGAAAAATCACGGGTAGCCCCTTCCAGCAGGATTCGCTCCTCGTAACCCGCCTGTTTGACCACCGGCGAATGATTCCAGGAATAGACATTCGACCCGATGGCCTGAGGGAAGGCAGGAAGGGCAGCCAATACGGCTATCCAGAAAAGCAGAAAAGGTCTCATTGAAAAGATAGCTGCCGTAACCGAGTGATTTCTACTTACAAACCCCGAGTCTGTTTCGTGCTTCTGGTGGTATCCATAGACTACGAAATTAGGCAGGGCTACCGTCAAAAACAAGCTAATAAGCGTCAACAACGTCAGTACCTACCCGCTTTTTTGAGCCGTCGTGAGGGTAATCCTGTGTATAAAATTTGACTACGGAATTAGTGAGTCACCCGCTCGCGTGGTAAAACGGACTCCCGCATTGCTTTATAGGTGAGCCCTAATCCCACTTCCCACCCATGAACCACCTTGCCACCGCCGATTATGTTGTTTTTGGTATCTACTTAGTCGTTGTCGTTGGCTACGGGTACTGGGTTTATCAACGGAAACGGGCGGCCGAGATGAGCACAAGCGACTTTTTCTTAGCCGAGGGGTCGCTGACGTGGTGGGCCATTGGCGCTTCGCTGATTGCGTCCAACATCTCGGCGGAGCATTTTATCGGTATGGCGGGGTCGGGCTTCGCCATGGGATTAGCGATTTCATCCTACGAGTGGATTGCGGCTGCAACGCTGGTAATTGTGGCTGTGTTTTTCATTCCGATCTACCTCCGAAATCATATCTACACGATGCCCCAGTTTCTGGCGCAACGCTACAGCGACACCGTCAGCACAATTCTGGCCGTGTTCTGGCTGGTGGTTTACGTAGTGGTCAATCTAACGTCAATTCTTTACTTGGGCGCGATTGCTATTGAGTCGCTGGCGGGCATTTCGTTTACCATCTGCACCCTTGGACTGGCCGTTTTCGCCATTTTTATCACGCTCGGCGGTATGAAAGTGATCGGCTACACCGACGTGATTCAGGTGGTTGTGTTGATTTTCGGTGGCTTGGTGGTAACTTACTTAGCCCTACAGTTAGTCGCGGAACAGTCGGGTGGTCTGACATCCGGGATAGCAGGCGTGTGGAACGGGATGGTGACGCTGCGGCAAGAGGCCGACAGCCATTTTCATATGTTTTTTGCTAAAGGTCACCCTTATTACGAAGTCTTGCCAGGTATGGCGTTGGTAACGGGCGGCATGTGGATCAATAACCTGTCGTACTGGGGCTGCAATCAGTACATCGTGCAACGTGCCTTAGGTGCCGACCTCAAGACCGCCCGCTCAGGCATCCTGTTTGCCGCTTTTCTGAAGTTGATGATTCCGCTAATCGTGGTTATTCCCGGCATTGCCGCCTACGTGCTGTACCAAAGCGGCCCGTTTCGGGCCGCTATGACCGACGCATCCGGCGTGGTAAAGCCCGATCAGGCTTACCCAGTGTTAATGAACCTGCTGCCGGTAGGCATGAAAGGACTGGCGTTTGCGGCCCTGACAGCCGCCATCGTGGCTTCTCTGGCGGGCAAGTGCAATTCTATTTCGACCATCTTCACGCTCGATATTTACAAGAAATACCTAAACAGAACGGCTTCGGAGCAAAAATTAGTCAACGTAGGCCGGTGGGCGGTGCTGGTCTCGTTTGCGGTGGCCGTAGTGATAGCACCAATGCTGCGGTCGCTCGATCAGGTGTATCAGTACATTCAGGAGTACACGAACTTCATCACACCGGGTGTATTTGCCATTTTTCTGCTGGGTTTCTTTTGGAAACGGGCCACCAACCGGGCCGCGCTAACGGTAGCCATTCTGACAATTCCGCTGTCAATTTTGCTTAAATTCTGGCCGGAAGTGACGGGTCTGGCGGGAATCGAATCCGACTCCATTCCGTTTCTGCACCGAACAACCTGGGTATTTTGTATCGACGTGGCGCTGATGGTCGTTGTATCCCTGACCGATCCTACGCAGGCAGCAGCGGGCAAAGGGTTGATCGTTGACCGGCAACTGTTTCGCGTTTCCCGTTCGTTCGTAGCCGGGTCAGTGGGTATTTTTGCAATCCTGGCCGTGCTGTATTCGGTGTTTTGGTAGGTTATTCCGGAGCTATTTTTTAGCTGAATCAACAAAAAATAGTCACTTAATCGGTTGACCATTAAATTTTTATCTACGTTTACAGACCGAAAATAGCTTACTCGATATGACTGCTTTCAACAACGCCGAACTTAGCCCCCTCGCGAGTCTCGACCAATGGGAAGACGACCTGCTGGTCCGCTACCCCGAAACGGCTACCAAAGCCAAAGACGATTACCGGAACTACGACGACCCGGCGCGGGATACCGTTCGGGAGTTTTACCGGCTTAATCATACCTACCAGACGTACGATTTTGTGCGGGCAAAAGAAGCTGAGTTTCTGCGTTTCGACAAAAAAGAACTGCCTGTTTGGGGCGCAATGGAATTCCTCAACACCCTCGTCGACGACTCCGACCCGGACACCGACCTCGACCAGCTTCAGCACCTGCTCCAAACCGCCGAGGCCATCCGCGCCGACGGGCACCCCGACTGGTTTGTGCTGACGGGATTCCTGCACGACATGGGCAAGGTACTGTGTCTGTTCGGCGAGCCACAGTGGGCCGTGGTGGGCGACACGTTCCCGGTTGGTTGCCAGCATTCGGACAAGATTGTTTACCCGGAATATTTTGCCAACAACCCCGATAGTCAGGACAAGTGGTACAACACCAAATATGGCGTTTACGAACCCAATTGTGGACTGCGCAACGTGCACATGTCGTGGGGTCACGACGAATACCTGTACCAATTAATGAAGGATTACTTACCCGAGCCAGCGCTGTACATGATGCGCTATCACTCGTTCTATGCCCAACACCGTGAGGAGGCTTACGATCACCTGATGGACGACCACGACCGAGCTATGTTTAACTGGGTGCGGGCGTTCAATCCGTACGATTTGTATTCTAAAAGTCCCAGGCCACCAGTAGTGAGCGAGTTAAAGCCCTATTATCAGGAGTTGATTGCGAAGTATCTGCCCGCAACGGTACGGTTATAAGTCTCCGCAATTTACTTTTACGAAGCCGAAACAAACGCGCCGTTTGTTTCGGCTTTTTATTTACTATGTCTTTATTCTGCGTCGATGCTTCTTCTCTTCATCGCCCTCTACCTACTGTCTAATGTTGCCGTGGGCGCGTGGGCGGCCCGACGCGTGACAACGTCGCAGGATTTTGTGCTGGCGGGTCGGCGGTTGCCGCTGGTGCTGGCTGCGTCTGTTACGTTCGCGACCTGGTTCGGCTCGGAGACGATTATGGGTGCCCCCGCGATGTTTGTCGAGGGTGGCATTCCCGCCGTAATCGAAGAGCCGTTTGGATCGGCGCTGTGTCTATTTTTAGTGGGGGCTTTCTTCGCCCGTCCGCTGTACCGGCTCAACATCACTACGTTCTGTGACTATTTCCGCGTTCGGTTCGGGCGGGCGGCTGAGCTACTGTCGGCCGTGATGGTTATTCCGTCCTATTTTAGCTGGATTGCGGCCCAACTTATCGCCATTGGCATCGTGCTAAGCGTTGTGACGGACATTCCCCGCGAGTACTGCATCCTCTTCAGCGCAACAATCGTCATGCTCTACACGCTATTAGGCGGGATGTGGTCCATCTCAATAACCGATTTCTTCCATAACCTAATCATTATCATTGCCTTGTTAGTGCTGGCCGTTCTGCTCTGGAATCAGGTTGGTGGTTGGGACACCATTCAGCAACAAACGCCCGAAGGATTTTTTCGGTTTACGCCCAAAGCGACGATCAAAGACTGGGTCGAGTACTTAGCCGCTTGGTTTACGATTGGATTAGGCTCCATTCCGCAACAGGACATTTTCCAGCGCGTGATGGCCGCTAAAACGGAGAATACTGCCGTGCGGGCCTCTTACGTAGCGTCGGGTATGTACCTGACCGTGGCCATGTTGCCCCTGTTCATTGCGCTGAGTGCCCGAATTCTCCACCCAAATCTGGGCAAAGACAATCAGCTCATCATTCCCAATATGGTTATGCAATACGGGAGTTTGCCATTGCAGGTACTGTTCTTTGGGGCAGTCACGTCGGCAATATTGAGTGTGTCGAGCGGGGCGATCCTGGCCCCGGCGGCCGTTTTTGGCGAGAACATTGTGAAGTTTTTCCGGCCAAGCCTCAGCGACCGGGCGTTGCTGAAAACCATCCGGTTGGCCGTCGTGGTCATTACGGTCATCTGCGTCTGGATGAGCACCGCCCGCGATACTAACATCTTCGATCTTGTCGGCGAATCGTCGGCGTTCAGTTTGGTATCGCTGTTTGTGCCGCTCACGGCCGGTATTTACTGGAAACGGGCCAACCTAACGGGTTGCCTGTGGTCAATGGCGGTTGGGCTGTGCGTTTGGCTACTGTGTTTGTGGGTTGACACGGAGTACTCACCCATGATGATTGGTCTGTTAGCCAGCACAATTGCGATGGTAGCGGGGAGCTTACTTACCCAAAATACTGTTGAGCAATCCGTCCAACGTAGCCCAAATACGTAGCGGTGCTAAACCACGGCTGAATCTTCGCCCCAACATTTGGGTATAAGTTTAGCTGGTCCAGCCCGACAACCGGTACCCACACCAGTTCGAGCGCAGTGGTTTCGGCGGGGTTCAGCGTAGGCTCACCCTTGAGATTGCGGGCGGCAAAGACGACATGCAGCACATCGTCGCTGCGTTCGGAGAGGAGCATTTCACCGGCCAGAATCATCTCGCCAATATCGACCGACACCCCTAACTCCTCCTGCAATTCGCGGATGACTGTTTCGGGCAGCGTTTCGCCCCGGTCGCAGCTACCTCCGGGCAGCGCAAACACATCCTGCCCGCCATATTGATAACGCATAAGCAGAATCTCAGTCTGGTTCTCGTGCTGGCGCCAGATGAGCACGGAAGGGCGAACTTTCATACCTGTTTATCAATAAATTCATGAACACCTAAAAAACAAAATACCCACGCACTGCCTTAAAACCGCGCCAGCACTTTCTCCGATACGGTTTTCCCAATCGAAAGCGACGACGTCGCGGCTGGCGACGGCGCATTTACTACGTTGATCGCCTTGTCGGTTTCCAGAATGGCAAAGTCATCCAGCAGACCACCCGTGCGGTCACAGGCCTGCGCCCGCACGCCCGCGCCCCCGGCTTCGAGATCGCTCTCCTGCACGGCTGGAATCAACTCCTGCAACGCTTTCGTAAACGCCGATTTGGAAAAGGAGCGGTACATTTCACCCAGGCCCGTTTGCCAATATTTAGCCGCCACCTTCTGAAATCCAGGCCACGACAGCGTTTCGTACAGTTCCTTCAGATCAACGTCGGACTTAGCGTAGCCTTCGCGCCGGAACGCCAGCACCGCATTCGGACCCGCTTCTACGCCCCCGTGAATCATACGGGTGAAATGAACGCCCAGAAATGGAAAGTTGGGGTCAGGAACGGGATAAATCAGGTTTTTGACCAAGTACTGCTTGTCTGCCCGAATCTTGAAATATTCACCCCGGAACGGTACAATTCGCACGTCAATAGCGTCGCGCTGTGTCAGTTGAGCTATTTTATCGGAGTAAAGCCCGGCACAGTTGACGACGAGTTTGGTTTCGTACCGATTTTTATCGGTCACCACAATACTCAAACTCTGGCCCGGCGTCACCTGCTCCACGCGTTCGCCCAGGCGAATTTTGCCCCCCAGCAACTGGAATTTCTGGGCGTACTTGTCGGACACCTGCTTGTAGTTGATGATGCCCGTTTGCGGCACGAACATCCCGGCAACCCCATTCACGTGCGGTTCGATCTCGCGCAGTTCGGCCAGTGTCATCATCCGTAAACCGCCCAGCCCGTTTTGTTGCCCGCGTGTGTGCAACATGTCTAACTGCGGTATTTCTTCCTGCTTGGTAGCCACCACAATCTTACCGCAGAGATCGTAGGCAATCCCTTCGGCGTCGCAGAAGTCGAGCAACATTCGGTAGCCTCGAATGCAGTTGGTGGCTTTCAGGCTGCCCGGTTTGTAATACAGCCCGGAGTGGATTACGCCGGAGTTATGACCCGTTTGGTGACGGGCCACGTCCGGTTCTTTCTCGATGAGTACGACGTTTAAATTGGGTTGTTGTTGTTTAAGTTGCAGCGCGGTGGCTAAACCAACAATGCCTCCGCCAATAATCGTTACGTCTGTCATGATAGAGTGGCGAACTGCCCGCCACAAAGGTACGGCTTTCGGCCTAACACATCCCTACCGCAACTGCCCTTCGATCCAGTCCAGACCCCGGCCGTAGAGCGCATGGGCGAACCGCACCCGGTTGTCGAAATCAGCGTCGGGGGTGTGCCCGTCGGTCATGAACTGGCGCACCAGCCGGGCGTTGTCGAGGGCCTGAGGCTGGTCGTGCTTCGTTTCAGTTTCGGTTCTGAACGACGCGAAAGCGGGTGCGTCGCCCTCAAACTGCTGAAAAAACAAATGCCCTTTTGGTGTTCGGACGGCGCACAACACTCCACACGCCCGGCTGGTCGATGGGGCCAGACTCCCCTCCAAACCCCTTTTCAAGACAATTACCCCGTCGAAACCAGCCAGCATGGCCAGTTCGGCCATCTTCATCTGGTAGGTGATGTGAAACACCGACGTAACCAGAATGCGGGCGTGGCAGGGGTTCAGCACTTTTTCGAGCGTTGCCAGAAAGGGACGTTTGATAATCGTTCGTCGCCGGTCGACCCAGCGGTTGAGCGCGGGCGAGAGGGCTTTTTGATCCAATACCCAGCCGTGATGAGCCGGGGGCACGTTGAGTTCATGGTTACTTTGCAAAAACTGACACCCCATGTGCATGTATAAATCGAGCGCGTTGAGCGTGAACTTAGGCCCACCCGAACGCCCCACCATCGACACAGCCCCGTAGCCGCGTTTCTGAAAAAATTGCGCCAGCAGGGGCGTAATCAAATAGCAATTATCAACACCATCGAATGGGTCGGCTACCTGAATGAGCGGTCGGTCGGCGCAGCTCATCGGCCCGAATCCGGGCGAGTACGTGCGCTCAACGGCCCGCATCAGACCGTGGTACTCTTCGTTGGTCTCATGCCGAACACGCATAATACTGGCCGCCAGCCCCCGGAACGTCTCGCAGTCCACCTCCGGGGGGAGTCCCGCGCTGAACAAATAATCGCCCAACTGCTCCGCTTCACTAACCTGAAGATGATGTCCCCGCACTAATTTGGTGGCAATGGGATGCATACCGACGGGCAACTTGGTACATACTTTATTGATAAAAAACGTCGGGTGCGAAAAAGACCCTTTGCCAATTACGGCCTCCAGCGTCATCTCCTCCGGTGTTGGCCCTTTGGCCAGTAGTGCACCCAAAAACGCCCCCCGCTGAAGTGGATGAGCGTTGAGATCGGCCAACGCCTGCCGACACTCAGCCAGCAAATCGGGCGGCAGGGGTTTACTGCCGTACTTGCCGATGCCAATGTGTTTAATACCCCGGCCGAGGGTCGTAGTAGCCGGGGCGTCCAAAGTCAGGCTGACGATTGACATAGTGAAGAACAAGGGATACGTGTGTAAGTAAAAGTACGCAGGAAACCGCTACCTATTTGCAGCGTTGACCCGGATAAATTAGTCACATTTACACCATCAAGTTGTAGTCATCAATTGATGTACAGACGAACATCATTCAGAAAACAATGATTAAACTTGTTATCTGACGGTTCGCCAGGACCACTTATGCGCAATGAAAACTTCCCGGCTTTATGAATGTAGTAAAAACAGGGTGGCGTACGCTTACTTTTGCTGGTTGAACTAATTGGCCAAATCCCTTCTATTTAAAGCTTGTTTGGTTGGCTGCTCCTTACTTTCCCCTTATTTCTCCCCATGCGAATCTGTTTCTCCAGTCTGTTTGTGCTTTGCCTACCCTTGCTTACGGCCTGCGGACAAACGCCATCGGGTGCGCTGTCAGCGGTCAATAGCTCAAAGCCGCTGACAATTACCCTAAAGCTGGCCGACAATAATTATCGCGGTCAGCCCCGTTCGCGTTCGGCGCTGACGTTAACCAACACCGGCAATGCGCCCCTGCCTGCCACCGGCTGGAAGCTGTACTTCAACGACGGAGACCCAGCCACGTTTGATGCAGCAGTGGCGCGGGTAACGGCGGCCAACGGCGATCTGTTTTACCTTAGTCCCGGCCCGGCGTTTAAAGCCATTCCGCCCGGTGGGTCGGCGACGGTAGCGTTCCTGTCGGGCAAAATTCGCAGTGCTACCGATTACGCGGCTGGGTTTTACCTTGTCTTCAACAATAAACTGGCGCAGGCATTTCCCATTGCGCTGACCATCGACCCGGCGAACCAGTTCGAAAAATCCGACCGGCGGGTAACGGAACGAATCTTTGAGCAGAACGCCCTGATTCAGCCAGTCGCCGACGATAAGCTGCTGAAACTAATTCCAACTCCGGTTTCGTATCAGGCGACGGAACAGCCGTTTCAATTAGATAATCAGGTTACCCTTGTGGCCGATAGTGTGTTTAGCCCGGAAGCAGACCTGCTGGCTAACCTGATAGGTTCAATCGTCGGCAAAAAACCAACTATTCAGCCGCGGGCGACGGGCCGGACTATTTCACTTCGTAAGAGTCTGACCCTGGCGCCCGAAGGCTACGAACTGCGCATTGACCAGACCAGCGTTCAGGTGTCAGCCTCAACGCGGGCGGGTATGTTTTACGCCATTCAGTCGATACAGATGCTGATGCCGCCCAGTATGCTGGCCGACAAACCGAGTTCAGTCAGCTTACCCGGTCTGGTGATTCGTGATGCACCCCGTTTTGGTTACCGCGCCCTGCTGTTGGACGTAGCCCGTAATTTTCAGCCTAAGTCTGAAGTGCTCAAAGTGCTGAATCTGATGGCTTTGTACAAGCTTAACGTGCTACACCTGCACTTCAGCGACGACGAAGGCTGGCGTGTCGAAATACCGTCGCTGCCCGAACTGACGGCGGTGGGGTCCAAACGGGCGCACGCCCCCAATGAATCGGCCAACATCATTCCGGCCTACGGCTCCGGTCCTACTGGCGACAACCCATCCGGAACCGGCTTTTACAGCAAGGCCGACTTCATAGAAATTCTACGATACGCCCACGACCGCCACATCGAGGTAATTCCCGAAATTGAATCGCCGGGTCACGCCAGGGCCGCCCTGCGAGCAATGGATGCCCGCTACAACCGCCTGATAAAAGCCGGAAATAAGGTCGAGGCCGAGCGGTATCTGTTGCACGATCTGGGCGACAAATCGGTCTACCAGTCAGTGCAGGGTTTTACGGATAACGTGATTGACGTGGCCCTGCCATCTACCTACACCTTCATGGAGCGGGTGATCGACGACCTGCGGAGCATGTACAAAGAAGCCGGTGCACCCCTAAACACAATCCACCTCGGGGGCGACGAGGTGCCCGCTGGCGTCTGGACAAAATCGCCCGCCGTTGGTCGGTTAGCCGCTACCAACCCGTCGGCCGCATCGCCCAATGGATTGTGGGTGTACTACTTCGGCAAGATCAACCAGATTCTCAAGAGCCGGGGCCTGTTTGTGTCGGGTTGGGAAGAAGCCGGACTGCGGAAAGTGACGCAGAACGGCAAGTCGGTCTGGGTGCCTAATGAGGCATACGCGACTCAAAAGTTCAGGGTTAATGTCTGGTTGAACAGCCCCGGTTCCGGCTCCGAAGACCTCGCCTACCGAATGGCCAACGCGGGCTACAAGGTCGTGCTGACGGCGGTTACCCATCTGTATCTGGATATGGCCTATAACAGTTCGTCGGGCGAGCCGGGGCAGTACTGGGGCGGCTACGTCGACATTGAAAAGCCGTTTTCTTTTATTCCTTACAACTACCTGCGCAATCTGAAAGACGATCAGACCGGCCAGCGGATCAACCCGTCGATTATCAAAGGCCGGGTTCCGCTCACCGAAAAAGGGAGGGCCAACATCGTGGGCATTGAGGGACCGCTCTGGGCCGAAACCAACAAATCACCGGAAGATCTGGAATACAAACTGCTGCCCAAGATGCTGGCGTTGGCCGAACGGGCCTGGGCCAAAGACCCGGCCTGGGCCGTTGAAACCGACCAGGCCAGAAGCGATCAGCTCTACCGCCAGGCCTGGTCTGAGTTCATCAGCACGGTGGGCAAACGCGAACTGCCCCGGCTCGACGTATATGGTGGTGGATTTCAATACCGAATTCCAACGGCGGGGGCCAAGCTGATCGGTGGCAAGGTGGCGGCCAACGTGCAGTTACCGGGCCTGACGATCCGCTACACCACCGACGGCACCGAACCCACCCCGGCCAGCCCGGTGTATACCGAACCTATTGCGGCCACCGGCCCCGTGAAGCTGAAGGTGTTCAACACCCGGAACCGGGCCGGACGAACGGTGACGATCACTCCATAACAAGCAGGTTCCTCGCCCAGTGGCCGTTTTTGGTGAAGGTTAGAGCCATAGGCACGTCAGCGCGGCACCATCCACGCGCCGGACCGATTTAGGACCTGTTTCACCGTTCACAATGAGGGTTGTACCATCGGTGCCCAAATCCCAGAGCTTACCTCGTAGAAACACGTTCAACCCTTTAGTGATGCCCGCTTCCGGTGTGGCGCGGCCCACCATGGCATACGCCAGCCAGGCTTGCCCCTCGGTAATGCGCCCCACGTCGGCGCGGGCGTCGGCGGGTGTTTTTGTGCCGCTGTAGCCGCGCCAGACCGTTTTCCAGACGCCGTCGCCCGCCGAGTACGATGGGACCGCCAGCAGCGTAGCCCCCTTCTGCCGCAACGTTTTGTAGACTGGTGCATTCCACGAGTCGGCGCAGACCAGCACTCCCAAGTTGCCAACGGGCGTATCGAAAACCGGCACATCGGCGGGGCTGGTGGGGCACACAAACGGCAGCTCGTCATTGATGGGGTACACCTTGCGGATCAACTGCGGATCGAGCCGACCGTCGGGATGGAAAACCGCCGAGACATTGTAAAGCGGCCCCTTACCAACGATTAATTTACCGCCCTGTACTGTTGGGTCGGGCAGCAGAATGGAACCAGCTACGATTGTCACGGCAAACTCAGCCGCCAGCATATCGAACGCCAGTTGATACGCTTCGGCCATCTGACGGGCTTTCATGGCAAACACGGCGTACTTCGTTTTGTCAGTGACGCCGTCGGGTGCACTTCGGTAGGCGTTCCAGAAGTTAAGAGGACTCGCCAACACCAGTGTAGTCAACGCATCCTGCACGGTTTGGGACGTATAAACCCGATTCGGCTCGTCTGATGCGACCAACCAAGTGCCAAGGTATTCGGGGAAAATAACAATCGTTTTTTGGGGGACGATCAGTCCGCTGTCTTTTGCCGTTTGAAGATACGTATGGAGTTTTTCCCGAAAACGTAGCCCATCGCGGTAGTCATCGGGCGCCATCCACGGCTGAATACCGAGTAGATTACCACGCCCGTCGTTCGTGTTGATCCGGTTTATAGGACTGATTACCCGTTCATACGTTACGCTTTTTGCCGGGCTGTTGCCTTTGTTGAGCCAACCCCACCAAGTTAGAGAAGCTGCGTAGTATAAAATGAGCCCTACCGCAAGAGCGTAGACGTAATTACGAACGGTTGTGTTCATACAAAACCACTATTTAACTACAAAATAGCACTATTTTTCGGCAACATATAAAATCACCTTCATGACGAGTTTTACCAGCCAGATTGCCTTCATCACCGGAGCCGGTTCAGGAATTGGGCGGGCCACGGCGCTTGCGTTTGCCCAAGCGGGCGCTAAAATCATTGTCTCCGACATAAACGACGCGGGCGGGCACGAAACAGTTAATCAAATCAAAGCCGCTGGGGGCGAGTGCACGTACGTCACCTGTAACGTTGCTGATCCGGGTCAGGTCGAGACCGCAATTCAGCAAACCGTCGACACGTACGGCCGGTTAGATATTGGCATTAATAACGCGGGAATCGGCGGCAAATTCGGTCGGCTGCTGGACCAAACTTCTCAGGACTTCGATCAGATGATGGCCATCAACGTAGGTGGCGTATTTTACGGAATGCAGGCGCAAATTCGGCAGATGCTGGCGCAGGCGAATCCCGGCGGAAAAATAGTGAACGTATCCAGCATTGCGGGGGTACGTGGGATGCCGATGGGCGGGCCGTACAGTGCCTCGAAACACGCCGTGCTGGGCCTGACGAAAACAGCCGCGCTGGAATACGTCCGGCAGAATATCCGAGTTAATGCCATTTGCCCGGTTTACACGCACTCGGCCATGGTCGACGGCCTCATCAACACGGCTCCCGGCATGGAAGATCGGATGCGCCGGGTGATCCCCATTGGGCGGTTTGGTCAGCCGGAGGAGATTGCCCAAGCTATTTTGTGGCTCTGCTCCGACGAAAACGCGTTCTGCACCGGCCAGGCCATTCAAATGGACGGGGGGCTGACGGCGGGGTGAATTAACTAATAATGTATCGTTTGTGGATTCCCAATTGATGTATCCACTGCTACAATCAATCAAAGCATGGCCAACCAATTCTATTCTCCCCGTGACCTGCGTTTCCACCTCTATGAAGTCCTCGACGCCGAGCGCCTGACGCAGTTTCCGTACTTCGCCGACCACGACCGCGAGTCGTTCGAGATGGTGCTGGATGCGGCCGGGCAGATCGGCGAGACGCTGCTCAAACCCCTGCTGACGGTGATGGACCGCGACGAACCGCAGCTCGTGGATGGCAAAATCCGGGTGCATCGGCAGATGGGGTCCATCATCCGCAAATTTGGCGATGATGGCTGGATCAACGCGCCGTTCAGTTACGACGAGGGCGGGCAGCAGCTTCCGGCCACGATCATGAACGCAGCCACGTTTGTGTTTGGCGCAGCTAATTATTCGGCCAGCGTGTTTCCGTTTTTGACCACCGGCGCGGCCAACCTGCTGCGCTCGTTTGGGTCGCCGGAATTAGTCGAGCGTTTCACGCCCAACATGTACGCCGGTCGCTGGCAGGGAACGATGGCGCTCACCGAACCCGACGCCGGGTCGTCGCTCTCCGACATCAGCACCTCGGCCGAACCAATTGACGAACCTGGCCGGTACGCCGGTGCGGTGGATTCACCCAGTGCCTACCAGATTCGAGGTCAGAAAATTTATATCTCGGCGGGCGATCACGACGCGGTCGAAAACGTGGTGCATCTGATGCTGGCCAAAATTAAAGGTGGACCCGCTGGCGCTAAAGGTATCTCACTTTTCGCTGTACCGCAGAAACGGCTGGAGGGCAACGTACTCGTTGACAACGACGTACTAACGGCGGGCGTATATCACAAAATGGGCTACAAAGGTGCTCCCATTGCCCACCTGATGGTTGGCTCCAACGACGGAACAGTGGGTTACCTCGTCGGCGAACCGCATCAGGGGCTGCGCTACATGTTCCAGATGATGAACGAAGCCCGCGTTGGCGTTGGCATGAACGCCGTGTCAATCGGCACGGCCGCCTACTACGCATCGCTCGAATACGCCCGCGAACGCCCGCAGGGACGCCACATTACCGAAAAAAATGCGGCTCTGCCCCAAACACCAATCATTCGCCATGCTGACGTGAAGCGGATGCTGCTGTTCCAGAAATCGGTACTGGAGGGGTCGCTGGGGCTGTTGCTGTATTGTAGCTACCTCTCCGACGTTGCGCACGCGGGGGAAGGGCAGGCGAAAGCCGATGCGGTTCTGCTGCTGGATTTGCTGACACCAATTGCTAAATCGTACCCATCCGAGATGGGAACCCTGACTACGAGCGCGGCTGTGCAGATTTTGGGTGGGGCGGGTTACACGACCGATTTTCCGGTGGAGCAGTTTTACCGCGAGGCCCGCATTCACCCCATCCATGAAGGCACCACGGGTATTCACGGGCTGGATCTACTGGGCCGCAAAGTCACCATGCACAACGGCCGGGCGGTTCAACTGCTAATGACCGCCATTCAAACCGATCTGGACGGTGCCCGTCAACACTCCGAACTACTGCCACTCACCAACCAGCTTACAACCGCGCTGAACCGGTTAGATGCCGTTACTAAGCACCTGCTTAGCTTAGCTCCCATTAATCACGAAGCCTTTTTGTCCGACGCGACGCTGTATTTGGAGCTGTTCGGCATCGTTACGCTGGCGTGGCAGTGGCTCCGGCAGGCCACGGTAGCAACGGCCGCTTTACCTATTGCTGACGGTGATGATCCTCATTTCTACTACGGCAAGCTGATGGCCACCCGGTATTTTTACGAATACGAGTTAGTGAAGGTCCACGGGCTATCGCAGCGGTTGCAGTCGAACGACCGGGTGACGGTAGAGATGAAAAACGAGTGGTTCTAAACAGGTATCAGTGAGCAGCCAGCAGTGAACAGATACGCTCGCATTAACTGCTGGCTGCTCATTACGGGGTTACTCGGCTTCTACTTCGGCATCGGGGGCGTTTTTCTTTACTGATTCGATCCCATTTTCGCGGCCGCTTTCGCTTTCGTACGTTTCGCTACTACCAATGACCTGTCCGTTAGCCGCTTTGAGGTTGAATCGGAATTTACCCGCGTTGGTCGTGGTGCGTTCGTAACGGGCATCGTCGGGCGCGTTTTTCTTCACCGACTCGACACCGTTCGTGCAGCCACTCTGCGATGAATAGCCTTCACTGGTTAAAATAACCTGCCCGTTACCGGCTTTCAGGTTGAACTGAAATTCTCCGTTTTTGCGGGTAGAAATTACGAACTTGCCCATAATACCAATCTGATTTAGTGAATGTTGGTTGACTTAGTTGACTCGTGTAGAAAGTAGTTGTCACCATTTTTCTAACCAGCCCTCTTCTTTTGCCCGCATTAGCACAACATCATCGTCGGATTTGTCGCCGTAACCACAAAGATGGAGCAACCCGTGGGCCAATACCCGGCGCATCTCTCCGTCGGCCGGGACACCCAACTGCGTTGCGTTATCCGTCACGCGGTCGACACTGATGAAAATGTCGCCCTCAATCCGACCTTCGTCTTCGCTCGTGTCAAACGTAATAATGTCGGTGTAATAATCGTGCTGTAAGTGCTCGCGGTTAACTTGCAGGAGGTACTCATCGGAGCAGAAGATATAATTTAGCTCACCCACGGCATAACCTTCGCGTTCGGCCTGCTGTTTAAGCCACTGGCGCGTCACCTGCTTTTGAGGTAGTTTATACGGTACGTCCTCGTTGAAAAATCGAATCATATTGCGGTCCTTTGTCGTGCCGGATGGTCAACAGATATGGCTGGAAGCAAGACAAAAGTAGGCTATTCACTCCGCTTCGGCGTACCGATTCACTCTTTCACTCATTCGCTCTTCCACTATGAAAGCCATTCTTCTTGCCGAAACGCATCAGCCCGTTCAGTTCACCGACGCACCGACGCCGACGCCCGGACCCGGCGAAGTGCTGGTGAACATCCGGGCGGCTGCGCTTAATCACCGGGACGTCTTCATTCAGAAAGGCATGTACCCCGGCGTCAAACTTCCCGTCATTCTGGGGTCCGACGGGGCGGGCGTTGTGGCGAACGTTGGCGAGGGCGTCGATCCAGTATGGCGGGGCCGGGAGGTCATTATTAATTGCTCACTCAACTGGGGCGCTAACCCAAATTTTTACGGATCGGATTTCAAAATTCTCGGTATGCCCGATAACGGGACGTTTGCAGAGTACGTAGCCGTACCAGCGAAATACATCCATCACAAACCGACGCATCTAACCTTTGCGCAGGCGGCTGCGTTGCCATTAGCGGGCCTAACGGCCTGGCGAGCGCTCATGACGCGGGCGGGCCTGCACACAACGGGTACGCAAACGCCCGAAAAAGTCCTGATTACCGGCATTGGTGGTGGTGCGGCCTTGTTTGCGCTGCAATTTGCTGTGGGGGGCGGAGCCGAAGTTTGGGTAACGTCTGGGTCGGATGAGAAGCTTGCCAACGCGCAGGCACTCGGTGCCACGGGGGGCGTCAACTACCGCGAACCGGATTGGGCGAAAACGCTCATAACCAAAACGGGCGGTGGTCGTACGGGCCATCCAGCCCGGGGCTATTTTGATGTTATCATCGACAGCGCGGGTGGAGCGGGTTTCGCTAAATTAATTGACGTAGCCGCACCGGGTGGGCGGATTGCTCTGTTTGGCGGCACCACCGGCAATCTGACGGACATCGCTCCGCCGAAAGTATTCTTCAAGCAGTTAGCGATCTTTGGATCGACGATGGGAACCGAACGTGAGTTTACCGACATGATTGCCTTCGTCACGGCTAAAAAAATGATACCCGTCGTTGACGAAACGTTTCCATTAGCCGATGCCGAACTGGCTTTGCGCCGGATGGATGAAGGAAAGCAATTTGGCAAGATTGTCCTGAATGTCAGCCCGTAACCAATTGAGTAAGGCGTAAGTTTTGCGCTTTTAGCACCATTTAATCATTTTATATAGGATAAGTCAGATGTCCAATTAGTTATCCACAAACCAGGTGTGGATAACCAGTAGTTTATTCACATTTCTTCTAATGCTCTCTTCCAATAACAAGTCTGTTTATAGGCTATATTACACTCAGGTTACATGACCACACGGCTAAAAAGCGTATGCAATGTGTTATCAGATCGGTTGACTACCCGCCAGCAATCCGGCCTGTTGCGTCAACTCCGAACCGCTGACAATCTAATTGATTTCTGTTCGAACGACTACCTCGGATTTGCCCACTCGACCGAGCTTCGGGCGGCAATTCAGCGGGCGAACACTGATGAAATAGCCCTGCAAACGGGCGCAACTGGCTCCCGGCTTCTCGCGGGCCATTCGGAATTAGCTAATGAGGTTGAGCAGGAACTGGCCTTGTTTTATCAGGCTGAAACGGCGTTGTTGTTTAATTCCGGTTACGACGCCAACCTTGGTCTGCTGGCCTGCCTGCCGAAAGTGGGTGACACGCTCCTGACCGACGAACTCGTTCACGCCAGTACGATTGATGGTGCCCGGCTCAGCTATGCTACCCGGCGTCGATTTCGCCACAACGACCTCGCTGACCTCGCCGACCAACTTTGTCAGGAAGTCAGTTTGCAAGCGCCGGGACAGGTGTTTGTGGCGGTCGAATCAGTCTATTCGATGGATGGCGACGTGGCTCCATTGCGGGAGATGGCGGACCTGTGCGACCACTACGGCGCGGCCCTTATCGTGGACGAAGCACACGCAACGGGCATTTATGGACCCACTGGCGAGGGCTTAACCGTGGCGCTGGGTTTGCAGGACCGCGTTTTTGCGCGGGTTCACACATTCGGAAAAGCACTGGGCGTTCATGGCGCGGCTGTCGTTGGCCCGGCCGTACTGCGCGATTACCTCATCAACTTTGCCCGGCCGTTTATTTATTCAACAGCCCTGCCACCCCATAGTCTGCTGGCCATTCGCTGCGCTCATGAACACCTGCAAACGCATCCCAGCGCCCGCGAGCAACTCTGGAATCGACTTGTCTATTTCCCGCAATGCATTGCCAGGGCACTACCCGGCCGCACCTGGACCAGTAGTCAGTCGCCCATTCAATGCCTGATTGTGCCCGGTAATGACAACGCCCGTCGGGTGGCAGCAATTGTACAAAACGCCGGTTTTGACGTTCGGGCCATCCTCAGCCCCACCGTTCCGGCCGGTCTGGAACGGCTGCGCATTTGCGTTCATGCCAACAATACCGAAGCCGAAATTGACCAACTGATTGCCTTTTTGAGCGAAATCGAACTAATCCCATGAGGGAACCACTGCATCTAATCGTGGCCGGTATCGGTACCGAAGTTGGTAAGACGGTTGCATCGGCCGTGTTGGTGGAAGCCCTGAAAGCGGATTATTGGAAACCTATTCAATCAGGGTCACTAATCGACTCGGACACGGAGACAGTACGTCGGTTGGTGAGCAATCCAGTCACCCGTTTCCACCCGGAAGCGTACCGGCTGACGCAGCCGCTGTCGCCCCACGCAGCCGCCGAACTCGATGGTGTACGGATTGAATTAGACGGTATCAGGGCTCCCCAAACCGACAATACGTTAGTTATTGAACTGGCCGGTGGGCTGATGGTGCCACTCAACGACCACGATCTGACCATCGACTGGGTCGCGCAGTCAGGTCTGCCGGTGGCATTAATTTCCCGTAATTATCTGGGCAGCATTAACCACACGCTCTTGTCAGTCGAAGCATGCCGGAGCCGAACCATTCCAATTTTAGGCCTTATTTTCAACGGTCCAGCCGTTCCAGCAACGGAGACGTTTGTGCTGAACTACACAAGTTTACCCTGCATTGGTCGGATCGGACAGGAAGAAACCATCACCCAGGCGGTCATAAAGAAGTACGCCGATACCATTGACTTGTCGCTCCTTACCACGCTTCGATCAAAGCATTGAAGCGCTCCAGCAGAAATCGGGAAGTGGGGCCAACGTGCCCGTCGCCGATGGTAAGTTCGCCGATCTGAGTGATAGGCAGCACTTTCTTGGTCGAGCTGGTGGTGAAGGCTTCATCGGCATCATAGAGTTCGGAGAGTAACACCGGCCGCTCTTCAACTGTCAATTCGGTCTGCGCCAGTTGCATGACCGTTCGGCGGGTGATGCCGTGCAGAATGTGCCGGTCGGACGTGATGAGCCGGTTGCCTTTGACGAGAAAAAAGTTGCTCCGGCTTAGTTCGCTGATTTCGCCCCCTTTCTGATACAGCAAGTCCGACGCCCCGGCCGCCCGAATCGCTTCGGCCATCAGGATAACGCGTTTATAATCCGTGCTTTTCACCTCGGCCATTTCCCGAACGTAATCGTCCAGGATCACCTTGATTCCCTGCTGATACTGCACCGGTGGCACGGGATGAATGGCTTCGGTGAGAATTAGCAGGTTGGGCCGTTCGACGCTGATGCTGTCGGCCGAGTAGCCACCCGTCAGCACAAATCGAAATGCCGTGTCGAACGCAACCCCGCCACCACGCTCCATTAAATCCATCAGAACGGCGTACGTCTCATCTTTACCGAGTGGCAATGGCAGGTGCATCCGCGATGCCGAGTTTTGGAACCGCTCCCAGTACCAGTCCCATTGGAACGGCCGCCCGTTGTAGGTCAGGAAGTAGTCGAACAGGCCGTAGCCCCGGAGCAAACCAAGGTCGGCTGTGCCAATGGACAATTGATCGACGGGGGCAACGGTGCCATTGAAATAGCCGTAGTGAGCCATGCGATTGGAATCAATGAAAGGGCAAAGATAGGCCGTACTTACAACCGAACGGCAATGTTCTCGCTCACTACAGCGGGGGTGTCCGCTTGTTTTTTCAAAAACTCTTCCCGCTTCTTTAACTCTGTTTTCAGCGCAGCAATTTCGTTGGTGATGCGGTTCCATTCGGCGTCCTGCGTAAAGTCATACGTAGTGCGCTTGGTAATCTGGACGCTGGCACTGGCGTACTGAATCGTGTTCTGACGTACCACACCCTGCGAATCGGCATAATCACCTTCGCCATCCATTGGCGTCAAAGCGGGCAGATTGGTCATCGACCCGGTATCGTCGGGAGTTTCCTGTCCGGGCAACGAGGCCGGTCGCTGATCTTCTTCGCGCATTACCCGCGCCTGATACGCCGATGCGGTTTTGAGTTTGTTGATAATTGTTTTGATATATAGCTCATACCGCTTCATCTCAACGTACGTCTTGAGCAGATCGTAGTTGCCGCCGTCGATAATCTGATTGGCGTGATCGTTGGCGAGGCTAACGATGGCCGTTTTGGTAATCGTCCGGTCGAGGGTGCCAATCGGCTGGATAAAGCCCATGTTGTGGTTGATTATGGGATGAGGTATCGACCGTGAAATTGTGAAATTTTCGGGAAACGTACATCGAGCCTTATCCTTAGAACCGCCACCGTGCCTGTACTTTTACTTCCGATTTGTGGGGCTTGCCGATCTCGTCGAGGCTGGAGCCAACGGTTTCGACGTTGGTGTAGTCGGTTCTGGCCCAGCGCACCCACAAATCGAGGTGACGG
Organism: Spirosoma arcticum; assembly: GCF_054779955.1. Classification (NCBI taxonomy): domain Bacteria; kingdom Pseudomonadati; phylum Bacteroidota; class Cytophagia; order Cytophagales; family Cytophagaceae; genus Spirosoma; species Spirosoma arcticum. The sequence goes on from NZ_BAAGXG010000005.1 coordinate 230,817, forward strand.
CTCAGATTATACTGCGCCAGCAGGTAATGCCGGACGCCCCGGTTGAAGTAGGCTGGAAACGAAAACGCGTAGAGCACGTCGCGTTCGTAAACGTACTGCCGACTATCATAATCATCCGTTCCGAACAGGGCCACGCGCCCACTCAGGCTTAGTTTCTTGTAGTCGAGCGTGGCATCCTGAACCAGGGCGAACCCGCGCGACGCCGACTGGCTCTGGTATGCAAAGCTACCCCACTGCACCCGCGACCGCAGCGACAGCCCATGAATCGGCACATAATCAGCGTTCAGTGCTACAGTTTGGCGGACGGTTCCCACAACGGCTTTGGTTTTGCTCACTGAAGCAGGCAAATTTTTCTCTTTATGCTCTTCGTGGTACACCGCGTAGAAAGCCGTTTTTCGATTGGGCGTGTAGCGGGCCTGGAGCAGGTAATCGAATCCGGCTGAGGGCGCATCGACTAAATATTTCCACCACGGGAAGCGATACACATCCACAAACCCGCCGAGCGTAATCTGGCGGTAAACGGTGTATTTGAGACCCAGATACGCACCGGTCTCGTTGCTGTTGCGGCTCCCTTCGCTGAAGGCATTGGCGTAGAAACTGTGGAAATTCCGGTCGTAATGCCGGACAGCTAAGGCTACATCTACTTTTTTGGTTAGGCTACCCAGCACACCCGCCACCGCGCCGATGCCACCCGAATTGGTCTGGGACCCACCACTCCGGGCCATCTCGCCAAACAGATTCCAGTTTCGCCAAACGTAGCCGCCGTGCAGCCCGATCACAAGGTTCTGCTTTCCCGTAAACTCATACCGATTGTAAGCCAAATCACGCTTGCGGTAATACGCGTCGAATGTCGTTTGCAGTACGGTCAGGCCAATTTGCCCTTGCTGCCGATTGTGGTAGAGCACGTGCGCTCCGAGATTGGTTTCGTGCAGACTACCCTGATCGCCCATCTCGGACGGGGTGCGGTGCAGTCCCGACGTTTGCAGCGATGTGGCTACGATTCCCTCGGTCACGTCTGCAGTTGTGTTGGCATCGCGCCGAAGTCTTGATGCCAGTAGTGTTACGTCGATGTTAGGGTGCAAGGCGTAGGTGGCCGTTGCACCCCGGAAGTAGCCATACTCGGTGAGCGACGTGTAGGGCCGCGCACCCAGCGTCGGCCGACGAACGGTTTGCACGGTTTCGGCGCTCTTGCCCAGCACAAACCCCGCCGACAGCACTAAACCCTGACCAATTTGCATCTGGTAATCGCCGAGGAGAATGTTCCGCCAGCGCCCCCGGTTTTGCACCTGTGCGTGAACCGATACGTAGTCGGCCCCGTAGCGACGCTTCTTCGGTTGCCAGCCTGGTACCTCGCCGGGGTCCTGCTCCATAGTCAGGCCTACACTAAACGCGCGGGGACGACTGTACCGGTAGCGGGCGTACCACTGACCGGGGTTTCCGGTATAGCGGGTGGGCAAAGTTCCTTTCTTGTCAGGATTAGCCTCGGAAAAACCTTTTTGTTGCTCAATAGTACGCTCGTAGCGGACAATCAGGTAGTTGTCAGTTGGGGTGGGCAGCGCCCCAAATAGCCGGGAGTTTTCCGCCACCGTCACGAACGGCAGCAGTCGCCGAATCGTCGGCCCGTCGAAGTTGGGCACGGCCTGAAGCTCGTAAATGGAAAGCAGGTCACCATACTCGGCGCGGTAGGTGGTTAAACTGCTCAACTGCCGTTCGGTAAGCAGATACGTCGCCGACAGTTCGTCGCGGGTAGCCCGATTCAGGTCCAGCGGGTTGGCGTAGAGTTGAGTGAGGGCATCAAAAACCGCTTCGTAGTCGATGCCTTCGGTCTGAACTGGAAACAAATCCTGAATCGACTGACTGATGGCATCCGCGTTACGACGGGTGACAGGCTGACGCTGAGAGAAAGCCGGTAGGGCAGCAAGCAATCCAACCACGGCCAGCACAAAAAGAGTACGCACAGTCTTCTTCAATCAAGTTACGGAATGCTGCGATATGAATCGGAGCACCTAATTTGGCCGAAGATAAGCGTTTCAACGTATTATGTATACCGAGTGTTCGTATTTAGATACTATCCATCTCTGATTTATCTCCCGGACGTGGCCGTTCGGGCTACTATTCGTTAGGTAAATCGTCGTTTCAAAATTTCAACCAGTTCGCTCACCTCGTCGCTGCTCGTATCCCAGACGTACTGCGAAGCGTACCGGTACGAAATCAGGTCGAGTGCCTGACCGTAGTTGTCTAACGAGTCAATTTCTTCGATAGCCTGATTATAAGCACTTGAGTTACCGTTGAATAGCTGGTTGATGAACCGAAACTTCTGGTTCAGCGAGATGCTCCGGGCGACACTGTCGATGGGTGCCCTGGTGAATGTTTCTGCAACGGTCTCCGGCTCAATCGAAGCCGCTTCCCGCAGCGTATCGTTCAACGTAGGCACCGGGTGGGGTTCGGACGACGCAGCAACCGGCTCGCGCTCCGGGCTGGCAGTCGCTAGTTGAGAAATTGCTCCCGTCTGCAATTGGGACGGCTGAGCAGTTGGCGCAACTGGTTCCGGGCCGGACTCATTACCGCTTAGGAACAGGGGACCCCCACCGCCCGATTCATCGGTAGAACGATCTGAAGGGGGCGTTTTCTGCTCCAGAGTCGGCGTATTCGTCGATGCGATGGCTACAATGGGGGTTGATATAGGGTCGGCTTGTGGCGGCACGGCGGGGGTGTCATCGGCCGGGGTAGCGTCGGCTGGTACCAACGGCGCGGGCGGAACGGCTGGTTCAGTCACCGTGTCGAAGAACGACCGGCTGGGCGCGTGTGGAATGCTATCGGGGACGTGGCTGCGCAACAAAGCCGACACGTCCATTGGCACTTTCTGGGAGAATAGTTCCACAAATTTATCGTAATGCTCCAGTTCATGGCCGCGTTGCGTAAGGGCTTCGTCCAAGTAGCCCAGTGCCTGATTAGCGTACAGGAATGGCTTGCCGTTCATGCGCTGCGTGATGTGCGCTGGGATAAACTGGTTAATTTTGGTGTAGCGCGTAATTTGTTTGAGCGCGTCGGCCGTCAGCGTGAATTCAGGTTGTGCCCGCAGCACCTCGTCGAAGTACGCCCGTGGATCAAAGATCAGAATAATCGTTTTTCGGGTTGCCTCGGCCAGCAGCGGTTCGAGGTGTTCGCGCCGGACGCAAATGTGCTGCGAGACGACGTTCATGAAATTTTCCAGCGCTTCCTGAACCTCAGCATTTGTGAAGTCGAAATACGGACTGCGAAACTTCTCGGCGTCGCCCCGCCACTTGTGGAATAAGTTGCTGACAACAAACAGATTGATCTGACTAATGGCGGATAGTGACAGCAGTTGTTGACCCGTGATTGCCGAGTGATGCTGGTAAAAATCGGCAGCGGTCCGACGGGCGTAGGACTTGCTGTATTCGGTGAGCGCGTTGGCGTTAAACTTGTTCGACATTGGGAAAAGTCTTTGATTTGTAAATATATAGTTTTCGGAATCAAACCGCTTTTTGACCGTACGTAAATCAAAAAATGTTTATTGAACCTTCCCGACGGCGCGAACCGCCCCACCTCCGCACTGGCTGGATCGAATTGATCTGCGGGTCGATGTTCTCCGGCAAAACCGAGGAACTCATCCGGCGGCTAACCCGTGCCCGCATCGCCAAACTCAACGTTCAGATCTTCAAACCCGCCCTCGACACCCGCTACGATGACCAGAATATCGTTTCTCACTCCGCCCTGACCATTCAATCGACACCCGTGCAAACGGCAGGCCAAATTGTGAATCTGGCCGGAAATTGCGACGTAGTTGGCATTGATGAAGCCCAGTTTTTTGACAAAGAGATTGTCGATGTCTGCAACACATTAGCCGATCAGGGACAGCGCGTTATCGTGGCCGGGTTAGACATGGACTTTGCCGGGCAACCGTTCGGCTATATGCCTCAGTTAATGTCCGTTGCCGAGTTCGTAACTAAAGTTCACGCCATTTGTGTTGTCTGTGGCGACATTGCGCAGTATTCTTACCGATTGGTTCCGTCGCAGGAACGTGTGCTACTGGGCGAAACCGACAGCTACGAAGCCCGCTGCCGACGCTGTTTCAACCTCGGCCCCGAAGCGGGTCGGCGTGAGTGGGTGTATGAGAATGAGACGGGTAATGAATGATGAATCGGTCCCCCTCCGGCGTACCGGCCGAAGCGGTAAAATAAAATTTTGCATGGGTAAAGCAGCGTGGTTGCTCGGCTCGGTATTATCATTCATCATTCATCATTCATCATTAGGGCAGCTTAACTCTTGGCAGTCGCACGTTAGCTACCGATTGGGGCAGTCGGTGGCGGTGGTCGGCCCTAAAGTTTATGCGGCCACGCAGAACGGATTTTTCTACTACGACAAAACTACTGGCGAAACCACCACGCTCAGCAAACGAACGAATCCGTCGCAGCCCGGACTAACCGATGTTGGCATCAGCCGGTTAGTCTATCTCGCCGATCAAAACCGGTTGCTCATCGCCTACCGCAGCGGCAATCTGGATTTCATGACCCTTTCGCCCACCGGCGAACCGGGCAGCGTGCTCAACCTCAATACCATCGTCACGGCTCCCAACCTGCCCGCTTCGCGCGGCATCAATCACATTAACCGAATCGGAAATAACGCCTACCTCAGCACCGATTTTGGGGTGGTCGTGCTGGATGTTGTTAGAAACGAAATCAGGGATACGTACTTTAGCCAGCGGTCCGACGGTTCGCCCCGGCCCATTTATCAGACAGCCGCTACCGCTGATAGTCTGTATGCCCTGACGGCTCCACCGAGTACTATTGAAACCGGTCGACGGATACAGGCCATTCGGTTCGCGCCTGCTGTCAACATCGCCGATCCCGCCAACTGGCGCGTTTTAATCGGACCGGGTTTGCAAACCGAGTCCATTACAGCGAGTCAGGGGCGGCTGTCAACAACGGTGAACGGGCAGGGAATCTACGAACGGCAGTCGGGTCGATGGGTGCTGACGCAGGCGCTGACAAGTTCACTTATCCGTCAATTTTCCGGGGCAGAAACGGAATTTATTCTGGCTACGAATCAGATCATTACGCTGCCCGGCAGTAATTCGTTTACCGGTTCGCTACTGACCAGTCCGCGCGAAGTCGTTGCCGATGGAAACCGCGTTTGGGTAGCCGACGAGCAAAATGGTTTGTTGGCGGGCAGCGCAGGCACATTTGAACGCATCGCACCCGAAGGACCGACGCAGGATTCGTTTAACCGCCTGTACACCTACGCAAACCGGCTCGTTACCTTACCCAGTGGTGCGCAGGACGCGCAGTTGCCAGTTCCGGGTCAACCCCCGGCCGAAACGTTTGCCGTGCCGGATGGCCGCTGGCAAAGCAGCCTGGTACCTGGCCTGGATCGTGGGTTCAATTCGGCGGTTTATCTACCGACGGAGCAACGGTTGTACGCAGGCAGTTTTGGGGGCGGTTTGTGGAGTCAGGCCGATGGGCAAGCGCCTGCATCAATCGCGCTACCGGCGACCGTGGGTCCTTTCATCAGCAGTTTGGCAACGGATATCAACGGTAATTTATGGATTACGACGGCTGGCGCTAACGCCCGGCAGGCCACGTTGCACGTTCGGCGACCCGACGGCACGTTTCAGTCGTTCCCGGTCGTTACGCGACGCACTATTGCGCAGGTTGTTCCCGACGACAACGGCTTCCTGTGGCTCCGGCTCGACGGAAGCGCGGGCCTGCTGGTGTTTGACCCAGCCACTAACCGCAGCCGTTCGTTGGGTACCCTGCGCGGGGAGGGTGGTTTGCTCACGAGCAGTGTTCGGGCGCTGGTTAAAGACCGCACCGGAGCGATCTGGGTCGGCACCGATCTGGGTCCAACCGTGTTCGACAATCCGGCGGGTGCCTTTGATATCGCTATCGACGCGCAGCCGCCCCTGCTGAATAGCCAACAGTTGCTGACGAACGAGGTTGTTACGAGCATTGCCGTTGATGGTGGCAACCGGAAGTGGATCGGCACCCGAACGGGCCTGTACCGCGTAGCGCCCGACGGGTCGCAGTTGCTCGACAGCTTCACGGCCGACAACAGTCCACTACCCAGTAACGGTATCCAGGCAGTAGCCATTGAGCCGGTCAGTGGCCGTGTATTCATCCAAACCGGATCGTCGGGGGTGCGGCCTTCCGACCGCAGTAACGGAATTTTATCGTACCAAGGTCCGGCGACTGAACCAGCCGAAGCGCTCAGCAACCTGACCATTTTTCCTAATCCCGTCCGGCCGGACTTCAGCGGTACGGTCGGCATCAACGGCCTGACCGATAACGCAACAGTGAAAGTGCTGGATTCGGGTGGGCAGTTGGTTTACGAAACTCAGTCGCAGGGTGGCACGGCCACCTGGAACCTGCGCGACTACCGAAACCGACCCGCGCAAACGGGCGTATACATGATTGTGGTCGTCACAGCCGATGGCACCGAAGGCGTAGCCGGAAAATTAGCCGTAGTTCGATAAGTTTCTAAATGTCAACTGTTTGTAGTCTTGTGTTTACGTGTTTAAGGGGGTAGCCAACATTCGTACGAAATGCCCCACCAAAGATAGGTAAACTATTAATTTACAGCGTGTTATGTCCTAATCTCCTCCTCACTTAAAATCTTGTTTAGATTGATGTTGACGATATTGCGGAGTGTATCTTCCGAGAAGTCGTACTCGCCCGCTCCGATGGCCCGGCTGAAAATTGATGTGCTTCCAGCTCAAGGGGGCGGTGTCTGTTAAGGACACTAAAATTTCCTCGCGTTCCGCTCGACTAACTTCGGTCAGCTTCTGAGTAATGCGCAGCATGTTCCAACAAGTTGGTGATTCACCCGTTGCCGGGTCTGATCCTCATGCATGTACTGTAATAAGAAGGTAGTACGCACAATTTTGCCCAGCTCGACCAGTGCCCGGTGCAGCGGATGTTGGTTGGCATACGAGGTCAGCCGCCGGAACAGAGCCGATGGTAGCGCGTGATTGAGCTTAATCGTTACCAGCAGCCGCAGGATGGTGTCCCACTGCTCAGCGATAAGTTTGGTATTGACCAATCCGCCGTTTTTGAATCCAAAGTCGGCCGGCACTTCCAATAGTATGCCCGGCATTCCGTAGAGGGTGGCCCGGTGGAAGGCCTTGATGCGTGGTTGAAAGGCCATGCCCAATAGATGAGTTAGGACAAAATTCAAATCCGTTACCCCGTGGGTATCCGTCGAGTGGATCGGCTCGCTGGGCATACTCAGGGCGTTGTGCAACAGGCCGTCCAGCACGTACCAGGCTTCGTAGTCGCCCGACGAAAATACGGTCGTGTAAAAGACCGGATAGTGCTCACTAATAAAACTGTAGATGGTAATGCCTTTGTCCTTGCCAAAATACTTGGCTGAGTAGGTGGCGTGGGTGGAGTCCAAGGCCAGCGTGTACTTCTGGCCGTCCGAGACTGAGCGGTACACGACTTCCTGCTCGCGCAGCCGCCCGGCGATGGGTAGTTGATTCATCAGGGCCATTACGCGGTCGTTGGCAGCCAGTAGGTTCTGGGCTGAAAAGTACCAGTTGGTGGCCCGTTCGAGTTCCTTGATGGGCACCGATGAGGTCTTGGCCATGTGGTGCAAACCCAGATTACAACGGCAGCGGCCGACCGTCCCAGCCAATCAGGGTGGCAAAATTAACGGTATTGGGTAGTAACGGTTGATGGGTGTGATCCATGCGATGGGTCAGCGCATTAGTAAAACCACAATAGGGGTTGACCGTGTGCAGCACAGCACGGGCGGCCCCGCTCGAAGATGGACACGTAGTACTCGTGGGGATAGAAACTGCTCACCGGAGTAGGCGTGTCTTTCTTGGGTGTCACAAAACGCAGTCCACCCTTCTTACGTGGGCGCACGAACAGGTTCCCCCAGCGCTGATGGCGTCAATGGTTTGGCCCATCTGCGCTTGCAGCGCCTTTTCCAAGTCCTCTTTAACCGTCGACCAGCTTTCTAAATGCCGTAGGCCAGCCCGCTCCAGCAGCGTTTGTTTCTGGGCCTGCCAGGTGATCTCGTCAATCAGGTAATCTTCGAAGGCTTGATACGTGTGCGAAGTGGCCACCGTAATGCGGCCCCCTTTTAGATCGTCCAGCACCGAGCGGGCCAGCAGCGTTCGATACAGGGCAAAATCAACCTCCTCACCCAGCACGGCTTTTCGCTCTTCGCGGCTTAAAAAATCGGTCGGTAGCTCATCGGCTTTCCCAAGGCTACTGATATGACCTCCCTTCTGCTGATAGAACGCCAAGGCCTGCATGACCGGGTTGTCGGGATGCTGACCAACAAATTCGATGTGGCGCAACAGATCGGCAATGCGGTCCATCAGCGTTCGTGAGCCTTCGCCCAGCGCCTGATGAAAACTGACCAAGTTGGCCAGCATATCGTCGATGGCGTCGCTCCGTACGGCCACTTTATTGATAATTTTGTTCACCAGCTTACCCAGCAGCCAGAAAAACACGAACACCAGTACGCCCGCTGGGTTGTTCCGCCGGTCAGCCCCACCAGCAATAGAATCATCCCTACTGATGCCCCTGTCCCGGTGGTGTTTTCCGGCTGACGAATACGAATGGTAGCTACCCCTTCCACGCATGCCTGTTGCCGACCTACAGGCTGCCAAACGAACCCGACCGGTTGTGGTTGACAGGAGTCGCCCGGCGTTAAAGAATAACAGGGTGCCGGTGAAACGGTTTTTCGGGGTCGAACAGGTGGCGGTACGTCACCAGCAACCGATTTTGCTGGGCCCCTAAGTTGCGGGATATATTCAGCATCTTGGGGTTAAAGTCGCCCTGCCACTGCAATTCTACTTCTTTATAGCGGGTAGCCGCTTTTATCACCTTTTCGGCTTCAACGATCATAAAATAGTCAATGCCGCTTCCCTGAAACTCAGGGACGATGCCATAGGCTAACCCCACAAATCGGGTACACACGCCAAGCCGCCTGAGCAACAGAAATTTGAGCTTGGCCCAACCGTTAAATTTGCCCCCAAGGTGAGCTATAATCTGGTTCAGGTCCGGGATGTTGAGCCACATGGCTACCGGCACGTCTTTGTAGTATACGAACCAGATGAGCCGCTCGTCCAGAACGGGAGCCATTGTTTTAAACAGCCGGTAAGCCTGCTCGTCGCCTATTTGCTTGTTTCCTTCATGTTTAGCCCATGCCTGGTTGTAAACCGTGCTGAAATCGGTGGCGTACTTACGCAGCCGGGCTTTTGTCAGGTGTTCAGCCCTGACATCCGGGTTGTCGGCAAAAGTCTGGTGTGCGGTGTAGAATTTAGGGGCCAACTGAGCCGATTCAGACCCCACGGTCATTTTCCAGCAGATCTGGTTATAAAAGTTTTTGAAGCCGTACGCGTCGAACAGCCGCTGGTAATAGGGCGGATTGTAGTTCATCAGGTAAAGGGGCGACTCAAAGCCCGCTACCAGCAGTCCCCACCACTTGTCGCGCTCGCCAAAATTAATGGGGCCGTCCATCGCTTCCATGCCCCGCTCCCGCAGCCATTGTTTGGCGCCGTCAAACAGGCTGCCGGCGGCCCGCTGATCGTCGATGCAGTCAAAAAAACCAACTCCTCCCACCCGAACGTCGTCGCCTTTGTTTCGGTAGCGGTGGTTGACAAACGCGGCTATCCGGCCAATTGTTCTTCCGGTATCCGTTTGCAGCAGCCACCGGGTTGCCTCCCCGTTCCGGAAAGCTTTGTTCTGGCGGGGATCAAAAACGGCGCGAATGTCCTTGTTTAAGGGCCTGATCCAGGTCGGGTTGTCCTTGTTGATTTGGTTATGCACGTCCAGAAAATCAGCTTCCTGTTGCCGATTACTGACCTGAGTAAGATACATACTTGTAAGGGAATTTGCCTGATTGACTGCTCAACACAAGCGTGTTTTTTGTGAAGTGAATCCGATTGCCCCTCTACCCAGCCGACGCTCTTACCCAAAGGGTGGCGTATCCGGCGTTATACGCTGAATATCAGGGGCAATGCACTAAATATCGTTCTAATAACCAACAGAGTAACCGCTTACTACGGACAAATGACCGTTTAACCAGGCACTCTATCCGGTACCTGGGCAATCATGAACTATGATAAAGTCTGGCTTTCCTGAGTAGGGTAGCGAGTCCTGAAAAGGCTGGACCTAATCGCTGACCGCAACGGGTATACGCTGGGTGCGTCGGCGTAAGAGAGCAATGGCGTCGGCATCGCTGGCGAACGTTTTGTTGAGGTTAATCATGTGGGCGGCCAATCGGTCATATCGACCGCGCATTAGCAGAAAGAACACCTGTAAGAAGTCCAATCCATCGAATATGATCGCCTGATTTCGGTCGTATTGCTCAATTGTTTTCCGGAAAAATACGGGGTGCTCGGTCCAGTGCAGTGCGGGTCGGATATGATGACTAATGTGGTAACCGTCGTTCCAGCACAGCTTGTTGTACCTGACATTGATGCAGGTGATGCTGTTCTTATAGGGGTTGCCCGGCTCATCGCCATCAACGAAGGCGTGCTGTGTCCAGTTACCGATCATGGCAATGACCCGGTAGATAATCAGGGGGAAGATAAATACGGCCACCGTAGCGGACCAGTTTACCAGCAATAGCCCGACCACGACGACCGTAAAAATAAGTTCACCTATTAGTGCGCGTTTGGCCAGCCTCGAGCGGTTTTTTCGGCGTAGATAGCCCAGCAGGTTGCGAACGCCGAAGACGAAAAACTGGCCGGTATACGCCAGAAAACTGCGTAGACTATCGCGCTGAAAAGGCATCGTACTACTATCATCATCTTCTTGGTTATTCTCGGGATGGTGCATCCCGATGTGATGACTGTAGTACGTTTCGGGGGTATGCCCAAAAAACGGAGCGATGCCCCACGGTAGAACATGGTTCATGTAAGCGAACTCCGGTCTAAACAGCGAACGGTGACTGGTGCAGTGCAGCATGAGACCGAAGGGGCCTTTGAACACAAAATTGCTGACGTAAAAATGCCCGGCGGCCACGGCCAGCCACGGCCAACCCGTCAGTGATGGAATGAACAGCACCAGGCTCATCGGAATGAGAACCAAACTGATGCGAATGATCAGGTAAACGAACGGCAGGTCGCGCTCGTCTTTGATAAGACAAAGCAACCGCCGGTCAAGCCCGGAGTAAGCTTTCTGGCTGAATGTAGGATCGTGAATCAAACCTAACTGTTTCATGTGACATCAAAATTAACAGTACAAATGACCCACGATTAACTACTTATTCGATGATATTCAGCAGCGTGTTGACAGCGTGGTTTAAGCAGTTTAATGAGGCAATGATTCATCAAAGGCTACGGCAGCTACCCAGCCAAAACTACGGCGGAGTGGCTGACACAAAACCGACTTTTTCGCCACGCGACTGATTCAGCCATTTTTACTTCAGTTACTCCGGCAGGACCAACGTGTGCGGAAACGGCCTATTGGTACCGGTTTTATCCAGGATCAACTTGACGCCCGTCACCACCTGATCGCTAACCATGAGTACGTTGGTCTGCTGCGATTTGGTCCGGAAATACACCGTCGGGTGTACCGATGAACCGGCCAGCTCCGTCAGGGGAAACCGGTCATCAGCCGGGCAGGCATCTAAGTCGGCAGGAACTGCTCGCGCTGATTATACCTGAACAACTGACTGAAAATGAGGCCGAACGGACAACACCGGCACGTTGGCGTAATTGATAATCTGTTGGGCAAACGGCCCTAATAACGAATACGGACTGGCTGCATTGATATCGGCGGTGATAACGATCAGGTCGGCGTCAAATTCACTAATCTTTTGCTGAATGGCATAAGCTATCGAATCCGTTTTAAGCAGCAGGATTTCCCCCTTAATTTCGTCGTGCATCAACTGGTTCTTCAGATTGTCCACCACGCTGGTCAGGATTTCGTTTTTCAGTTCATCATACCGGTCGAATAAACCCAGAACGGTCAGATGAGCGTTGTTTTTAAGACTGATGGCGCGGGTAATATCGTATTTTTCAGTGGCTCCCGGAATAGGTCGAACGGGGAAGATGATTTCGTTGAAGTCAGTCCACTTGCGGTGATTGGGAACGGTCAGCACAGGACATTGAGCGGCTTCGACCACCCGGTACGCTTCTAAACCCATGAAATAGGCGCGAATGCCGGATGTGTCACAGGTGCCCATCACAATGAGGTCAGCGTTAAATTCGTTAGCCGCCTGCACGATGGTATCGCAGACAACGCCCGTCCGGCATTCAATCGAACAATGAACGGAATGGTTGGCTGACGTGGTTTCGGCTAAGGTTTGCAACCGCAGGATAGTAGTCTCCATCAGCGATTCCTGCACCGGGTCAACTCCGTCGTTGCTGTTCCCGGCAGAGCACGCCCGACGGGAATCCACTACGAAAAGCAGCCGGATTTCGGCACCGTGGCGTTCGCTCATGGCCACGGCTAAGGCCAGCGCATTGAGCGACGTATGGCTGTGATCAACGGGAACCAGTAGTTTTCTCAGGGTTAAATTTTCCATACGTATTGGGGTTTAGTGCATGAAGGACAAACGGGTTTTCGAAGTCCGGCCGGATTGGGAACCGGATGGCAAATTGCCGCTCAATCCTTAACGCCCGCTTAGGATTCGATTAGAATTTGATAAGAGACGGTCAGCCCAGCCCGTTGCGCTGGGCTGGGTTTACGCCTGACCGTTTGCGCCAGCCAGCGTCTGCGATTTGACCGGGGGGCGCGACGTAATGCCAGACCCGGCTGCCTGCGGTTCGAGCAGTACCACCGTATGCGGAAACGGCATGTCGATGCCCGCTTTGTCCAAGGCCAGTTTGATACCTGTCACCACCTGATCGCTGACTTTGAGCACGTTGGCCTGCTGCGATTCGGCCCAGAAAAAAACCGTCAGGTTCACCGACGAACCGGCCAGTTCCGTTACGTATACCCACGGCGCGGGGTCGTTCAGGACACCGTCGATACCGGTCAATACGTCGTGAATGACCGTGCGGGCTTCTTCGATGGAATCGGGGTAGCCGATGCCCACCACAAATTTGAGCCGCCGTTTAGGATAGGCCGTTCGGACCAGTATTGAACTCGTATAGACATCGCCGTTCGGCAGAATGGCCCGCTCACCATCGTAGGTTTTGAGCCGGGTGGAACGCATATTGATCTCTTCAACGGTACCCTCGTAGTCTTTCACCCGAATCTGGTCGCCGACCTTAAAAGGCCGACGCCACAGAATCAGGATACCGGCAAAGAAATTTTGCAGAATGTCTTTGAAGGCAAAGCCGATAGCCACCGAGGTAACGCCTAAGCCCGCAATAATGTCACCGGGTTTGAAGGAGGGAAAGACAACCACGCAGGCCGCCAGAAAGCCAATGATGGTAATCAATGTACTGGCAATGCGGCTCACTAAGCTGGCCAGCGTATCGTCAATGGAGTGGCTCTTAACCGCTACTTTATTGATAAGTTTCTTGACGCCTTTGCCCAGCAGCCAGAACAGCATAAACACAACCGCGCCAACGATGAGGTAGGGCAGTCGCTCGATGGCCCCTTTGCCAAAATCCCGTACCGTGCGCCAGAACAGCGTAATGCCGTCGTTGATGGTAAACGGCGGTTCGGCAACCGCGCCGGGCTGGAACAAACGCAACAGGAGAGGCATAGGATTGGACGTAAAGACCCGGTGGAACAGCACCTTATTGGTTAATCGCCACTGAATCCGGCAAAACCGACGTCGGCGTGTAAAACATCACCAGCGTACCCAGCCGCCCGTTGGGCGAAGTAACCGGCGCGGAAAGTTCGTAAGGTAGTTTACGGTTAAAATAAACATCCTGCCGTTGCAGCAGATACGCCGGAAACCGCTCGGCAAACCGGATGCCCTGGTTTTTCTTATTGGTTGAAATCGTCACTTTCCCCGCAGCATCGACCAGCAGCATTTCTTTAATGCCCCGGTCTTTGACGAGAGTGTTGAAATACTCGTTGATCTCTCCCGCTTTGTTTTGCAGCAGCGCGTTTCGAACGGCCCAGACAAACGTTTTCATCCCGAACGTGAGTTGCTGGCGATCATTGGTCAACTGGTTTTGTCGGACGGTCTGGAGTAAGGCGGTTCGTTGCTGCTCCATCCGCTGCGTTGACTGCCCGTTACGGTAAAGCAGATATCCCGCCCCGGCGAGCAGGAAAACAATAATGCCGTACAACAACACTTTCAGGTCGAGGACCGGTTGTGATGAAGTTGTCGGATGGGTTGTTTGCGTAGCGGTCGCCATTGTTGCGCAGGGTTAGTGTGTTCATTGTCCAGATTTAGCCCACTCCTTACCGGCGTTCGGTGGCTAATACTTCTGTGCCGCCCGGGTACTGGATTTCGGGGCTGCTTTCCGCCGTGACGAAGATGCGGTTCGGATTGGCAACCGCCGTTGCGCTCAGACTGGCATCCAGGGCCTTTGAGGAGGGTTCGAGCAGACCCAGTTTTTTGATGGTGTTCCGGTCCGATTCTATCCACACAATATAGGTCCGCTGCGGGGGTGTCAGCCGGTCGGGCGGGGCCAGGTTCCGCACGTTTACCTTAATCAGATAGTTCGAATTCTTATCGCGTTTTACGGTTGCCTTACCCGTAGCGGCTGGCACCACCGACGAGGACAGAAAGTTCATCGACGGCGTGCATGAACCCAGCAACAGGATCAGTACAAGCGGGACTATCGGATGGATTGCCTTTTTCATAATGCGTTGAGTTTAAGCCAGGGTTAGCCACTGACGTGTAACAAAGGAACGGGCACCAACTTAGGAAGTACTTACAGGCGACTTAGAATCTGCTTAGAGACGGTGATGACCAACTCGTTACGGCGTGAACAGCAGACCGATGGACGGGGCCTGACTATACTGAATCGGGCTATCCTGGTTTTTGTCGTAGAGCAGCACACCCGTCAGGTTAGCGTTCAGGGCCTTGTTGATTTTACCCGTCAGCGTTACGTCGAGCCGGTGGTCGGATAGTCCGCTCCCACCAGCGTGTCCCATTACGTATGAATAGCACTGCCGAACAATAGAACAGCCCGACCGTTCATTATACGAATAACCCACTGATTGTCACTGTTTATGAACAAGCTAACCTACCTGGTTACCGCGCTGACACTGACCTGTATCCGCGTCGGGCTGGTGGCAGGTCCGTTGCTCCTGCTGATGCACCAAACGACGGTTGCGCAACCGACTCTTGCGACCGATACGACCCATGCTGAGGGCGGACACGTACAGGCACGATGAACCGATGTCGTTGCCGCGCCGATGGCCGATGCGGGCAGTTCGCCCAGTTTAGTGTGCGGTTTCACAGGTATAGGGTTTACCTGGCCAGACCTGCCAGTGCAAATAACGCGGGTCGGCACGTAGGATACAGCAGGGTTCCCAATTGTTCACCCACGCTGCAATGACCGCCCACCGCCGTTCATTGCCAGACTGCTTTCACCTCATCGTACAGGGCACGTACCTGTTGCTTTTCGTAGTCGGTAGTCAGTGTCTGACTGGCGTGGTCCAGCAGCAGCCGAGCCTGTTCATTAATAATAGGCTTACGGTCGGCCGCGCAGGCGGCAGCGGCTCCCACGGCCAGTGCCCGCAGCAGCCGCCGAAATACGGCGTGGTTCCCTTCGGCGTTGATGCGCGGCAGATCGAAGGCCAGCCGCACGTAATCGGCATAATCGGTGGCCCGGACCAGCACCCGCAACTGCTGCCCGTCGGAACGGAGCCGGGCCGGAAACTCGCGTTCGGCCAGCCGCCCGACAATGGCCCCGAGGTAATCGATGGCCATGATGGCCGTTGTGGTGTCGTTGATGCCCGGCGAGAGGGCTTTAAGCGTGATATCGACTAACTGCTGAATGCCGAAGGCCACGTCCTGCTCCACGTTCCGGTGCCGCCCGATGCTGACAAAATCGAGCAGATCGTCGGGCCAGTCGGCCTGGTCGGGGTCGGGTCGTTCCATGCCGCTGCGAACGCTGAAAAGCCGCGTTCCTTCGTTGATGAAGGCGCCCATGCCGCGCTCAATCCGCAGCACCACCCGGTTCTTTGTGGCCCAGCGCAGCAGCCCTTCCGTGTCGATGCGTTGCAGATAACCCGTCTGTTTAGCCACAACAGGCCACCAGCCGGTTTCTTCGTCACTGTAGCGCAGGGCGGCTTCGGCTTTCGCCGGGTCGTCGATGGGTTCGCCAAGTTGATCAGGGAACAGATCGTCGATGGCCAGACCGGTTTCGTGAAAGATACGCCGGACAATGGTGCCCGTCTGGAGCGATTCGGCGATGTGGTGAATAAAGAAAATCAGCGCAGCTACGCCCCCCAGCGCCAGCAGTAACCCCGCCAGCACCGCCGTAGCGGGCACAAACTTCCCTTCGTCAGTGCCGCGAATGGTGCCCAGCACAATCAGGCAGTAGGCAAACACGCCCACGAAGTAGCCCATCACGACCTGATTGACGCGGTCGCGCATGAAATTACGCAGCACACGGGGCGAATACTGGCTGCTGACCTGCGAAATAGTGGACAGCGTCAGCGAGAAGGCCAGCGCGGCCACCGTCAGCATCGACCCGGCAATGGCCGTAAGCATTCCCCGCGACCCTTCGGCTCCCACCCCAAACAGCAGCGGGAAGCGTTTGGCTCCGTCGAACGAAGTGCTGCTGTCGAACTCGATCAGCCCGTAGGCCAGCCCGAACGCGCCCAGCACCAGCAGGCCGGGTACGAACCAGAGCGATTCACGCAGTAACTGCCAGTACTGTCGGAGGTGGGTGGGCATGGAGGAAACCGGTACATTAGGTGTGTCTGCTTAACCAGTGGGTTCGTAAATAGTTACGCCCCTTCCGGTAGCAACGTCTGTACGGGTCGGAGCAGGCCGCACGGACGTTGCCGGGGAGACAACCGGCTGCCTTCCTGAAATAGCATCAAAACGTGACCAGCGCGTGATACTTCCGTGATACCTGAGCGGGTACTTTGTGTCCGTAATCAAATCAATTACCCTCTAAATTAGCCGCTTCGGTGGTTCGACCTGACATGAATGCATGGACCAATGCTCGCAGTTTTCTTTTTGCCGCCCTGTTTGCCGTCGGCATGAGCGCCTGTAACAACGACGACGATGCCACCCCCCAAACGACTGATGGACCATCGGGTACGACAACGACCCTGCGAACGGGCGCCCTCACGGCCGAAAACGGCACCCCAACGGCGGGTACGGTGTCCACTGTCCGGGACGCCAACAACGTAGAATGGCTGAGCCTGGGTAGTGACTTCAAATCTGACTTCGGTACGGGAACGGTAACGGCCTATCTGGGGAAGACGGGCGCCAACATTAAATCGCAGCGGACTACGGCCACCGGTGCACCCAACGGGGCGGGTAATGTCCTGGCGGTTGGCTTCGTCACCAAAAATGGCCAGCAGTTTCTGCGGTTACCCGCGTCGCCAAGTCCGTTCTCATACGTCGTCATGTACTGCGAGACGGTTGAGATCAACTTTGGCAACGCCCAGTTGAGATGAGTTATCCGGCACACAACGCAACCCGGCCGGGCTTTGAGCAGCCCGGCCGGGTGCTGACCCGCAGGCTGCTGGTAGCCGGGCTGGTCATGCTGGTCAGCTTCGGCGGGCCGGACAATGCACGGGCCGGGGGGGGCTGGGTTAAGAAAAAACGGGGTTTTTACGGCAAAGTCAGCGTCAGTTCATTCCGGTCCAACCAGTACTACAGCCTGCTGGGTACGCTGAACGATCAGGGGGCGCAGTTCCGGCAAACGTCGGTCAACCTCTACGCCGAATACGGCCTGACCGACCGGCTGACGGTGATTCTCAACACGCCCCTGTTTCGGGCCAACCGCTTTACCAATACGGGCACGACATCGGGGTTCGGCGACGCGATGGTCGAGATGAAATACGGCCTGCTGACCAAAAAGATTCCGGTCGCCATCAGTATTGCGCCCAGTTTCCCAACGGGTAAAAGCCGGGCGTTGGTGGCGAACCGGGATGTGCCGGGCAACTTCATCAACCTGCCCATCGGCGACGGCGAACTCAATATCTGGACGCGGGCCTATGCGTCGTCGTCGCTGGGCAACAACACCTACGTGAGTATTGACGCGGGCTATAATTTCCGCACCCAGGGGTTCACCAATCAGTATACCTTCGGGGGCGAGATTGGACACCGCTTTGGCGAAAAACTATGGATCAACGGCACCCTGCGCCAATTCGCCACGGCGGGGACCCCCAACCCCAACAAAGGTTCCTTTGTGTATGGCGAAGGGCTGGAGTACGTTGGTTACTCGGTGGGGGCGGCTTATTCGGTCAGTCAGCAAATTAGCCTGACGGTTGATTATGCCAACCTGCTGGGTCGCCGTCAGAACGTGTATTCCGGGCCGATGGTCGGTGTCGGCCTGTCTGTTCAACTCAATTGATGCCAAACCTACCTGGTATGACACCTGCAATACACCAACCTGGCCTTGACCTGTTTCGTTTATTCGATACGCTGACCGATGCCGAACGGGAGCCGCTAAGTCGCAAATTAATCAGGATAAACCGGCCGAAGGGGGCTGTTCTATTGCTGGCCTCGTCGGCCTCGCCGGTTTTGTACCTGATTCATCGGGGGCAGGTAAAGTTATCGCGTTACGCACCCGATGGTCGGGAGCTTATTCTTGATATCAGACGAGCGGGTGAGGTAATCGGCGAACTGGCCCTGCTGGGCTGGTCCCAGCGCGATGAAGAAGTTGAAATTACCAGTCCCGCGCTGATCAGCACCCTGTCCGTCAGTGAATTAGTACCGCTACTGGCGACGAACGCCCGGTTCAGCGTTCAGGTGGCGCAGCTCATTGGTCGACAACTGAAGCGCATGCAATACCGCTACGAATCGCTTTGTTTTCAGGGGGCCGGTAGCCGGGTCCGGCAGTTCATCCGGGAGCAGGCCGACACATTTGGGCGCCGGATCGGCAATGAAGTCACCGTCGATATGACGCTCACCCACGAAGATATTGCCAAGCTCACCAGCACGTCGAGACAGTCAGTCACGGGCGAGCTGAGTGAATTGAAACGCCGACGGGTCATTACCTACAATCGAAACCATCTATTAATCCTTGATTATCAGGCATTAATTTGATTATATTGAGCCGGGGTACCGAACCACCGTGCCGACCCATCGGATTGCCGGACCACCGTCGCGTTGGTAACCAGCGTTACGCCCGACGATACCGCCCCTAACAACGGAGTCATTCCCCAACAACAGGCATGGAAAAGCGGGCTTTAGTGATCGAAGACGACGCCGACATTGCCAATCTGGTGGCGGTGAATCTGCGCGACATCAACATCCAGACCGACATCGTAGGCAACGGGGCCGACGGGCTGCGATACGCCACCACCCAGACCTACGACGTCATTATTTTAGACATCATGCTGCCGGGCCTGAACGGCATTGAAGTATGCCGACGGATGCGTGAACAGCGGGTGATGACCCCCGTGCTGATGCTCACTTCGCGTACCGAAGAGATTGACAAGGTATTAGCCATTGACCTCGGTGCCGATGATTACATCACCAAGCCGTTCGGCATCCGCGAACTGCTGTCGCGGGTGAAAGCCCGCCTGCGCCGGTTTGAGCGTCCCCAGGGACCGCCTTCGACCGTGTACACCCACGGCAGCCTGTCGCTGTCGGTGGACTTTCGCCAAGTAACCATCCACGGCAAACCCGTCGAACTCACGGCCAAAGAATTCGATCTGCTGGCCCTGTTCATGCGCAATCCGGGCCGGGCTTTCTCGCGCACCGAATTGCTCGACTTAGTGTGGGGCTACTCCTACCGGGGCTACGAACACACCGTCAATTCGCACATCAACCGGCTACGGATGAAGATTGAACCGCAACCGACCCGGCCCTGCTTTATTCTGACGGTCTGGGCCATTGGCTATAAATTCACCGACGAGCCGTTCTGTTAATCATGTTCCAGCGTCTTTCCTTAGGGGTTAAACTGTCCCTGCTTTTCGCGGCCCTGCTGGTGACCATCAGCGTCGTTGACGTGCTGAGCGTCACCAGCGCGTCGCGCCGGTACATCAACGAAGTGACCCAGCGGGCAAATCTGGACCTGGCCGCGTCGATTGCCAGAGAAATCCGCATCGACACCATCACCGGAAATGTGTCGGACGTGGGCCTGAATACCCTGTTCATGGCCGCCATGACCATCAACCCAAGCGTCAAGCTGTTCATCGTGGGCTTAGATGGTAAAATCATGGTGTCGTCGGCTACACCCGAAGCCACTAAACTGACGGCCGTGCCGGTTGCTCCGATTCGGGACCTGCTCAATGCCCGCCGACCGCTGCCGATCTACAACGACGACCCGCGCAATCCCGATGATCCCAAGATTTTTTCGGTGGCTCCGCTCACCCGGCCCGACGGTTCGCCCACGGCTTACCTCTACGTCACCATCGGCACCAGCGATCAGACCGATCTTTCATCGGTCAAACAAAGCTACATCCTCACTACGCTGCTACGCAGTCTGCTGCTGGTGGCCGGGGTGGTGCTGGTGGTTGGTCTGCTGCTGATTTTTGTACTCACCCGCAACGTCCGTAAACTGGCGGAGGGCGTTGAGCGCATCCGGCAGGGCGATCTGACCGCCCGGGTGCAGATCAGCACGGGGGATGAGATTGGTCAGTTGGGCACGGCTTTCAACGAGATGGCCACCCAGATCGAAACCGCCCTCGACACGCTGAGCCGCAACGACACCCTGCGCCGGGAATTGGTGGCCAACATCTCGCACGATCTGCGCACTCCGCTCGCGTCGATTGAGGGCTACACCGAAACCATTCTGCTGAAAGAGCATCTGCTTTCGACTTCGGAACGCGAAACGTACCTGCAAACGATTCTGAAAAACACGAAAAGCTTAGGCCGTCTGGTTACGGATCTGTTTGAACTCTCTAAACTCGAAGCCCGGCAAACGGACGTTCACATCGAGCCGTTCTCGATTACCGAACTGGTGCAGGACAACCTGCTCCGGTTCGAGCAACAGGCTATTCAGAAGGCTATCCACCTGTCGGGCGACCTGCCCCGCGACCTGCCCCTGGTCCAGGCTGACGTGTCGCTGATTGAGCGGGTCCTGCAGAATTTCATCGCGAACGCTATCCAATATACGCCCCAGCAGGGCCGGGTAAACGTGCGGGTGTACCAGAGCACGGCCGCCCACGTGCACGTCAGCGTGGCCGACACGGGCCGGGGCATCGCGGCCGACGATTTGCCCTATGTTTTCGACCGGTTCTACCGGAGTGGGGCGGTCCGCGAGAAATCGCGGCTGGGGCTGGGCTTGGCCATTGCCCACAAGATCGTTGAACTCCACGGCAGTACCATCGAGGTAGATAGCACACCCGACGTTGGCACCGCTTTCTCGTTTCAGCTGCCCGTTTATCAATGAAACCAGGTGGTTCCTGCTCCCTCCCCGAAAGAATCAAGGCCAGAAACCGCAGCTAATCATCCCTTAGCTCCAACACCTCGATGGCTTGTCCCGCCAGATTTTGCCCCTGTCCTGGCAAGACGTTACGGGCTTGGCGAACGCCATTAGAATCGGCACAAAGTCGATGTTATAGTTTCGTGATTATTCGTCTAACGAACTGTATTATGTTCGTGGGCAACTAACTGCATTGTTTTATGAAACAGACACGAGTATTTTCCCAACTGGCACTCACGGCCAGTTTGCTGTTGGCTTTAGCGGCCTGCCAGCAACAACCGGACGTTACGCCCGGCACCCCGTTCAGCGGAGCGCGGTCGGCGCTCAATCCGTCCATTTTCGTTAAAGCCATTAAGTTATCGACTAACCAGGTTATTGGTGGTAAGCGCTTTACGGCCACGGCGATTCTAAACCAGCCCGCCCCGGCAGGCGGTCAGGAGGTAACGTTTACGAAGAACTCAACCAACTCACCCCTGCTGGACTTGCCTAAATCGGCGGTCGTTCCCCAGGGCGACACATCGGTTACCGTAGTCATTCAAACCCTACCTGTTATCGGTACGCTGGTTGATATTCTTTTTGCCCGTCCAGCCCCGTTCTCCAGCAATTTGAGACCAATTACTATTCTGCCGCGTCCGGCTTCGGACCCCCGGCCCCCATTGCAGGTGCTGGAAGCCGAAAAAGCCCGGTTAAGGAATGCTGTTGTGGTGGATGCCGGAATCAATGAGGCCTTTTTTTCGGGTGGTGCTTACGCCAAGTACACAAAAGCGTCGGGTGGTACCATCACGTTTAACGTCTCATCCGCACAGGCCGGCGAAACGATTCTTATAGTTGATTACTCCCCGCTCACCACCAGCGACCCGGCCTTCCAGCTGTCGGTGGACGTAAACGGGACGAAGTATCCGATCACTTTCCCACCCCTCAGCCGCATCAGCACCACGTCCGACGGGATTAATACAACGGGCAACGCGTCGCTGCGGGTACCCTTGCAAGCTGGGTCAAACGTAATACGTCTGCTGACGACGGGGCAGGGTGGTCCTAATATCGATAAGCTGACTGTCGCTGTTCCGTAACCTTCCAACGGGTTTTTGTTAAAAAACTTCCCGGTAATCAATCAGTTTCGATTCAGTACAACAAGCCCGGGACCTCAATCCCGGGCTTGCGTTTGTTTAGCTGCTACGGTATTACTGCGTAGCAACTCCCCCCGTCACTGGTCGGCAATCCGGCAATCCGGTCACCCATCGGGATAGAGCCGCCGGATGAGCCGCTCCAGGGTCAGGCCCTGGCCGATCACCGAAAACAGGACCACTGCGTAGGTGATAGCAACGATAAACTCGTTGTGAGGCACCCCATCATTAATCGACAGGGCCATGGCAATCGACAGCCCACCCCGCAGACCACCCCAGGTCAGCATCAGGGGGCTTTATCGTCGAGGTCGAGCCAGCGCCGGGCCAGCGTGAACGGAATCAGGATGGCTAAATAACGCGCTACCAGCACGACAGGTGGTTATTGAAAAATAGGAATGACCTTTACACCCTGTTTCAACACCTTTCTGTCGTGAAAACAACCCTTATTTTGGCTATCTGCACTTTAGCAGCCCACATTTCTTTGGCCCAACCGACCACCCTGCCCGCCGATACGCTTCCGTTCCGCCAGATACCCGATTACCCCGCAACCTACACGGCCAAAACGATGCTCGTGAGGATGATCGACGGCCTAGGGTTCCGCTATTACTGGGCCACCGACGCACTGACTGCCCACGACCTTGCCCATAAACCCACCCCCGAAGCCCGCACCACCGAACACACCATTGACCATATTCTGGGCCTGACGACCATCATTGCCAATGCGGTCCAGAGAAAAGTCAACACCCGGTCGGACGATGAGACGTCGGCTCTGATGTTTGCCCAAAAGCAGCAGCTAACGCTCCGGAACCTGAAAACGGCGCGGGATTTACTGCTGATCCAAACCGACTCGGTATCCGATTACAAACTACTATTCGGCAACGGCAGCAAAACCGTCAGCTACCCCGTGTGGAACCTGATCAACGGTCCGCTCGAAGACGCACTCTGGCACGTTGGGCAGGTGGTGTCCTTTCGGCGGTCGTCAGGCAATCCGATTGATTCAAAGGTAAATGTGCTGACGGGAAAGGTAGGTGAGTAGCTGACAATGAGTTGTCTGAGTGCGTTCACGCCCCTCAGTACCAGACAGCTATATCGTCTAAAGGCTTGCGGGTCAGGGATGGTACGCGGGCATCGGGAGCCGGATAGCCAACGGGAATCAGCAGAAACGGGCGTTCGTTGGCGGGGCGGTTCAGCAGCGTGGCCAGAAAATTCATCGGGCTGGGGGTGTGGGTGAGGGCTACTAAGCCCGCGTGATGAATGGCTGCCAGCAGCAACCCACAGGCAATCCCGACCGATTCATTGACGTAATAGTTGGTGCGCTTCGTACCGTCGGGCAGCAGGTCGAAGGGTTTGCGGAAGACCACAATCAGGTAGGGAGCCGTTTCCAGAAACGGTTTTTGCCAGTCGGTGCCAAACGGTTTGAGGTCGTTGAGCCATTCGTCGTTCATGCGGCCCGCGTAGTTTTCCTGCTCTTCGGCTTCGGCCCCTTCGCGGATATGGCGTTTGATCACGGGGTCAGCCACAACGCAAAACGTCCAGGGTTGTTTGTGCGCCCCCGACGGCGCCGTACCAGCGGCCCACACGATCTGTTCGATGACTTCGCGGGGTACGTCCCGGTCCGAAAATTCGCGCACGGTTCGGCGGGTGTCGAGCCAGGCATAAAAAGCGCGGCTGCGGGTCAGCATCTCCTCCGCCGGGTAAGACGTGGGCGAATAACTCATAAAAGCAGGTTCGTCAACGGGTTCGATTGCTGGATTCATAGGGGTAAAGATAGGTGCATCCGACCACGCTACGATACGTGCAGGTCAGTGATAAGTCGTTGAAGAAAATCAAAAGCCCGCTGGACTCACTGATTTAAAGGTGTGTGGGGCGTTTCGGTATGATTACCGCACTGCGCATTTTTGTATTGTCAGTAACGGTTCAACGTCTAAGCAGCGCAATGCGTATTCTCTATTACCCAGACAAATAAGGACACGTCGAAAAAATTTAACACGCTTACTTTCAGGTGTTTAATAAATTATTGACCTGAATTTTGGTTTACAAAAACTCTCGTCTATTATTGCAAAAACGTACAAAACTTGCGTCTATTCAAGAGTTATGGGCAAGCCTAACAGACCGCAACAACATCGACAATGACAAACAATTTTACCATAGACCAAATCAGAGATGAAATAATAAAATTCAAAAACGACCCTGACTTTCAAAAGTTGGAGAATTTTTATTATTCAAAATCATTTTCAGAAATTTTGGGAGTAAGCAGACGAGAACTAAGTCACAGCGGTTTAGTTGCTTGGTTACTTGGGAATTTGGAAAGTCACAAATTGGGTGAATTTCCAATTAAAAAGTTTTTAGACATCATTTTAAAATTCAGCAATGACAACTTAAAAAGTAAACACAGCGACCTTTTCAATTCATTTGTTACAGAAGATTACTTAATTGAAAGGCTATTCATTAAGTCTGAATACGCAATTAAAAATGTTGGTAGGCTTGACATCTACATCGAATTGACACTTTTAATTGCAGGAAAAACAAAGAACATTAAGTTAGTAATTGAAAATAAAGTTGAAAGCAGAGAAAACAACGACCAAACGAATAGCTACTTTAATTTCTTTAACCCAACAGAAAATGATGACAATATTGTAATCTATGTTTACTTAACACCAATTTCTACACTTGAACTCATAGAATTGACTGAGCCAGAATGCAACTGTAAAGCGTTCATTCAAATTAATTATCAATCAATTGTTGACTACTTGATTGAACCTGCTTTAAATCAAAACATTTCCACTCGAACACAAAATATACTAACTGAATATTTAAAATCTTTAAGCCAGCCTTCAATAGACGAAGAAGCGGATGGACATAAACAAGAATTAATTATGGCACTTGGAAACGAAGAAAGAAAACTACTATCAAGTTTTTGGGAGAAAAACCAAAAATTAATTTTAGCATCGCTTTATGCAATCAGTTCTGACCCAGAACAAGAAAAAGACACAAGAGACAGCATACGAGAAGCACTTGATAGTTTATCTTCTGACAAAGACCGAAGCACATATAACATAAAATACAATGGTGTAGTATTTAAACGAAACTTTAAGAAATCTGACATTGGACTTCAAACAGTAAACTTGTTAAATTCGAAAGGCTTAATCGACCAGAACATTATCAATTATCTTAAAGAAGACAAAAGTTGTAGTTTTGTCCTACTGAAAAAGAAAGAAGACTTCACTGAAACGGAAATCAAATACAGAAAATACAAAACTAATGACGCACCCGAATTAATTTTCAACGAAGAAGAATTTTATGTGGCAAGAAATTGGGGAATTGGAAATATTCACAAACTCATAAATAAATTTACTGACAAATTCCCAGGACTTGAATACGAAACAAATTAGTAACGGACAAAGAAGCCCAGCCCATAACATGCGTTTGGCAAAAAAGCGGGTTCAGTAGTTAATTGAACATTCTACCTCGTATCAACTTTTGTGCTGGGTTGACAGTTTAGTGCTCCGAAATCCGCTTCTCCGCCAAGCGCCAAAACGTTAGCAGTAATTCGATCAACCCAGACGTGAATGTACTTGTGGGCAAACTGGCGAAGCAGCGGGCATCCCCATCACTCCCAGCCCCCCCCCAGCGCCCGGTACAGATCTGTTAGGGATAAAAACTGGGCCTGTTTGGTGTTAATCAGGGCCAGTTCGGCTTCTAGTACGCTCCGCTGGGCGGTAATCACCTCTAAGTAGGTGGCGTAACCACTGCGGAACAGATCATTGGAAATATTGACGGCGTTGGTCAGCGTCTGCACTTCTTCGGTCTGTAACTCGGCCACCTGCCGGTAGTTTTCTACCCCCCGCAAGTTCGTAGTTACTTCGCTGAAGCCGTTCACAATTGTTTGCCGGTAGCGGTAAAACACTTCGCGGCTCTGGGCTATCGAACCCTGGTAATTAGCCCGGATAAACCGCCGGTTGAATACCGGTGCAGACAGCCCGCCCAGCAACCCGGCCGCAACAGAAGCCGGGTTCACCAGCGTACCCAGCCGGAAGGAATTCATCCCTACGTAGCCCGTCAGGTTCAGGCTGGGCAGAAATTCCGCCCGCGTCACGTCCACGTCTATGTTGGCGGCCTGCAGGTCGAGTTCGGCCTGTTGGATGTCGGGTCGGCGGATGAGCATCCGGGCGGGCAGACCCGTCAGTACCTGACCGGGCAGGTCGCGGGTCTGGAGCGAACGGCCCCGCGCAATCGACTGCGGATAGCGGCCCAGTAGCCGGTTCAGTTCGTTTTCGGCTTCGATGATCTGCTGCCGCACCTGCCCCTGTCGGCTGCGGGTGTTGAGCAGTTGAGCGGCAAACTGCTGCACGGCGAGTTCCGTCACCCGACCGGCCTGCTTCTGAATCCGTACCAGGTCCAGCGCGTTCTGCTGGTAGGTAATGTTCTTCTGAATGATCTCCTGTTCGCCATCCAGGGCCAGCAGGCTGTAGTACTGCCGGGCAATCTCAGCTACTAATCCCGTTATCACGGCGTGACGACCTTTTTCGGACCCCAGCAGCCGCAGGTAAGCCGCCTTGCGCCGGTTGCGGAGCTTTCCCCAGATGTCGATCTCCCACGTACTGCGGGCACCCACGAAAAAGTCAGGGGTGGGGTTGGGAATGAGCAGATTACCCCGCACGTTGTCCGACAGGTTGGTGTCGAAGTTACCCACGCCGTTGAGCGTGTTGCGGCCGTAGCGATCCACGCCCGCTGAGGCTGCGAGATTCACCTGCGGGGCCAGAAAACCCCGGCTGTAGTCGAATGTGGCCCGCGCCTGCTCAATCCGCTGCGTGGCGATACGGAGGTCGAGGTTACCCGACAGGGCCGTGTCGATGAGGGTGACCAGGCTTTCGTCACCGAAGAAGGTACGCCAGTTCCGGGCCGCAATTCCAACCGAATCGGCGTTTCCGGCGAAAGAAACCGGCACGGGCCGGGCCGAAAGCGATTGGGGCGGGGGTGGTTGCAGTGATTTAATCGCCTGACAGCCAGTCAGCAGCGCTACGCCCGGCAGCAGCAACAGCGCGGATTTACGAAAAATACTATGCATGAAGGGTACGTCCATTGACGGGCTGTTGAGTGGGTGATGCGCCAGATTCCGCGGGCCGGGCTGGTATAGTCTCATCCGATGGCCCGTCCGGTACGCCGGAGCGGCCCGGCGAAGCGTCGCCCGGCCTTGGTTTGGAACCGAAGCGTTCGCCGAGTTTGGTGAAGAAAACAAACAGGCCGGGAATCAGGATGAGGCCAAAGACGGTGCCGGTGAACATCCCCCCGGCCGCAGCCGCGCCGATGGAACGGTTTCCCAAAGCTCCGGCTCCCGACGCGATGCAGAGCGGAATCAGACCCGCGATGAAGGCAAACGAAGTCATCAGAATAGGTCGCAGCCGCGAAACGGCCCCCTCGATGGCGGCTTCCACCACCGGCAGACCTTCTTTGTACCGCTGGTTGGCAAACTCCACGATCAGAATCGCGTTTTTGCCCAGCAGCCCGATGAGCATCACCAGTGCCACCTGCGCGTAAATGTTGTTTTGCAGACCCATTAACTGTAGCAGCGCGAACGACCCGAATATGCCCGTCGGCAGGGAGAGCAGTACCGACAGCGGCAGCAACAAACTCTCGTACTGCGCCATCAGCAGAATATAGACGAATACCAGACAGATCGCGAAGATGTACAGGGCCTGATCGCCCGACAGAATCTCCTCCCGCGTCATGCCCGACCATTCGTAGCCGAAGCCTTTGGGCAGCTCTTCGGCGGCCACTTCCTGAATGGCTTTAATGGCGTCGCCACTGCTGTAGCCGGGGGCGGCATCGCCGTTAATCATCGCCGAGGTGTACATGTTGTAGCGGGTCAACTGCTCGGGGCCATACACGCGCTCCAGCCTGACGAAGTTGGCGTAGGGCACCATTTCGCCCTGGTCGTTTTTGACCCGCATCGTCAGCAGATCGTCGGGTTTGGTGCGGTAGCTGGGGTCGGCCTGCACCATAACCTTATACATCTGGCCGAAGCGGATGAAGTTCGACGCGTAGTAGCTGCCCATCAGCGTTTGCAGGCCGCTCATGGCGTTGTCGATGGAAACGCCTTCCTGGGCCGCTCTTTCCTGATCGACGTGCAACAGGTACTGCGGAAAACTGGGATCAAAGCTGGTGAAGGCATCCCCGATTTCGGGCCGTTTTTTCAGGGCCGCCATAAATCCCTGAGCCGCTTTGGCCGTTTGGGTCAGATCGCCACTTTTGCCCCGGTCCAGCAACCGCAGTTCAAACCCAGCCGCATTACCGAAGCCCGGCACGGTGGGGGGCGGAAAAAACTGGATGGTGGCATCGTCGATGTGGCCCGCTTTTTCCTGGAGCCGGGCCATCAGCGCGTCGATGGACTCGTGCCGCTCGTCCCAGGGTTTGAGGTTAATCATACCCATGCCGTAGGATGCCCCCGCCCCGTCGGTCAGCAGGCTGTAGCCCGCCAGCGTCGACACGTTTTCGACCGATTCTTCCTCCGAAGCCACCGCTTCAATCGCGTCCAGTACCGTTTCCGTCCGCGAAACGGTAGCCCCCGGCGGGGTAGTTACGCTGACGTAGATCATGCCCTGATCTTCGGTCGGGATGAAGCCTCCCGGCAGCAGCATCGCCAGTCCCCACGTACCCACCATAAAGGCCAGCAGCAGCCCCCAGGTCACGACTCCGCGATTAACAATCCGGCGCAGTATTCCACTGTAGCGGCTGGCCACGGCTTCGTACCCCCGGTTGAAGCGGGCGAAAAACCGGCCCAGCAACCCTTTTTTCTGGCCGTGCATGGGGCGGAGCAAAATGGCGCAAAGGGCCGGGGTGAGCGTCAGTGCGTTGACCCCCGAAATGACAATGGCAATGGCCAGCGTGAGCGAAAACTGCCGGTAGAAAATGCCCACTGGCCCCGACATGAACGCGACGGGGATAAACACCGCCGACATCACCAGCGTGATCGAGACGATGGCCCCGGCAATGTCGCTCATGGCGGCAAACGTGGCTTCGCGGGGTGACATGTGGCCCAACTCGCCCCTGTCCTCTTCCATCTTGGCGTGAACGGCTTCGACCACCACGATGGCGTTATCGACCACGATGCCGATGGCCAGCACCAGCGCGAAGAGCGTGAGCAGGTTGATCGAAAAACCAATCATACTCATGAATGCGAACGTACCCACCAACGATACCGGCACGGCCAGCGCACAAATCAGCGTGGACCGCCAGTCCTGTAAAAACAGAAACACAATCAGGAATACCAGTACGAAAGCCTCGAGCAGCGTGTGCAGCACTTCATCAATGGAAGCGTCCAGGAAACGGGATACGTCGTAGGCGTAGTTGAAGGTCATACCCGGTGGAAAGGCGCTTTCTTTCAGTTCGGCCATGCGCGTTTTCACGTTGGCAATAACCTCGCGGGCGTTGGAGCCGGGCCGCTGCTTGAGCATGATAGCCGCCGAGGGTCGCCCGTCGGTTTTGGACAATACGCCGTAATCCTGCGAACCGAATTCGATGTCGGCTACGTCTTTCAGGCGCAGTAACGAACCGTCGGGGTTGGCCCGCAGCACTAAGTTTTCGTACTGCTTCGGCTCAAAAAACTTCCCCGTGTAGCGCAGCACGTATTGCAGCGTCTGCGGGTCGCGGTCGGCGCTTTCGCCCGCTTTGCCGGGTGCGGCTTCCACGTTCTGCTTGCGGATGGCGGCCACCACGTCGGCCGCCGATACCTCATAAACGGTCATGCGGTCGGGCTTGAGCCAGACGCGCATGGCGTAATCCCGGCTCCCCATGATGGCGGCAAAACCTACGCCGTCGATGCGCTTCAACTCGGCCAGCACGTTGATGTCGGCGAAGTTATAGATGAATTTTTCGTCCACCGTGGGGTCGTCGCTGACGATGTTGAGGTAGAGCAGCATACTGTTTACCTCTTTTTCGGTCACGACCCCGGCTTTGATCACCTCTTCGGGCAGTTCGTCGAGCACGGTCGTCACGCGGTTCTGCACGTTCACAGCGGCTAAGTCGGGGTCGGTGCCGACCTGAAAAAAGACGGTGATGAGCGTGGTGCCGTCGTTCCCCGAAATAGAAGTCATGTAGGTCATGCCCGGCACGCCGTTGATGGCCCGTTCGAGGGGCGTGGCAACCGCTTTCACGCACACGTCGGCACTCGCCCCGGTATAGTTCGTCGTTACCGTGACGGACGGCGGCACGATGTCGGGGAACTGCGTAACGGGCAGACCTGTCAGGGCCAGCACCCCCAGCAGCACAATCATGACCGAGATGGCGGTAGACAGCAGTGGGCGTTTGATGAAGGTGTTGAACATAGCGTTGTGGTTATTGGGCGGATGCGAACAAGGCTTTTAGCTGATCGGCGGGCAGGGGCTGGGGCGTAATGGCCATGCCGTCGCGGAGTTGCTGAATGCCTTCGTACACCACGCGGTCGCCGGGTTTCAGACCCGATTTGACGACGTAAAACTGATCGACCCGACTGCTCGGCACGAACGAGCAGGTACGGACCTTGTTGCCACCGTCCACGACGTACACAAAGTTTTTGTCCTGCACCTCGAACACGGCCTTTTGCGGCACCAGTATTGCATCGTCAACGTCGGTCGTCAGCCGGATTTTACCCGTCGCGCCGTGGCGCAGCAGCCGGTCGGGGTTGGGGAAGGTGGCCCGGAAGGCAATGGTGCCGGAGGTGCCTTCGAACACAGTTTCGGTGGTTTCGATTTTACCCTTCTGAGGATAGTGTGAATCGTCGGCCAGCAACAGATCCACTTCCCGAACAACGGTCTTGTTGGGGTCGCGCCGTTTTTTGATGAACGCCAGGTATTCCCGCTCCGAGACGTTGAAGTAGGCATACATCCGGCTCAGGTCGGAGATGGTCGTCAGCAGGGTACCTTCCTCAATCAGACTGCCCCGTTTGAACGGGAGCCGGTTGATGACCCCATCGAAGGGGGCGCGGATGCTGGTCAGCGACACTAATAGCCGGGCGTTGCTGAGCGCGGCTTTGGCCTGGTCGATGGTGGCCCGTGCCGTGGCCATCTTCGCGCGGGACAGTTTCAGTTCGGAGGGGGAGATCACGTTTTTGTCCACTAATAGTTTCACCCGGCTCATTTCCACGGCGGCCGACTGTTCCTGCGCGGTGGCGCTTTCCAGACTGGCCCGTGCTTCGGCAATTTTCACCTGGTATTCGGCCGGGTTGAGTTGAAACAGCAACTGGCCTTTACGTACGGACTGCCCTTCGTCCACGAGCATTTTGTCTAAGTACCCCGCCACGCGGGCGCGGACTTCCACGTTCTGTACCGCTTCAATCTGGCTGGCGTAATCCCGGTCGAGGGTGGCGTCCTGCTGGGTGAGTTGGATAACGGGTACGGCCGGTTTGCCGACTTCTTTTTTGGTCTCGCTCTTAGCCGTGCAGCCGACCAGCCAGGCCCCCGCGATAAGTACGTGTAGATTCCGATAAATTTTCATAAAAGGCCTGTTGATGGCAGATAAAAGTGGTATGAACGACCGTGTGACGATTCCCTGAACTGTCCGCAAATAGCACGTGACGGTTAAACGACCGCTTAGAGACTACTTAGAATTTGCTTAGAATTGAGTCGTTACGCCTGAAATGGGGAGTATGCAGTGCTCCATTTCTGACGCAACGACTCAGTAGTGGTCGTGATACACAATACCGCTACCAGAGATCGTTGCTCCGGTAGCGGTCGGGTCATGTTCAACTGTGAAAAAAGGACTATTGGTCGTCGGTGTCGGGGGCGGCAATCTTGGCTAAATCTTTGTTTTCCGGGAAGAGCGCCAGCCCTTTTTTGAGCCACTCACTGCGGGCGTTCTGATCTTTGGTCACTAATTCGTGGTACGAAATCAGGTATTTAAGCCCCAGTATGAGGTCTTTTTTGTACCGGTTTCGTTCTTCTTCTTTGTCCACCACCATCGAAATGAACTGCTCGAAGTAGGGCTTGGCCTTGCCGTTGCGTACGGCCTGTTCGGGCGTGTAGGCGTAGTAGTTGGCTTTGGCCCGGTACAGCACCGTGGGCGCGTATTCCGGCGAGCCTGTCTGCGCCAGGGCCAGCGCCGAGTCGGCCAGGGCAAAGCGGGTAGTATCGCGCACCAACTTACCGAGACTGTCGCGTCCGAAGCCGAGGGTGTAGTTGCTCATGCCGTAGCGGAACAAATCCTGCACGTCGGCCTTGAAGCCGTGTTTAGCGGCCGAATCGAGCGTGGCTACGGCCTGCGGGTGCTTTTTGGCCCGGTAGTAGTATTTGGCAATGTCGCCGTAAAGGTTGTCCGTCGTGTCGAAGGGCGCAGCTTTTTCGAGGTACGCAACGCCGACGGAGTCATTGATGGCCTTGAGCGAATCGCTGCCGGGGTTTTCAATACCCAGATACGCCTGACCCAAGTACTTATAATCGTCGTACATGACCTTGTCGGGCGCTTTGTCTATGAACATGTTGATGTTCTCGATGGCCTTCTGCGGTTGTTTCAGCGACGAATAGGCCCAGCCCTGAATCCGGTAGACAATCGGGTTCTGCGCCAGCGCGGTGCGGTTGCTGTCGATCAGGTTCACGGCCCGCTGGTAGTCTTTGGCTAAGAAGTGGAACTGCGCCTGCCGCAGCAGCGTCTCCTGCCGGTTGTCTTTCGACACATTCACGTACTTGTCTTCGTAGCTGGCGGCTTCTTTGTAGCGGTTTACCAGAAAGTATAATTCGGCCAACTGATGGTAAGCCGGGGCGTAGTTGGGGTTGGCATCAATGGCTTTTTTGTAATTCTCCACGGCTAAGTTCAGGTTACGCCCCTGCCAGTAAATATCACCAATGCGCTGATACACCCGCGACGGGTTCATACCCAGCTCAATCGCACTTTCGTAACGCGATACGGCCGTACCCGCGTCTTTGTTGAGGTAATAGGCGTCGCCGAGGGCTAACTGAGTAGCTGCGCTTTTTTTGTCGCGTTCCACGGCCCGGTTCAGGTAATCGATGGCCTTGGCCGGGTTGACCACCTTCGGGTAAATGGGTTTGATGGAGCCGTCGCCCGGTGTCAGGTAGCCGGTGTAAGCCTCACCGATCCGGTACAGAATATCGGCATTTTTGCCCTTACTCTTTTTGACGACCTCGGCTAATTTCGGTTCCGCATTGGCCGCGTTGTTTTGCACTAAATACGTGAGGGCAATGCCAGTTTCGTTGAGTGGCACCCGCTTTTCGTCCATCGAAACTCCTTTTTCAAACCAGATGCGGGCCGAATCGGGCTTACCGGCCCGGAGGTAGCCGTAACCCGCGTCGAAGTTCGCCTGCATCGACGGGTTCTGTTGGGCATTGCGGCTCAGCAGTTGGGTAGCCTCGTCGAAGCGACCGACGCTCATCAGCGTAGTTGCATCAGGGGCGGGGGTCTGCGCCAGCGCCGTACCGGTCAGTCCCGAAAGAAGTACTATAGTTAGTTGCGTTTTCATGCTGTGTTGGGGTTTAGCTTCGCCAGCGCGGTAGAAAATGGTGGGGAAGCACTGCAAATTGCCGCGCAGACCTGAGAGAGGGCTTAAGAACAGCTTAGAATTAGCTTAGAAGCCGCTTACTGTCTCCCCAACATCTTCTTAAACAAATCAAGGTTTAGTGCTGCTTTCCTACCCTAATCAACTACAAAAACAGGGTCTTCTCTAATAGGAGGCACTATTTACCACTACCTATAAACCGTATTTATACCCCGAAAACATGGGGATAAATACGCTATTTTGGCAACGTTGCGCTGCGTTAGTTTGCTACATAATTATCTGATTATCAATAACTAAAAATTCGACTGAGTCTTTCTTACTCCATCATTTTAATCAAATTCCCGAAACCCTTATGAAAAATCGCCGAATTGCCGCCCACCAGCTACGGTACGAAGCCGCCGATGTAGCTTACAATCGTCCACATGGTTATCAACGCTCCAACGGTGAAGAGAACCGGTATCGGATTGGCGTGACTCCCAACTTTCCGTCGTACATCGCAGCCTTCACCAAAGGGTTCGAGCATGACGCGAATGGTTTCATGGTGAATCCCCAGAATGAAGACTATCAATGTTTCATTCGGGCTTGCGACGTGGGTGATCTAACGTCTATTCAGGCGCTGAATTTGAATCAAAACGTTGCCTGGCAATCCCAGCTCGCTACGGCCGCCGTGGCCAAAGTGCGGGGCTGGGAAAGCATGGGAGCTGGTCTGACGTATGACTTGGAAGGCCCCGATGCCCAATCGCTTACTATTCCACCCGCCCCGATGTTAGACAGCGAGGAACTGATTGCCGAAATGGCCGAGCTATACTGGATGGCTTTACTACGGGATGTTGAGTTCAAGTCGTTCGACAGCAATTCTCAGGTAGCCGATGCCGTGGCTGACCTCAATAGTCTCAACTGGTTCAAAAACAAGAGCAATTACGGTCTTCATCCGTACCAGGCGGCTCGCAAACGGGGGTATTTCACTGACAGCGAAACCGAGGCTTTTTCGACCAAGAACGTCTTCCGGGGCAACGTAAAGGGCGACGACATTGGCCCTTACATTTCGCAGTTCCTGTACGTCGGCAACAAATCGCTGGGCACAAGTAGTGCTTCGTTCGGCGATAACCAGGGGCTAATCACTTACGGCTCAACGGTTATTGATCAACGGGTACGAATTGCCAAACAGTCAGTCGATTATATGACCACCTGGAAGCAGTGGCTCGATGTGCAGAACGGAGCTAATCTTCGTGGTCTGGAGGAGTACGAAGATACTGACACGGGAAATAATATCAACCGGGAAAAAGGGTATCGGTTTATCTGTACTCCGCGCGATTTAAGCACCTGGGTTCACTACGACGCGCTGCACCAAGCCTATTTTAACGCCTGCCTGATTCTGCTGGGCATCAACGCCCCGGTTGATCCGGGTATGCCCTTCCGGTTGCCCGACAGTGTGGACAAGCAAACTGGGTTTGCTCAGTTTGGCGGCCCCCACATTCTGAATTTAGTGTCTGAAGTGGCTACCCGTGCGCTGAAGGCGGTTCGCTTTCAGAAGTACAATGTTCACCGTCGTGCCCGCCCGGAAGTGGTAGGCGGATGGATTCATCGGTACGCCACCGGCCAGACGGCCAATCTGGAGATTATGGAGAATCCGACCACTATTTTGACGTCGCTTAATCTCTGGCCCC
Organism: Spirosoma arcticum; assembly: GCF_054779955.1. Classification (NCBI taxonomy): domain Bacteria; kingdom Pseudomonadati; phylum Bacteroidota; class Cytophagia; order Cytophagales; family Cytophagaceae; genus Spirosoma; species Spirosoma arcticum. The sequence continues at coordinate 266,490 of NZ_BAAGXG010000005.1, forward strand.
TACTGTCAGCCCACAATCAGGCGCAAAACTTAAATCCAGACCGCAGCGGAGATGCCCCGGCCGGGACGGCGTCGTATCTTTTGCCCATGCCCTTCGCCGAGGGGTCGCCTATGCACCCCTCCTACGGCTCCGGCCATGCTACGGTGGCGGGCGCGTGTGTCACGATTTTAAAAGCGTTTTTCGATGAGGGCTACGTACTGCCGTTTGCCTACGAGCCTGCCAACAAGGGCAAAAATCTGAAATCAAACCCGGACTTTGTCAACAAACTGACCGTTGAGAACGAACTTAATAAACTGGCGGCCAACGTTGCTTTTGGCCGCGACTGGTCCGGGGTGCATTACTGGTCGGACCAGATCGAGTCGTTGCGGCTGGGCGAGCAGATTGCGCTCGGCATTCTGGAAGAACAGAAAATGCAGTATGGGGAAAACTTCTCGATGAACGTGCCGCTCTTCGACGGGACAAGCGTCAGAATTTAGGTTTCCATAACTGACTAAGCATAAAACCGGCGTGGGGTATCACCCGCGCCGGTTTTATGCTTAATACAATTCCCGTCAGTCGGGTAACCATTCGGCGTGGTAACCTGCCTGATGCACCGCCTTCATTACCAGATCGGCGATGCGATTATCCGTGGTTTGCACCGTCAGCCGGTTATCCGGGGTATTTCTGTCCACGTTCCAGCCGTCTACCTGTTAAATACCGTTCAGGTTAAGCGTTACGGCGGCTACGTCGTCAGGAGTCGCGATGTTCGTTGTAAAATTCAGCGTTTTTATGACTTTGTCAAGTTCGTATTATCGGTCGGCCGCCGGTGGCATCAGAAAAACAGGAAGCTGTCCCGGAGCCGGAATTCGGTGGCCCCCAAGTACGCATTTTTAGTGTAGACCGACGCCCGGTAAACGCCGGGCTTAATGGGGCTGGCCGGGTTGATGGTGAAGGAAATGCGCTGCGGAGACTGGCCAAATTTCACGTTCTGCACGGCGTGGACCGAAATCTCCTCGTTCAAACCGGGCCGGTTAATAGTCGCGGTACGGAGCGCGGGCATCATCCCGTTGCGCTGCTCATCGGTCAGGCTGAGGTAAACCTCCTGCTCACCAGTCAGGCCCAGTTCGGCGGGTACGTTAAATGAAACCAGCAGGGCGTCTACTTTTTTAGCTTTGGCCGTCTCTTTCCGGTTTCCCTTGCTGGTTTCGACCCGGAATCCGTCGCCGGTGAGTGCCGAGCGCGGCACCATCGTCAGCAGTTTGGCGCTGTTTTCTGCCCCCTGTGCGGTGAGTTGCTGCTGAAGTTCCGTGTTGCGGCCCGCCAGCGACTGATTCTCGCTCGTTTGCCGGTCGATCTTGTCGCGGGTGGCGTCCAACTGGGCCGTCATACTATCGCGGGCGACGCGCAGCCGGGCCACATCGGCCGTCAGGGTACTTACGGACCGGGTCTGTCCGGCGCTGCTCCGGCGCAGGGTAACCAATTGGTTTTCGCGCTGAGTCAGCAACAGATTGACGTCCGCCAGCCGCTGGTTGGTCGACGTGTTATCTTCTTCGGCCGTTGTGAGTTTGGTCGACAAGCTGCGAATGTCGGTTTCGAGCTGGAGCCGCACCGACAGCAGCGAATCGGCCCGGCGTTCGGACCGGTCGTTCTGGCGGGTAAGGGCTTTGTTGCCGTTCCAGAAATAGATACCACCCGCCAGCAGTAGGGCCGACAGCCCACCAAGCAACCAGGTGAGCGGGCTTGTTTTTTGTTCGTAGTCTTCCATGTTTGTGTTATCTAAAGGGTTTATGTTTCCTGTTCTCCTGAGACAAACCTCGTTCTCAAGTCTAACAGACTGCTTAGGGATTACTTAGAATTTACTTAGAAAGTAGTTGCCGGTTAATCCAATTGCCTGATTCAGCGTTTACCCGTCCGGCTACAGCATCGAATCGCCCATAACCAATTGTGATGGTAACGATTGTTACGTAAACTACTCTGGGTGAGTTGAATAAACGTACACGTAACTTGTTCAACCTATGGACATACTCGCCCAAAAACAGAACCAGCCCTGGTGGTTAAGGTATATTCATAACGCCTGTTATGGCCTGATGGGCGTTGTTCTGCTCGTTAACCCCACGCAGGCATCCATGCTTCATGAGGCTCTGCGGGGTAGCCTTTTAGGGCTGGCTGGACTCGCCACCGCGCTATTTGGTATCCGCCGACATCAGTACGGTGAACGCGATAACTACTGGTTCATTTTGTCCAGTATTCGCGACATGCTGTTTGGCATAGCCCTACTGATTATCGTGGGCGATTCGCTGCGAACGATGGTCAACCTACTGGGGCTGTGGGCCATTATCTATGCTTTTTTGCAGGCCATTGAAGCCAATTTCTATTTTCTGGGCACCCGCTCCATTGAAGCCAAAGTTTACTGGGTAGAATTGATTCACTTCTTCTGTGTGCTGGTGGCGGGTGGTTTTGCCTATACACTGGTTATGCGGCCGGAGGGCCTGGTTGCTTCCATGGGGTTTGTCGGTTTATTTCTGATAGGGCTGGGTATTCTTCAGTGCGTGCTGACTTGGCGACTAAAGAACATGGTGTCTGTGTATACGGAATAAGCCCACGTCGGTCTGACCCTGACGCTATTTCTGATTGGGGTGGGGTTATCAGATAAAGTGAAACCAGTCAACAATCCCCAACGAATTATCGGGTAAATTGCCCATTTCTTCTGCTTCATTGTGTATGAAAAACCAATCAGTTTCTTCATCCCTGTTTAATCGCCGGGGCTTTCTAAAGACAGGCTCACTGGCCACGCTAACTACATTGTTGGGAACCGACATCGTTTTTGCCGACCGGATGCCCCCGAATTATCTGCCCCTGGCGTTTGGTGTTGATCCAATGGCGGACAAAAACAAAAACCTGGTGGTGCTCAACGATAAACCCTGGAACGTCGAAACGCCCGCCCACCTGCTGGACGATGCCGTTACGCCCGCCGATAAAATGTTTATCCGTAACAACGGCCAGATTCCCGAAAAAATCGACCTTGCCAACTGGAAACTCACCATCAATGGGGAATCGGTGAAAGCACCAAAGACCTACTCGTTAACCGAACTGAAAACGAACTTTAAACCCTATACATACCAGTTGGTACTGGAATGCGGAGGTAATGGCCGGGCGGGTTATTTCCCCAAAACGGCGGGCAATCAGTGGACCGAAGGGGGCGTTAGCTGTGCCGAGTGGACGGGCGTTCGTCTGAAAGATATTCTGGCTGATGTGGGCATAACGGACACGGCTGTTTATATCGGCTACTACGGTCAGGACCTGCACCTGAGTGGCGATCCTAACCAGCCGGTTATCTCGCGGGGTGTACCCATTCGTAAAGCCCTCGAAGACGAAACCCTGGTGGCCTGGTCGATGAACGGCAAAGATATTCCGCTGGTACATGGTTATCCGTTACGCTTAGTTATTGGTGGCTGGCCCGCATCGACATCGGGGAAGTGGCTGCATACGATTGCCATCCGCAACAAAGTTCACGACGGAGCCAAGATGACCGGCAAGAGCTACCGCGTACCTATCCATCCGGTTGTGCCGGGTGTCGATCCCCCCGACAGTGCCTTTAAAATCATCGAGTCGATGCCGGTTAAATCGGTCATTACGTTCCCAAAAACGGGCCTGGAACTGCCAATGGGTAAACCGTTGGTGTTACGTGGTCAAGCCTGGGCGGGCGACCGGGCGGTGAAAGACCTGCACGTATCGACCGACTTTGGCGCAACCTGGCAGAAAGCAGAGGTACAGGCGCCCAAAAATCGACTGGCCTGGCAACAGTGGACAGCGGAGGTAAAACTACCCATTCAGGGCTATTATGAGGTATGGGCACGAGCCACCGACGATGCGGGCGTGTCGCAGCCGATGGTAATGCCGCAGTGGAATCCCGAAGGCTATGTTAACAATGCCTGCCACCGGATTGCGGTTAAAGTGGTATGAGCGGGGAAAGAAAAGGAGTAAACAAGCGAACGATGATTACTATACGGACAATAAAATACAGGTTGCTGGTGGGTAGTCTGTGCATCTGGCTGTTGTGTGCCTGGGTAGCCCGGCAACAGCCCACACCCATCAGAAAAGCACCGGCAAAGGCCCATTCGTCAGTCGTGCGTCGCCCGACGATAAAGAAGACTGGGCTGGTGAAACCCGTCGCCACCGTACCGGCAGCAACCACAATGGTCAATGTTGAGGGCGTTCGGGTTGATGCCGAATCGGGGTTGACCCTCGACGCAACGATGCCAATTGTGAAAGGGCAGTGTACGGCATGCCATTCAAGCAAATTGATTCTGCAAAGCCACTTCGACCGCGAGAAATGGATTGAGCGGATTCGGTGGATGCAACGCACCCAGAAGCTCTGGGATCTGGGCGATACAGAAAAGCCGATTCTGGATTATCTAACCAAATACTACGGGCCAGTTGAAACACCATTCGATGGTCGCCGGTTGCCACTGTCAGCCCAAACCTGGCACGAGTCCTAAATTACACGTCAGATTCGTTAAGCGTCTTCACCCATCGGGATACAGCCGCCGGATGAGCCGCTCCAGCGTCAGGCCCTGCCCGATCACCGAAAACAGCACCACCGCGTAGGTGATGGTGACGATAAATTCTTTGTGAGCCACTCCATCATCAATCGACAGGGCCATCGCAATCGACAGACCACCCCGCAGACCACCCCAGGTCAGCATCAGAGGGGCTTTATCGTCGAGGTCGAGCCAACGCCGGGCCAGCGTAAAGGGAATTAAAATAGCTAAGTAACGCGCTACCAGTACCAGCAGGACAACCAACAAATAAATGGTCCAGGAGGTGATCCGAAAATCAATAACTAATAGTTCCAGCCCAATCAGGACAAACAGTACGGCATTCAGGATGCTGTCGAGCAGTTCCCAGAATTTGTCGATGTAATCTTCCGTTCGACGGCTCATGGCGTGCTCACGGGCGTGGTCGCCCACGAACAACCCCGCCACCACCATCGCCAGCGGCCCCGATATGTGGAGCTTCTGGGCCAGCAGGTAGCCGCCCATTACTCCGGCAACGGTGATAATTACTTCGGTCTGGTAATGGTTGATGGAGCGCAGCAGGCGGTACATGCCGTAGCCCAGGGCCAGCCCGAACAGCACCCCACCCCCGGCTTCTTCTAAAAAGATGAGGACAATCTCCCCCGCGCTGACGCTATCGGTTCCGCCCACAACGATCCGCAGGATGGTGGCAAACACCACGACGCCCACCCCATCGTTGAATAGCGACTCGCCCACGATATTGAGCTTGACGTTTTCGGGTAGTTTGAACTTGGCTAAGATACCCAGCACGGCAATGGGATCGGTGGGCGAAATGAGCGCCCCAAACAGGAGACAAAGCGGATAGGTTAAGGGGAAGCCCAATCCCCCGGCGAGGAAATATAGCCCGGTGCCAACCAGCGCAGTACTGAGTAGTATGCCCACGAAGGCAAACAGCATGACCGACCGGCGTTCGACCCGAAGCTGGGCCGCGTCGGTATGGAAGGCCCCGGCAAACAGCAGGAAACTCAGCATGACGTCGAACAGCACCTCCCCGAATTTAATCTGTGCCACCGTTTGCCGAACCAGCGCAAAGGTGGTGGGCAGCAGCGCGTTGAGGCCAATAAGTAGCAGCGAAAACAGCAGCGACAACACCATAACCCCAATGGCGTCGGGCAGTTTCAGGAAGCGGGTATTGAGGTAGGAAAAAAGGGCCGCTACCACAATCAGGAGAGTAATGAGGGTAAATAAATCCATTGAAGAAGGAGAAATACAGGGGATTACCTTATTTTTCGTTTGGTAAAGGTAGTCGCGTTTGTCAGCGCGTCCGTTTTACCATTGATTATGCTTGTTAACGACCCCAACCTACCCCAGACCAAACGCCCGGACGTGCTGACCCGCCTGGGCGCGTTTGTGCGGTACCGCTTCAGCTTAGATGAGGACAAAGACGACGAAGCCGGGGTGATTCTGTCCGTGAGCCGGGGTATCGAGTTCCGGGGCATCAACCTGTGGACGCTCATTTTTGCCATCTTCATTGCTTCCATCGGGCTGAACGTCAACTCGACGGCGGTCATTATCGGGGCCATGCTCATTTCGCCCCTGATGGGTCCCATTATGGGCATCGGACTGGGCGTGGGCATCAACGACCTGGCCATGATTCTGCGGGCGCTGAAGAACCTGGGCTTAGCCGTGTTTATCAGCCTGCTAACCTCCACGGTTTATTTTCTCATCAGTCCGCTCCACATTGCTCAAGCCGAGTTGCTGGCCCGCACTTCGCCCACCGTCTGGGACGCGTTTATCGCGTTTTTCGGCGGGCTGGCGGGCATCGTGGCCGGGTCGCGCCGGGACAAGGTAACCAACGTGATTCCGGGGGTCGCCATCGCGACGGCCCTGATGCCGCCCCTCTGCACGGCGGGCTACGGGCTGGCATCGGGTAACCTGTATTATTTCGCCGGGGCGTTTTACCTGTTTTTGATCAACAGCATCTGCATCAGCTTAGCCACGTTCCTGATTGTGCGGTATCTGGGTTACCACCAGAGGACGTATCCCAGCGCGGGCGTTGAACGGCGGGTGCGCCATACGATCTGGCTGGCCGTGCTGCTGGTGATTATTCCCAGCAGCTACTTAGCCTATCAGATTGTCCGCAAAACCATCTTCGAGCAGTCGGCGAAACGATTCGTTACCAACGAATGCAATTTTCAGTACCGGCAGGTCGTCAGTTACGCAGCCCGCTTCAACCGCCGTCAGAGTAAGCTGGAACTCACGCTGGTCGGCGAGTCGCTGCCCCCCGACTCCATCAACCTGCTGCGGGCCAAAATGCCACCTTATGGTCTGGGTGATGCCCAACTCGTGGTGAAGCAGGGTAGTTTTAAGGATGAAGACATTGACGTGGATGCCATTAAAAGCACCGTAACCGACGAGGTGATTAAATACAGTCAGTCGTCAATCGCCCGCAAAGACCAGACCATCGACTCGCTGCGCCGGTACATCGAAATGACCCAAACCTCGCGGCTACCGGTAGCCGACCTGCGCAACGAACTGAAAACGCTCATGCCCGACGTGCAGACCTTTACAGCCGCCCGCTCTTTGGTAATGAATGCCAACCGGGCAATGCCAGACACGGTCATGCTGGTGTACGCCAAATTCTCCCGGCGGCATACCCGGTCCGAGCGGCAGCGTATTGAACGATGGCTGCAAAGCCGTACCAAAAGTAAGCGCATCAAGCTGATTGTCGAGTAAACGAGTCGGCTTCCTTTTTCAGGTGTATCAGCGACCCAGCACGGGTACGTCAACCAGCCAGGCAATGAACAGGGTAAGCAGAAACAGAATGCTCACCAGAATTAACAGCCAGTCGGGTTTGCCGGGCGGTTTATCGTCTATTGATTTGTTCGTCGGGTTTGGGGACAAATCCGTTTGAACGGAGGCCGGCGAGAAGGACGAATAGGTTTGCAGAAAGGAAGGAGAAATCATTGAATCGCTCATTTAGGTATGCGTACAACCCAAAAGTCTCCTTCTTTCCTTAGGGTTTGCTGACAAACTCCTTAGAATTTGCTTAGAAGCCGCTCGCGTCACCGGGGCAACCCAATCCGAAACGTAGTCGGTACGTCGATTCCTGATTGTACCTGTATTTCCCCCCCGTGCAGCCGGATAATCTGATCGACCAAGGCCAGCCCCACTCCGTAGCCCCGCACCTGATCGGCCGTCTGGCGGCTGCGGTAGAACGGCTCGAACAGAAAGGGCAAATCCGCTTTGGGTATCGGCTGGCCCGTGTTTTCGATGTCAACCTGTACCCGGTCCGGTTCAAACCGGACGCGAACCTGTGCTTGGCCGTCGTCGGAAAACTTACAGGCGTTTTCGGTCAGGTTTTTCAGGGCCGTACACAGCAGGGTTTTATTGCCCGGCAGGGTAAGCCCGTCGGGGTCGTCGGGCAGGTTGATTAGGTCGACCGTTACCCGGTAACGCGGGTTGATTGCCGCCACCTCATCCCGGATATCCCATGCCAGTTCATCCAGCCGCACGGTTTCCGTGAGCATACTTGTCCCGCCCTCCTGGTTCACCTGCGAGAGTTGTAGCAACTCGTGCGTCAGGGTCGAAAGCTGCGTCACGTCGTCGAGCACGGAGCGAATGGTCTGACGGTACGTTTCAGGAGTACGCTGGTTCAGCAGACTCACTTCCAGTTGAGAGCTGATTTGGGTCAGCGGGTTTTTCAGCTCATGGGAAACGTTGGCCACAAACATCCGCTGCAATCGAAACGACTCCGCCACCCGGTCGAGCAGCCGGTTGATGGTGGCCGACAGGCGGCTGATTTCGTCCGGTTCGTCACCCACCCGCAACCGCTCCTCCCGGTTTTTGGGAAAGATTTGGCCGAGTGTCCGGTCAATTTGCTGCACGGGCCGGAGGGCATCGCCCGCAAACAACCGGCCCGCCAGCGCCGTAATGCCGATAACCAGGCCAAACAGGCCTCCGAGTGCCCACAATAGCTGCCGGAGAAACACATCCCCATAGACATTTTCGGCGCTGGCAATGACGACAAACTGACCGGTGGCCGTCATGTAGCGGCTCCCCGACAGGTAATACCCGTCCTGCCTGAAATCCTGCTGTTTGCGCTGGCGGATGTCGGCCCGCACCGCCGGGGAGATTGCCAGCGACAGGGAATCGCTGGTCGCGAAAATCAGCGAGTCCCGCCCGTCGAAGATTATGATGTTCTGGTTGGGTAACTGGTCGCGCCGGATGTGGCTCAGTTGACGGATCAGGTCGGCGTTCAGGCGGTGGCGGATGAGCATATCGCCCGTTGTGGCGGCTTTACGGTCGAGCCGCCGGTAAAAATCCGACGCGATAAAATACCAGCAGAAGGCGTAGATGCTCACCAAGGCCAGCAGCAGAATGCTAGATACGAGGGCAGTAAAGCGAAGGGTTAGCCGGTCACGGATGGTCATTCCGAAAGATACCCGAAAAATATGGGTCATGCTTAATCGGCAATCAGGTTGCTGATTTCGTGGTTCAGGTTTTTTTAGACCGATCCGCTACCAAACTATCATCTGACGGGTAAATGCAGGCTATCCATCGACAGCCTTTGTCGAGAATTCGATTAGTCAAATTTCTATGAGGGCGGGCAGCAAAAATTTTCTGCATTATTGAACTATGTTCAGTAAAAATTCCTTCCTCGACTATACATCAGTGAAGCAATGGGTAGTACCGAACGAAAAACGCGGGAAAAAGAAGAACTCCGTCAGCTATTGCTGAAAGCGGCCATGAATCTCTTCGTCGAGAAAGGTATTGACAACGTTACAATCCGCAGTATTGCCGAAGCTACCGAGTACAGTGTGGGCACGATTTACGTCTATTTTAAGGACAAAAACGCCATTCTTCATGCCTTGCACGCGCAAGGTTTTGGCGAGCTTCGGGGCCGTTTTCAGGTGTTGCAGGTCGTGGCGGACCCAATGGAACGGCTAAAGGCAATTGGCCATATCTATATTCAGTTTGCCCGCGAAGAGCCTGCTATGTACGACCTTATCTTCAATAGCCAGGCCCCGCTGGAGTTTGTGCGGGAGTGGGCCGATGACGAATGGAACGAAGGGAATGCCACGTTTGGCTTTCTGCGGGCCGTGGTTCAGGACTGCGTGACGGCCGGTCACTTTAACTATGCCCCCGTTGAAGCCCTCTCGTTCATGATCTGGGGAACCGTTCATGGGATGTGTAGTCTGGTTATCTCGCAACGCTGCAAAGTCGTCAGTCTGGAAAATCCGGTGGAGCAGGGGTACGCTGTTTTTTTACAAATGATTGATCCCCGGTAATTTTTTTATTCCTATTTTGAACTATGTTCATTTTTAAAACTATATTCAATGAAATTCCCATTTATGTACCTCGCCCTGCTGTTGCCCTGGCTCACGGCCCGCGCTCAGCCCGGCACCCACCTAAATACCTATATCCAGCAGGCCTTTGCCACCAACGATGGCCTGAAGCAGCAACAGTTTTTGCTGCAACGCAACCTGTATGCGTTGCAGGAGGCCAAAACTCTCTACCTGCCCAACGTTAACCTGGCGGGGGCCTACACTCTGGCCGGTGGGGGTCGAACGGTAGATTTTCCCGTTGGCGACCTGCTGAACCCGGTCTATCGAACGCTCAATCAGATGACGGGAGCCGATCAGTTTCCGCAGCTTGACAACCAGCGGATTCTGTTGAACCCCAACAAATTTTATGACCTGCACCTGCGGACAACGTACCCGATTCTGAACGCCGAAATTGGTTATAACCAGCGCATTAAACGGCAGCAGTATGACGGGCAGCAGATTGAGATTGACCGCTACAAACGCGAACTGGCCAAAGACATTAAGGTCGGTTACTACACTTGGCTTCAGGCCACCGAAGTCATTCAGATTTACGAAAACGCCCGGCAGTTGGTGCTTGAAAACCAGCGCATTAACCAGGCTTTGTTCGACAATCAGAAGGTAAACCGAACGAGCGTGGTACGAAGCACGAACGAGGTCACCCGGGTTGCCACCCAACTGGAGGTTGCCCGGCAAACGCAGCGAACCGCCCAGGCTTACGTCAATTTTCTGCTCAACCGCCCGGCCGAAACCACTGTCGAACGCGATTCGGTGCGGGCCGTTCCCGATGGCCTGGCACTGGCCGATTCGTCGGTGGCGGGCCGGGAGGAGTTAGCGAAACTGCGGCAGGCGCAGGGCATCAACAGTAGCTTAGTGGGGCTGGCCCAGACCTACAAACGCCCAAAAATCAATGCCTTTTTAGACCTGGGGGCGCAGGGCTTTAACACCGTCAACCGCCGTAGTCCGTATTATTTTGGCGGGATATCGCTCGACTGGATGGTGTTTTCGGCGGGGCGCAACGCCCGGCGGGTGCAGCAGGTCGAAGCCGACGGGCTGGCCCTGAACGCCAATACCAACTACGTGACCCAGCAACTGCGGTTGCAACTCGTCTCGGCCCAGAATGCCCTGCGCTCCTCACTGGCGCAGCACCGCGCGGCTCTGTCGCAGGTGGCGGCATCAGAGAAGTACTACGGCGACATCCAGCGGCTCTACCGGGAAGGGCAGGTCCTCTACATCGAATTACTGGACGCTCAAAATCAACTCATTACGGATCGCCTGCAGGTCAGCATCACCCGGTTCGATGCCTGGACCAAACAAGCCGGTGTCGAATACGCCAATGCCTCGTCTCCGCTCAATTAAGCCCACAAACACCCGCAACCAGCATGAAAACTTCGTTTATTTTTCTTGGCCTGACGGTGGCGGCCCTGGCTGGCTGCAACCCCGGTGCCGAACGCAAGAAAACGCCCTTAGACCAGGCGACCGGAACCGTAGCCGTTCACGTGTTGCCCGTTGGCTCAGCCACCATTCAGCCCGATGTGAAAGCGACCGGCTTGCTATCGACCGAAAATGAAGCCCGCTATGGCTTCAAAATCAGCGGGGTCATCGACCGAATCTGGGTGCAGGAAGGGCAATCCTTTCGGAAGGGGCAGCGACTGGCCGCGCTCAAAATCACCGAAATCAACGAGCAACTGGGGCAGGCCGAACTGGGGCAGGAAAAAGCCCGGCGCGACTACCAACGGGTGCAGAACCTTTACCGCGACAGCGTGGCGACGCTCGAACAGGTGCAGAACGCCAAAACCACCTTCGACCTGACTCAGAAAGCGACCCGCGTGGTGGCCTTCAACCAGCAATATGCCTACGTCTACGCCACTGCCGACGGAATCGTAACCAAAAAATTAGCCAGTGAAGGCGAGGTAATCGCGTCTGGTACGCCCGTGCTGGCCATCAACGAAACCAGCAACAGCCGCGACTGGACGCTCGAACTGGGCCTCAACGACCGGGACTGGGCCGCCGTCAGCCTTGGGAATCGGGCGGTTGTTACGCTCGATGCCTTTCCGGGGCGCACCTTCAAGGGCACTGTATTCCGCAAACCGACAGCCGCCGACCCGGCCAGTGGCACGTTTCAGGTGGAAGTTAAACTGAACCTGACCGGCACAAAGCCCTCCGTCGGGATGTTTGGCCGGGCCACGCTGCAAACGGGTCGAAGCAGCCGGCAGACAGTCATTCCCTACGAAGCGGTGGTGGAAGCCAACGGCAACGATGCGTTTGTGTTTGTACCCCAGGGCAAAAACCGGGTTCGGCGCGTACCGATTGTAATTGACCGGTTCGACGACCACCACGTGGTCGTCAAGCGCGGGCTGGAGCAGGTGTCGGCGGTAGTGGTGTCGAACAGTGCATTTCTGAACGAATCGTCCACCATCCAAATCGTCCGATAGCCATGAATCTGACCCAATTTTCGGTTAAAAATTACCAGTTCACCTTGGTTATGTTCCTGATGATTCTGGTGGTCGGGGGGGTGACGATTCTGACCATGCCCCGTGCTGAAGATCCCCAGATCAATCCGCCCCAGTTCCCGATTGTGGTCGTGTATCCCGGCACCACCCCCGCCGACATGGAGCAGTTGGTGGTGAAACCGATTGAAAACAAACTTTATGAACTCGAGAACATCAAAAAAATCACGACCTCTATTCAGGACGGGCTGGCCGTGATTCAGCCGGAGTTCACCTACAGCGTCAACGTTGATAACAAATACCAGGAGGTGGTGCGGGAAGTAAATAGCCTGCGAAACTCCCTGCCGCCCGACATTTATACCATTGAGGTGCGAAAAATTGACCCGTCCGACGTGCGGATTCTGCAACTGGCCCTCGTGTCGGAGACAGCGTCAATGGCTACGCTCAAACGCCACGCCGACGCGTTGCGGGAAGACCTTGAAAAAATCACCGATCTCAAGAAAGTAGAGGTGTCGGGCGTGCCGGAGCAGGTGGCGCGGGTGGATGTGCAGGTGGCCAAACTGGCGCAGTTACGCATTCCGCTCACGACGGTGATCGGGAGCCTGCAAAGTGAAGACGCCAACATCCCCGGCGGCAGTTTAGACGCGGGCGGCAAGAGCTTTACGGTCAAAAGCAGCGGGCGGTTCCGCAACGTGGCCGACATTGCCAACACGGTTATTTTTAACGGCAACGGCCACATTACCTACCTACGAGACGTGGCTACGGTGACGCTCAAGAACGACATCCGGAAACACATCACCCGCATCAACCGCCACCGGGCCGTGCTGGTGACGGCGGCCCAGAAGGTGGGCGTAAACATTGCCAATACCCAGGGCCAGTACGCGCCGGTGGTGGCCGCTTTTGAAAAAAAGCTCCCGCCCACCATCAAACTGGTAGCCAACTTCGACCAGGCCGACAACGTAGCCGGGCGGCTGGGCGGACTGGCCCTTGATTTTGGCCTGGCACTGTTGCTGGTGCTGGTCACGCTGCTGCCGCTGGGCTGGCGGGCCGCGCTGGTCGTGATGATTGCCATTCCGCTGTCGCTGGGGCTGGGCGTGGTGGGGCTGAACCTGTTCGGCATTTCGCTCAACCAGTTGAGCATTGTGGGGCTGGTGGTGGCCCTGGGGCTGCTGGTGGACGATAGTATTGTGGTGGTTGAAAATACGGAGCGGTGGCTGCGCGATGGCTATCCGAAACGGGAAGCGATTGTGGGGGCCACGAGCCAGATTACGGTGGCCGTGATCGGCACGACCGCTACGCTGATTATCGCGTTTTTACCCTTGATTTTCCTGCCCGACGGACCCGGCGAATTTGTGCGCGGCCTGCCCTTGGCCGTTGTAGCGAGCGTGGCGGGGTCGTTGCTGGTGTCGCTGACAGTGGTGCCCTTTTTGAGCAGCCTTTTACTGAAAAATCATGCGTCGGCGGAGGGGAACCTGCTGCTGCGGCTCCTCAAACGGGGTATTCATGCCACCTATGCTCCCCTGATGGGAACGGCACTGAAGCGCCCCGTGGCGACGCTGGTGATAGCCTTTGGGTTGTTTGCCAGCTCGTTGCTGCTGTTCGGGCAGTTGGGCTTTAAGCTGTTTCCCGTCTCCGAAAAACCCATTTTCTTAGTCAACGTTCGGATGCCCGCCCAAACCAGCCTGACCCAAAGCGACCGCATTGCCCGGCAGGTAGAAGATACCTTAGCCACCGACAGCCGCATTGAGTTCTTTACGACGAACGTGGGGAAGGGCAATCCCCAGATTTATTACAACGTACCCCAGCAGGAAGACAAAGTAGATTTTGCCCAGGTGTTTGTCCAACTGCCCGCGCATACCGAACCCATTGCTAAACAGAAGGTTGTCAACGATCTGCGGAATCGGTTCAGCCGCTTTCCGCTGGCCAGCGTGGAGGTGAAAGACTTTGAGCAGGGGCCGCCCATCGAAGCCCCCCTCTCGATTCGGGTACTGGGCCCCAACCTCGACACGCTGCGGAAACTTTCGTTTGCCGTTGAGCGCATCCTACAGCGCCATCCGGGGGTTATTTACAGTAACAACGAACTGAATGTACTCAAGACTGACATTCGGGTGGCCATTGACCGCGAAAAGGCCCGCACCCTCGGCATCCTGACGGCCGACATCGACCGGACGGTGCGGCTGGCAGTGGCGGGGCTAAAAGTCGGGTCGTTTTCGGACGAGAACGGCGGGGGAAATGACGATGATTACGAGGTGGTCCTGAACGTGCCCCGCGGGGAGTTTGCCACGCTGCGCGTATTCGACAACCTGTTCGTGAACAACGCCACCGGTACGCCCGTCCCGTTGAATCAGGTGGCTGCGATTCGGTTCGAGACTTCGCCCACCAGCATCAACCACAGCAACAAAAGCCGGTTTGCCAAAGTGAACGCCTACACCCGGACGGGGGTGCTGGCCAACAGTGTGCTGAAGGATGTTGTACCCAAACTCGACGCGCTTAACCTGCCCGCCGGGTACCGCTATAAACTATCGGGCGAAGCCGAGAGCGAAGGCGATGCGTTTGGGGGCGGGTTTATCACCGTGATTCTGCTGACGGTCTTTCTGTTCCTGGCGGTGTTGATCCTGCAATTCAAAACCTTCAAAGGCACGTTGATTGTGCTGTCGGTAGTGCCGCTGGGCGTAGTCGGCGGAGCTACGCTGCTCTACCTGACGGGCAACCCCCTGTCGTTTGTGGCCATCATCGGGTTCATCGCCTTAGCGGGGATCGAAGTCAAAAACTCCATTCTGCTGGTCGATTTTACCAACCAGTTGCGGCAGCAGGGGCTGGGGTTGGTCGAAGCCATTGAGCAGGCGGGCGAGTTGCGGTTTCTGCCCGTCGTGCTGACCTCGCTCACGGCCATTGGGGGGCTAATCCCGCTGGCCTTCAACGCGAACCCGTTGATTTCGCCCCTGGCCCTGGTCCTCATCGGCGGGCTGATTAGTTCGACTATTCTGTCCAGGATTGTGACACCGGTGATGTACAAGCTCCTGCCGCCCGCCATCAAGGGGGTGAACCCGCCTGCCCCAACGGACCCTGCCAACGGAATGCGCCATCCGAACGGGGCAACTCATAAGCCAATCCCCCTATAACAACCGACCGCTATGACTGCACAACCTCTACCGGCTCCGCCGACTCCGAAGTCCGACCGATTACCCGCCATCGACCTGCTTCGGGGTCTGATTGTAGTGCTGATGACGATTGACCACGCCCGCGACTTCTGGAGTGCCACGCCCTACCGGCCCGAAGACGTGACGCAGGCTTCGGCCGCGCTGTTCATTACCCGCTGGGTCACGCACCTCTGCGCCCCCACGTTTGTGCTGCTGGCGGGACTGAGTGCGTATCTGCTGGGCAAAAAAACCGGTGACAAACCAGGCCTGAGCCGGTTTCTGATCACGCGCGGTCTGTAGCTGATGCTGCTCGATGTTAACCTGCTGACGCTTTGCTGGCAGTTCGGCTACAATTTTGTGTTTCTGTAGGTGATCTGGGTCATTGGCTGTTCGATGGTCATCTTGGCGGGCCTGATCTGGCTGCCCCGCCCGGCCATTGCCGCGTTTGCTCTTGTGCTGATTGCGGGACATAATCTGCTGGATGTGATTCAGCCTGAATCGGCCAATGCGTGGTGGACGCTGTTGCACAAACAGGGCGTTTTCAGGCTAAACGGAAAACTGCCCGTTTTTGTGGCCTACCCGCTCATTCCCTGGCTGGGGATTATGGCGAGTGGCTACTGGCTCGGCACGGTATTCACCCAGTCCGCGTCCCTCCGAAATCGCTGGCTGCTGCGGGCCGGGGGGCTGTTGCTGCTGGCGTTTGTGGGGTTGCGGTTTCTGAACCTGTACGGCGACCCGCGCTCGTGGACGGTTCAGCCGCGGGGGGTGATTTATACGCTGTTTTCGGTCGTAAACGTGACCAAATACCCGCCCTCACTACTCTACACCTGCCTGATGCTGGGGCTGGCTCTGCTGCTGCTGGCTCGCATCGACCGGGTGCAGGGCGGGTTGCGGCAGGTGCTGCTGGTCTATGGGCGGGTGCCCTTTTTCTTTTACATTGGCCATATTCTGCTGCTGCACACCGGGGCCGCTTTGTGGAAGTATGGTCAGTACGGACGGGTGCTGAACCTGATGTTCGACAAACCCGATACCTGGCCCGCTGCCTACTCGCCGAATCTGGGCCGGTTGTACGCGGTCTGGCTTGCTATGCTGGTGGTCATGTATTACGTCTGCCGCTGGTACGGCGGTATCAAACGGCGGTACGCCTATCCGTGGCTGAGTTATTTGTAACTTGTATCCCAAACCGGCTGTGAACCGCGAAAAAACTGGTCATCATTACCGGGCACTATGGACAAAGAACCCCTCATTCAGTTTATTCAACAGCACGTACCGGCCACGCGGCAGACGGTAGAGACGATTGCCGGACATTTTGACGAGCGGGTGTTAGCCAAAAATGAGTATCTGCTCAAAGCAGGCCGGATCAGTAACGAGTATTTTTTTCTGGCCGATGGGTTCGTGCGGGCATTCACGCTTGATGCCGACGGGCAGGAAGTAACGACTAATTTTTTTGGCAAAAACCGGGCGGTGTTCGAGGTGTCGTCCCTGTTCATGCGTACCGTCTCGACCGAAACCATGCAGGCTCTGACCGACAGTATCGTCTTCGTCATCGAGTTTGGGACGTTGAACACGCTGTTCCATTCGCTGCCCGAATTTCGGGAATTTGGCCGGGCCATGCTGGTGAAAGAATTTGCGGCTTTTAAGCAGCGGACCCTGTCGCTGATTAACAAACGTGCTGAAGAACGGTACGCTGATTTAATTGAGACCAACGGCGACCTGTTCCAGCACGCCCCCCTCAAATACATCGCTTCCTACCTCGGCATCACCGATACGTCCCTAAGCCGAATCCGGCGTGAATTTGCCCGAAAAGGGTGATTGACTGTTTTCTTGCCAATTGACAAGTGCGTTCTTGTCTTATGACAGGTGTGGCCGTGCCCGCCGTGTCTTCCTTTGTGTCATTAATTGTTGACGCAAAGGAAGACCATGAACGAGAAAATTCTCATTACCTCCGCCACCGGAAAAACGGGCTATGCCACCGCGGTACAACTGCTCAACGAAGGCTATCCGGTACGCATCTTTGTCCGCTCCCGAAACGCCAAAGCCATCGAACTCGAAAAACGCGGTGCCGAAATCGCCCTGGGTACGTTCGACAACTACGGGCAGTTGCAAAACGCGCTGACGGGCATCAGCCGGGTGTATTACTGCTACCCCATTATGCCCAGGATGCCCGAAAACGTGGCCCAGTTCATCAAAGCGGCCAGAGAAGCAGCCATCGACGCGGTGGTGTTTATGGGGCAGCGCATTGCCGAATTTGCCGATACGGGCAGCGTCATGACCAACGATACCCGAACCGCCTACCGGCTGTTTGCCGAATCGGGTCTGAACGTAGTGTATTTTGTACCGGGCTATTTCGCCGACAATGTCTTTGTCCTCACGGAGTTTGTGTTGCAACTGGGCCTGTTGGCTTCGCCGTTTGGCGTGGGGAAAAACCCCTGGATTTCCAACGGCGACATGAGCCGGTCGATTGCCGCGCTGCTGAAAAATCCGGCTCCGTACTACGGCCAAAAACTGTTCCCGACGGGGCCAACGTCAATCGACACCCACGAGATGGCGGCTATTTTCTCGACCGTCAGCGGACGCAACATCCGGGTGGTCAACTCGCCGGACTGGTTGTTTCTGAAGTTCGGGCTGATGCTCGGCAGGGAATTTGGCTTCGACCCGTTTGCCATTGTGCAGGCCAATTTCTACAACCGGCAGATGCGCCTGAACCGCTTCGACATCGCCCCAACCGACGTAGTAAAACAACTAACGGGCCGCGAACCGGACGATTTTGAAACCATCACGCGGGACTATTTCGCCAGGTCACCTTACTGGGCACGCAACTTCGGAAACTGGCTGTCAGCCATGAAAAAGTTTATGATGATGCCCCTGACGCCCGTGCCGGGTACCCGCGAACGCGAACGACTAAACCAATAAGCCATGCTCCCCAACCTACCCGCTTACGTACCCATCACGTTTGCCCTAACGGTTTTGGCCACGCTCCTGCTTTTCTACCGAGCTGTCAATCAGGCCAATAGCCAAGCCGCACGACAAAAAGCGACCCCGATTCTGATTGGGCTACTCATCTGGCTACTGCTTCAGGCCGTGCTGACGTTCAATGGTCTCTACAAATCCGCCCCCGCTGCCGGGCCACCGCGCATTGTGCTGTTCGGCATTTTGCCCGTTATGCTTACGGTTGTTTCGGTATTCGCTACGTCAGCCGGTCGTCGGTTTGCGGATAGTTTACCGCTCGTGAATCTGACGTACCTGAACACCGTCCGGGTAGTGGTCGAACTGGTGCTGTACTGGCTTTTTCTGGACAAAGCCGTACCGGAAATAATGACCTTCGAAGGCCGGAACTACGATATTTTCTCTGGCATCACAGCCCCGTTTTTGGCTTGGTTCGGCCTGACAAAAGGAAAAATGAGCCGACAATTGATTTTAGTCTGGAACATCGTTTGTCTGGGTTTACTACTGACAATCATCGCCATCGCGTTTTTATCGGCCCCCACACCCTTGCAACGTTTCGCCTTCGAGCAGCCCAACCGCGCCATCGGCAACTTCCCCTTTAGCTGGCTGCCCACGTTTGTGGTACCCATCGTTTTATTCGGGCATCTGGTGTCCATTCGGCGGCTGTTGAAACGGTCGGTAACGGCATAGCCGTCTGTTCGGGCAACGGTACGATTTTAGGATAAGACCGTAACTTTACCCGATGAATCCATCAATCGAATCCGTTGAAGAACCCGCTTTTGTGCGCTATTCACCTGCGTCTTACCCCACGGACGAGATGCTGACCCGCAGCCGCGCTTTTTATGCCTGGCTCGACACCCGCCGAACCGTGCGCGAATTTTCGGGCCGGGACGTACCCATTGAAGTTATCGAACAGATTGTGCGGGCGGCTGGTACGGCACCGTCGGGGGCGCACAAACAGCCCTGGACGTTTTGCGTCGTGGCCGACCCCGTAATCAAACGCCAAATCCGCGAAGGGGCCGAAGCCGAAGAGCGTGAAAACTACGCGGGCCGTATGAACGACGAGTGGCTCAACGACCTCAAACCGTTTGGCACCGACTGGCAAAAACCGTTTCTGGAAACGGCTCCCTACCTGATTGTGGTCTTCCGCAAACCCTTCGACCTGCTGCCCGACGGTACGAAGCGCACCAACTATTACGTCAACGAATCGGTCGGGATTGCCTGTGGGTTGCTGCTTGCAGCCATTCACCACGCGGGCTTAGCAGCCCTCACCCACACCCCCAGCCCGATGAACTTTCTGGCTACGCTGCTGAACCGCCCCGCCAACGAACGCCCGTTTCTGCTGATTCCCGTTGGCTATCCAGCACCCGAGGCCCAAATACCTGCCCTGACCCGAAAGTCCCTGAACGATATAGCTGCCTGGTACTAAGGAATTTGACTGTACTCATGCTAATGCGAACAGCCCACACACTACTCCTCTTTAAAGATGTAGCCCATGCCGAACTGCGTATGAATTAGCTTTTGGGGGAAATCCCGGTCGATTTTCTTGCGCAGGTAATTGATGTACACCTCCACGACGTTGGTGCCCGTATCGAAGTTGATATCCCAAACGTGTTCGGCAATGGTTGGTTTGGAGAGCACCCGCCCCTGATTGCGCATCAGAAATTCGAGCAGGGCAAACTCGCGGGCCGTCAGGTCAATGGGTTGCCCGTCGCGGGTAACGGATTTGGCATCTAAGTTCATCTCGACCCCGCCATAGCGGAGCATTTGAGCCGTCATGGCCACCTGGGTACCACGTTTGGTGAGTGCCCGTACCCGCGCCAGCAGTTCCGAAAACTGAAATGGCTTGGTCAGGTACTGATCGGCCCCCGCGTCGAATCCCATCACTTTATCCTCGGTTTCACCCAGCGCGGTCAGCATCAAAATGGGCGTGGTTAGCCCTTCAGCCCGGAGCTGACGGCAGAGTTCATAGCCATTCAGTCCCGGCAGTACCAGGTCGGTGATGATGGCCGCGTAATTATTTTTCAGGGCCAACCGTTTGGCAATCAACCCATCATAGGCCACCTCGACTTCAAACTGGCTCTCTTCCAGTCCCTGCCGGATGGCCTGGAGCGTTTTGGGTTCGTCTTCAACGACCAATAGTTTCATAGGAAGGCAAAGGTAAAAATCATCTGGTGAGCCGGCTTACTGTTTATTGTCATCAACAGACGGGTGATTTCTGCCTTACATCAATCAGCACAAAAAAGCCGTGCTAACAGTGTCCGAGTGCGGCTTTCTGGAGATGTGATTTTTCAGTACAGTAGTATCAATCATCAGGTTGTTTCCTCATTCGTTTGAATAGCTTCACCGTTCGATAAGCCGGTTGGTGGCCGATCCGCTAAAGTCTGCGAGTAAAAAGCTTCCAACTCACTCAGACGGTTAAGCGTGGCCATGGGTACCAAGGCCGCCACTTTTTTCTCCCCTTTGGTTAGTACAAAGGCCTTACCCGCATAGTACGTCTGGTTGATGTACTCACCTACCTGACGCCGAAATTCGTTCATGGCTACATTCTCCATCCTATAACATCACGTTTTCGCAAACTTGCGCAGAACGTGTTACTTATCAAAGTTTATTTTCCATGACTGTACATATTGATTATGCTTGTCTTAAAATCAATTTGTACAAATCGTATACAAAATACACATGAGACTGATTAAAGATTTTGAATTAACGGCGCAAAGAGTCGAAATATATATTTTAACCAGCTGTTTTTTACTATTGATAAGTAAAAATTATCGGTAGCAGATCACCGGTCAAACTTTCAATCGTAATACGGTTTGTTTGCTTTGTGACAAACCGGTATGTTTGTAAAGAATTGTCAAAACGAATGGAAAGTCAAGCTGTGCTTTTGTTGCCAGCCTCTCAAACCGATCTGTTTTCCGCAGTTGTGCTTCCCCCAATGGGCAATGCCAAGCAGAAGTACCTACTGAAAGGACTCCAAGGAGCGGCCAACACCGAGCGGGCTTACCGGGCCGATCTGGATCATTACGTGGGATACTGTCAGAGGCAAGACCTGTCCCCGCTGCCAGCAACGGCGGCTACATTGGGTCAGTACGTGTCGGCCTTAGCTCCTCATAAAAAGTGGGCCACTATCGCCCGCCGACTGTCAGCCGTGCGCAAGTGGCATGAGTTGCATAATGAAACGATGCCCATTGATGACCGCTGGCTGCGAGCAACGCTGAAGGGCATCCAGCGCGAACACGGTACCCACGCCGAGCAGGCACCGGCGTTCGGAGCCGCTCAGCTCAAGCTGATCCTGCGTGGCCTAGTGACAGAGGTGAAGGGCGTGCCCCGCTTCGGCCCGTTGCGCGATAAGGTAGCCCTACTTCTGGGTTTCATGGGTGCGTTTCGCCGGTCGGAACTGGTGGCCCTGAACGTGGAGCAGCTTCACTTTAGCGAAGACGGCGTGGTCATCACCTACTACGGCAGCAAAACAAACCAGACCGGTCAGCGGGAAGAAAAAGCCCTCTTCTACAGTCACGATGCTCAGATCTGTCCGATACGTACCTTGCAGAAGTGGGTGGCTCTACTGGAGCGCACGAAGGGGCCGCTGCTGGTGCGGGTACGCAAGGGAAACGAGCTAACGGAGGAGCGGCTGACCGACCAGTCGATTGGTGCCATTGTCAAGCAGCATGTGGGAAAGCGGTATTCGGCGCACTCCCTACGCGCTTCGTTCGTCACGACGGCCAAGCTCAACGGAGCCGACGACTCAGAGGTAATGCAGCAAACCAAGCATAAAACCAGCGCCATGATTCGGCGCTATACCCGGTTGGATTCCATCAAGCAACACAATGCGGCTAAAAAGTTGGGCTGGTAGTTCAATGTTATTAATTAAACCATAAAATGAGGTTAATTTACCTGCAACTTATTGGTTAACAATAGATTGAGTAGTTTTGGTGGAACATCTCGTACGAATGTTGGCTACCCCCCTGTTTAGTGTGTACGGATGTCATCAACCGCGACGCACACATTAAACACGTGAACACTTACTTACACTAACTTAGTCAATTCTATGCACGTAGACGCTCAACAACCGCTTGTCCTTCAGGATTACCTTCGCCGACGCGGCTGGCTCGATACCGACGAAGCAATTTCATCCGTTGAGAAGCCCGGTGAAGGCAACATGAACTACACGCTTCGGGTAATCACCCCGAACCGAACGCTGATTGCGAAGCAGTCGCGCGGGTACGTGGAGAAATACCCAACAATTGGCGCCCCAGCCGACCGCGCCGTTATTGAAGGGCGTTTTTATCAGACAATTCAGGCCATTCCGTCGCTGGCTGGGCAGATGCCGCAGCTACTGGGTATCGACGCCGAAAATAACGTATTGGTGCTGGAGGACTTGGGCGCAGCCAGCGATTTTACGTTCCTCTACCAGCCCGGTCAACAGTTGAGCGAAGCTGATGCATTGGCCTTAACAACTTATTTGTCAGACCTACACGATCAGTTTGCGACCCGGACGCCCGACTCAGCGTTTGCGAACCGCGCCATGCGGGTCTTGAACCACGAACACATCATCAACTATCCGTTTTTGGAAGACAACGGCTTCGATCTGGATACCATTCAGCCGGGTTTACAGGAGATGGCAATGATTTACAAGCGCAATATTGACTTGAAGAAGACAATTCAAACGTTGGGTGAGGTGTATTTAGCTGATGACCGTACCGACAAACCGATTACACTTCTCCACGGCGACTATTACCCTGGAAGCTGGCTACAAACCGCATCGGGCACCAAGATTATCGACCCGGAATTTTGCTTCTACGGCCCGGCCGAGTTCGACCTCGGGGTTATGATTGCGCATCTGATGATGGCCGAACAGCCACCAACCGTACTGAATACGGTGTTGACAAGTTATCAGCCAATTGAAGGCTTCGATGAGGTGTTACGCCAGCGATTTACGGGCGTCGAGATCATGCGCCGACTGATTGGTCTGGCGCAGTTACCGCTGAATTTGTCGCTCGACAAAAAACGGGCGCTGCTCAACGAAGCGTACGCACTACTTACTTAAACGTGGAGCGCTCCGGGTTTAACATGAAATCAATTGGTTATCTACTTTGCCTGCTGCTGATGACCTACTCCGGCACGGCCCAGACACCCACCAAACCCCGCCGAATCTGGCTCGACACTGACCAGATGATCGGAATGAAAGACAAAACACCCCGCGAGGTGGACGACGCCATTGCGCTCATCATGGCCCTGCAACACCCCGATAAAATCGAACTGGTAGGTATCAGCACGATTACGTACGCCAACTACGGCTATGAGGTAGTCCAGAAGTTACTAACCTGGTACAACCGGACGGGAAAGGTGATTCCGGTTTATCGCGGCTCGGATATGGCTAAAGACGTCGGCACCGAAAACGACGCAACGCGGGCAATGGCCAATGCACTACGCACCGAGAAAATGCCGATTCTGGCCATTGGGCCAGTCACCAACGTCGCCACCGTTGTCAAAAACTATCCCGAACTGATTTCACAAATTGAAGAAGTTGTCGTGTGCGCAGGCCGGTCGCCGGGATTGCCCTTCAGGCCGGGTTTGGAAAAATTGACGGTACGGGACTACAATTTCGAGACGGACCCCGAATCATTCCGGATTCTGTTCGATGCGGGCGTCAAGATGGTGCTGTCGGGTTATGAATGCAGCATCTACACATTCCTGGGCAAAACGGACATCGACTTTTTAAACAACAAAAACGAGTCGGACAAATGGGTGTATGACCAGCTTCGGCCGTGGCAGCAGTTTAACCAAAAACTTTTTGGCGTCGACGGGTTCGTTCCCTGGGACACGACGCCCCTCGGCTACTTCACCCACCCCAACTACTTTAAGTATCATCGGGACATTCCCGTGACGATTAACGTCCGCCAAAACGATGCGGGCACCACCGATAATAAACCGTATCTGGAAGCTTCCTACGACTACAAAGACACAAAATGGCGGGCCACGTACGCCTACAAAACCCTACCCGGCTTCGAGGAAATTGTGATTGAAGACCTGAAGCGGGCCTCTTCACAGAATGTAAAATGAGGCATGTAAAATGGATAGTGAGGGTGGCGTACCACTATTCATTATCCATTTTACATGCCTCATTCGTCTGCCCTACCGGCTGCGGTCGTCGTTATTAATTTTTTTGCTTTGCTTACCGCCCCCATTGTTCATCTGGCCGAAGCGCCACTCGAAAGTTAGCCGGGCCGACCGCGTTACGTTGAGCGATTGAATATCCGATACGAACGTAGTCGCCTGTTCGCGACCAGTTTGCCGGACGCCCCGGTTGAACGGACTATTGACACCCAGCGTCAGGCTGGCTTTTTTGTCCCAGAACTCGCGCTTCGCCGAAATTCCGTACCAGTACCAGCCCGAAAAACGGCCCTGTAGATTAATCCAGCCGGAGCCATAATTGCCGTTAGCCTGCACGGTATAGTTTTTGGGTAATTTGTAGGTGGTATTCAGGTTCACGCTCCATATCCAGCCGCTGTTACGCAGATTGGTGGCCGGACTCCGCAGGTCCATGTAGCGCAGATCGCCCCCGGCGCTCAGGTTCCAGTCTTTATTCGGTTGACCGGACCCGTTCAGGTTAAGGCCGTAATTAGCACGACGGCCAATGTTCTGCGGCTTAGCGGTTGATACCCCGGCGGCATCGACCGTCGACAGGTACTCAATCGCGTTATTTGTTTGTCGCCAGTAAACCGATGAGTTGATAGATACACCTTTCTTAGTTGTTAGGCTGTGTGCCAACTCGGTGGTGTGGCTTAGTTCGGCGTTGAGGAATGGATTGCCGGTTCGAATATTCTGCGGATCGGCCGCGTTTACCCACGGGTTCAGGTACCAGATCAGGGGCCGCGAAATGCGTTGCGTGTAACTCACCTTAACCGTATGATTGCCAATACCCTTTGACAAAGTAACGCTTGGAATCAGGTTGTTATACTGGCTGCTGAACGCCGTGCGGGTAGTCAGAAAATCGCCCTGGATAACGGTGCGTTCGAGTCGCGCTCCGGCATTCAGACCCCATTTACGCCGGGTATCCATCCGAAGTGAAGTGTAGGCAGCATATACTTTCTGGGTGTAATCGAAGTCATTTGATAATTCTGGGGCTGGAATGAATGCCGGGCCGCCGTCGGCTGACTGTTCAACACGGTACTCGCTGCCGATGTAGCGCAGAATAGCCTTCGCGCCAATCTCTAATTTAAACGTAGTCGTGTCTTTGCGCCCGATAGCCCTGAATGGGTGCGTATAGTCCGACTGGAAGGTGAACTCGTTGTTGCGGCTGTAGTTAGTACTGCGTTCCCGGTAACTCACCACCTCTGACGAACTGGTGTAGCGGTCGCTGTCGTAAAAATAATTGTCCGGCATCCGGCTGTACTGGGTCAGCAATGAAAATTCCGCCGGGGTCGCGTCCGACTCCGACTGGCCCGGCTTTTTGATCGTCTTTGTGTAGCCCAGATCAAGCTGACCATTGCCGTAGGGATTACGAAACTGGACTTCGTTGCGATACGCCAGTAAGTCGGCTCCTGCCGGATCAGTCAGGCGAAATACCATGCTACTGTTGTCGGGAAAGGCCCCGCCCCAGACGTTAGCCGCCAGGTTGATCCGGCTGGTCGAGTCAGGATCATAATCAACGCTCATTTCGCCGTAGCCGCCCGCACCCGTGTTATCACGGTCAATCTGTTGGGTCAAAAGGCTCGTTGGGACGTTATCTGACAGGGCAGTACGGACGAGTTGGTATTGGTTGATGTTTCGGTTATTATAACCGTTAGCGGACAGCGACAGGCCAATTTTATTCTTTTTCAGGTTCAAACTCGTGCCAACGCCCTGATTCAAATTCCCTCCCGTCGCATTGACTGACCCGTTGAATCCCTGCAACGCTTTTTTGGTGATGATGTTGATAACACCAGCCGCCCCCTCGGCATCGTATTTCGCGCCCGGACTGGTAATAACCTCCACCGACTTAATGATGCTGGCAGGCATCTGCTTGAGGGCCTGGGCGAGATTGCGTGCCATAATGCTCGACGGCTTGCCATTGACCAGCACTTTGAGGTTGCCGTTGCCACGCATCTGCACGTTTCCGTCGAGGTCAACCGTTAGCATCGGCACTTTGCGCAACACGTCAACGGCCGTACCGCCCGCGTTCGAAATGTCTTTTTCGGCGTTGTACACCAACCGGTCGCCTTTATCTTCGACCAGCGCTTTCTGGCCCACCACGTTCACCTCGCCCAGTGTTTTGTTGTCGGCTGAAAGTTTTATCGTACTCAGTTCAATTAATGGTTTTTCGGCAGTAATGACCACATTCCCGATTATCCTGGTGCGATAGCCCACAAACGAAAGAGTCAGTTTGTACGCGCCAACCGCAATTGACGAGAGCCGGAACGCACCTTTGTCGTCGGTGGTGACGCCGGTAATGAGTTGGCCGTCGGTCGTTTGCAGCGATACCGTCGCGAACGGAACGGCCTTAGTCGTTGTAGAGTCGGCGAGGGTGCCGACAATCGTTCCGGGGCCAGCCGGTATCTGAGCTGCGGCCCTAAACGCACTAATCAATATGATAACGACGAGTAAAAATTTCATACAAACGGAGACGATCAAGTAATGAGCGGGTAAAAGTAGCGTAGTGATATAGTACTAAACAGGTCATTAAGACTATTTAACAGCCCCATTAAGTCTATTTAACAAAGGGCACATACGGGTTTTCGGACCAGTAACCACCGGAGATCTTCTCAATGATGCACCTTACGTCGTTCGCGTTGCGTCGTTCATGTGTTTAATTTATGTTACCTACATTAGTCGTAGCTTCTTACGCTCACGCCCAAAGCGGTCGTTTGATGAATCCCTCCATTTTGCCTAATTTTGACCGGCTTTACCAGCCATCTCTTTTAGTAATTAAATGACTTCGAGTTATTTGATTACTGTACACTCCAAAACGTAATCAACGCACTCAGCATGAGAGAAATACAATTCCGCGAAGCCCTGCGGGAGGCCATGAACGAAGAAATGCGCCGGGACCCGTTGGTCTATCTGATGGGCGAGGAAGTAGCCGAGTACAACGGAGCCTACAAAGTCAGTCAGGGAATGCTGGATGAGTTTGGGCCGGAGCGGGTTATCGACACACCCATCGCCGAACTTGGTTTTGCCGGTATCGGCGTGGGTTCGGCTATCAATGGGCTGCGGCCGATCATCGAGTTTATGACCTTCAACTTCTCACTCGTCGCCATTGACCAGGTTATCAACTCGGCCGCCAAAATAATGTCGATGTCGGGCGGGCAGTACTCGTGTCCCATTGTATTTCGCGGGCCAACCGGTAACGCCGGGATGCTATCGAGTCAGCACTCACAGAACTTCGAGAACTGGTTTGCCAATACGTCGGGCCTGAAAGTGGTGGTTCCCTCGAATCCCTACGACGCCAAAGGCCTGCTCAAAAGCTGCATCCGCGACAATGATCCGGTTATTTTTATGGAATCGGAGTTGATGTACGGTGACAAAGGGCAGGTGCCGGAAGAAGAGTACCTGATTCCCATTGGCAAAGCCAACATCGTACGCGAGGGTAACGACGTGACCATTGTTTCCTTCGGCAAGATTATGAAAGTGGCAATTGCTG
This sequence comes from Spirosoma arcticum, assembly GCF_054779955.1. Taxonomy (NCBI): domain Bacteria; kingdom Pseudomonadati; phylum Bacteroidota; class Cytophagia; order Cytophagales; family Cytophagaceae; genus Spirosoma; species Spirosoma arcticum. Next base: position 294,471 of record NZ_BAAGXG010000005.1, read on the forward strand.
CCGCCGAAGAATTAGCCAAAAATGGTATCTCGGCGGAAGTGATTGACTTGCGCTCGGTTCGTCCCATCGACTACGCGACGGTCATCAACTCGGTGAAGAAAACGAATCGTTGCGTAGTGGTTGAGGAAGCCTGGCCATTAGCGGCAATCTCGTCGGAACTGACGTACAACATTCAGCGCAACGCCTTCGATTATTTAGACGCGCCCGTTATTCGGGTTAACAGCATGGATCTGCCCCTGCCCTACGCACCCACACTGATTGAAGCTATTCTGCCGAACGTCAAACGCACGTTGCAGGCGGTTGATGCAGTAATGTATAAGAAATGATATTGTTGCTTGTCATTCCAACCGGTCCGGTCCGCCGGTGCGGTCGGAATGATACTCAAAAAAAGCGTCAGCCTTAACGGACTGACGCTTTTTTTGAGTATGAAAAAGCCCGATCAATCAAATGGCCGGGCGTTGTACTGATGCAAGTAATAGTAAAACGGCCATAGTCTCTTTTTAGTTTACGAGTCGAAAAATAGTCTGATAGTTTTTCGTATAATTATGCTTGATGAACGACTTAGAAATTAATGACCAAAAATCACCTAAAATCAGGCTGTCAGGGCGCGTCATATATGAAGTGACAGTCCAGTACGTGGGATCACTAAATACCCTTCGGCAACGGGAGCCTACAATCATTTTCTTCTCGAATCTGCAAAAGGCTGTCGACGCTGTCACGGCGGAATTAGCGCTCAACAACTGGCCCCAAAAAGTGAACTATACGGCGGTGTACCGGGGTGTGAAGCAGCGTGGTTTCTACAGTTGTGACTTCGACGTAGCGGGTACGCGGGTATTTCGGATTAAAGTTGTACCACAGGTTTTGAATCCAGCCCTGCCGAGATTAGGCATTGACGAGAACCCAGTAAAGTAAAAAGAGTATCGTATAGATCGTGCGTACCCTCAGGCGCGAATCAATGCGGCAATCGATTTTGTACGGCCCCGTAAACCCACGTTCCGGCAATGGCGCTCAGCAACGTGACCAATACGACTGAATACCCCGCGCCGATCTGCGCAAACAACGGCCCCGGACAGGCACCCGTGATGGCCCAGCCAAAACCAAACAACAACCCGCCATAAATCTGGCCCTTACTAAATTGTTTCGGTGCAATGGTTATCGGCTCACCCTGTATAGTTCTGATGCCGAGCCATTTGATTAGCTGCACGGAGACCAGACCCACTACAACGGCCGTACCAATGACCCCGTACATGTGGAACGAGTCGAGCCGGAACATTTCCTGAATGCGAAACCACGAGATGATTTCGGCTCTGACGAACACAACACCGAAAAACAGACCCACCAAACCAAATTTCCAATTTCCTCGCCCGGAACCCACCGCCGTGGCCGTGTTCTGCCGATCTATTTCTATTTCCTGAGTTGTCATGTACGCTCTATTTGATTTATACTGGATTACGGTGAAACGAGCTGCATCAGCAATGGCAACCCGATATGGGTCATGGCGAAACCACCGACCATGAAACTGATGGTAGCCACCAGTGATGGCCATTGCAAATTAGACAGTCCCATAATGGCGTGACCCGACGTACACCCACCGGCGTACCGTGTTCCAAACCCGACCAGAAATCCACCGAACACGAGAAAAATTAACCCTTTGGCGGTTAGCAGATTAGCCCAGCTAAACAGGTCGGTGGGGAGCAGACCACTCGTAAAATCCTGTATGCCCAGCGCCTGCAAATCGCGCACCGTATCAGGCGCAATAACCAGCGGGGCGGGGCTGCTCAGGAGGGTGCTCCCAATGAACCCTCCGACGGCGATGCCCCCCACGAACCACAAATTCCACGCTTCTTTGCGCCAATCGTAGGTAAAAAAGGGAAGGTTAGTCGGCAGACAAGCCGCGCAGATGTGCCGCAACGACGACGAAATACCAAACGCCTTGTTGCCCAGAATCAGCAGGGTTGGCACCGTCAAACCAATAAGTGGCCCGGCCACGTACCACGGCCAAGGATGGGTTATGAAGTGGAGCATTTTAACGGTTAATGAATTTCGGATAAAGCAGTTACTACCGGTACGTCGGTACCTTTAATGGCGGCCATACCACCCTCTACATTAATAACATTATCGAAACCCCGCGCTTTCAGGATTGAGTTGGCAACCATCGAGCGGTAGCCACCTGCGCAGTGAACATACACGGGTTCGTTGCGGGGAATCTGGCCCATCTGCTCACTGAGCGTATCCAACGGCACATTTATCGCCCCGTCGACGCGTTCCGATTCGTATTCGTCGGGTTTGCGAACGTCTACCACCGTCACTTTAGCCGTTGCTTCCCAATGACGGGCAAACTCGTCAGCCGAAATAGACCCGATTGCATCTACTTCGTTGCCGGACTGCTGCCAGGCAGCAAACCCGCCGTCCAGATAGCCGATGCAGTGGTCGTAGCCAACGCGGGCCAGTCTCAGGACCGTTTCCGTTTCCTGCCCAACGGGAGCGATAAGGGCGATGGGCTGTAACAAATCGGGGATGAGTGCCCCAACCCAGGGGGCAAACTGTCCGTTCAGTCCAATGTTGATGGCGTTGGGAATGAGCCCACGGGCAAAATCGGCCGCGTCCCGCACGTCGAGTACCAATGCGCCGGTCTCGTTTACGGCGGCTTCAAACGCGCCGGGCAAGAGGGCTGCGCTGCCCCGTTTCATCACGGCGTCGATGGGTTCGTACCCTTCCTTGTTAAGCCGGGCGTTTTCGGCAAAATAAGCCGGGGCGGCAGTCAGTCCATCGAGGACTTTCTGGACAAACTCGGCCTTCGATTTGGCCCGGAGCGCGTAGTTAACCCGTTTCTGGTTGCCCAGTGAGTCGGTTGTTTCCTTGCTCATGTTCTTGCCGCAGGCCGACCCCGCCCCGTGAGCCGGGTACACGATTACATTGTCGGCCAGGGGCATAATCTTGGTTTGCAGACTGTCGTAGAGCATTCCGGCCAGGTCGCGCTCGTCCAGGTCGCCCTTGATGGCGAGGTCAGGACGGCCCACATCGCCAATGAACAGGGTATCGCCGGTAAAAATGGCATGATCGCGGCCCATTTCGTCCTTGAGTAGATACGTCGTCGACTCGAAGGTGTGTCCGGGTGTGTGTAGCACTTTGATTGTTACGTCGCCCAGTTTAAACGTTTCTCCGTCTTTGGCATGATGCACGTCGTATGTTGTGTTGGCGTTGGGGCCGTAAACGATTTGCGCACCCGTCTTTTTAGCTAAATCCAGATGGCCCGACACGAAATCGGCGTGGAAGTGCGTCTCAAATACGTATTTGATGGTTGCCCCCGCCCGGTCGGCCTTGCGGATATAAGGTAAAGTTTCGCGAAGGGGGTCGATGATGGCGGCTTCACCCGCACTTTCAATATAATAGGCTCCTTGCGCTAAACAGCCCGTGTACAGTTGTTCGATTGTCATAAACCGGCGGAATTATCCCGCATTACGTTAACTCCTTTACAATCATGTAACCCGCTACGGCCAACACAAACCAGCCAAATCCTTTCTTAAGTTTATCCGGTGCTACGAAGCGGGCCAAATACATCCCAATAAAAATTCCAACAATGGATAGCCCCGCAAAGGGCAACAGAAAATTCCAGTTAAGGCGCGTGTGATTCAGGTCGCCCAGAAACCCGACGAACGAGTTAACGGCAATAATCAGCACCGACGTCGCTACGGCTCGTTTGATGGGCAACCCGGCCAGCAACACCAGCATCGGTACAATCAGAAACCCGCCCCCCGCGCCAATGGTGCCCGTCAGCAACCCAACCGCCAGTCCATCGAGCGACAACGTGCCGTATCGGGGTCGGCCATCGGCGGCTTCACCCCGCTCGGGACTGTCACTGTGAATCATAGCGCGGGCGGCAATAATCATAACGATAGCAAAAAAGTAAAGGATCGCGTCGGATTTTGACAGCGCAAAACTGTTTATCCGCAGCAGAGGGTCGGGCAACGCGGGCACTACAAACCGCCGACTCAGGTAGACCGATACAAAGGACGGCAGCGCAAAAACAAGCGTTACGCGCAGATCAACCCGCTTTTTCCAGATGTGGTTGACTGACCCAATCAGCGAGGTTGACCCGACCACGAACAGCGAATACGTGGTAGCCAGCACGGTTGGAATGCCAAAGACGTACACAAAAATGGGCACCGTCAGAATTGAGCCACCGCCCCCGGCCAGACCAATTACCAGGCCAACCACAATCGCCGATGCGTATCCGAATAGTTCCTGTCCACTCATTGATCGGCAAAACTATGACGGCGGGAGAATGATTTCCGTGATACAGCGCACATAAACAGCCAGCAGGCGTCGAATTCGTTGAGGAGACAGCGCATCACGAACGCACCAAACTAATTTTATTCCGTCCCAGCACTACGCGCCCCAGCCGTTCCAACTGCTTGAGCAAACGGGAAATTACCTCGCGGGAGGTGTTCAGGTCGCGGGCAATGTCCTCATGCGTGACGTACAGATGCCGCCCATCCGTCAACAACGCCCTCTGATCCAGATACGCCAGTAGCCGTTCGTCCAGTTGCCGGAACGCGACCGAGTCCAGCGTTAACAGCAGATTGTCGAAGCGTTTCTGGTACGTCTGAAACACAAACGCCCGCCAGCTTGCATAACGACCCATCCAATCTTCAGCCTGTTCAACGGGAATCAGCAGTACCTGTGCTTTTTCTTCAACAACGGCCAGAATTGGACTGCTGCCACCCGACAGCAGACTGCTAAGCGACAGAGCACAGGTATCGGATGCTCTGAGGTAATACAGCAATAAATCGCCCGCATTGCCGTCGGAACGAAGAATCTTAATGCTTCCCTCCAGCACAATCGGCACAAAGTGAATTGGCTGGCCCGGCTCCATTAGCACGGTCCCCACATCAACCCTGCGCAGTAGAGCCACCTGCTCCAGTTCGGTTAGCAAAGCGGCTTCAAACGGGAAACTTAACCGGGTAGACAGCGTAGACATAGTGAATCTGATTCGATGGCTAACAACAAACGGCCCCCGACAAGTTGCCGGGGGCCGTTTGTTATGTATCAGAAGTCACAAAGATCACTCCTGTGAATTATTCAGATTGCTATTTCGCCGACTGTAGAGAAAATAAACGATTAAACCCAGCGCACACCACACGACAAACGTGAGTTTAGTATCATGCCGCAGGTTCCACATCAGATACAGGTTGGCCAGAATGCCCAGCGTCGCAATTACCGGCAGGGCCGGGGTGCGGTAAGGTCGCTCTAAATTAGGCTCACGAACGCGCAACAGCCACACAGCCCCGCAAATCATGGCGAAGGCAAACAGCGTACCCGAACTGCACAACTGCGATACTTTGTCGATTGGCGTTAGCGCGGCAACCGTCGAGACAATGGCACCCACGAAAATGGTGCTTTTCCAGGGCGTTTTAAACGTCGGGTGGATGGATGCGAACAGATTGCGCGGCAGTAAACCGTCTTTGGCCATACCCAGGAAAATGCGGGTCTGACCCAGCATCATCACCAGCATAACAGAGGTTAAACCGGCGATGGCGGCAATCGTAATCAGGTATACAGCCCACGTCAGCCCCACATCGGCGAATGCCTGCGCAACGGGAGCTTTCAAGTCAAGGCTATCATAACGAACCATACCGGTCAGTACTAAAGAAACCAAGATGTACAGTACCGTACAGATAATCAGCGACGCAATAATGGCAAATGGTACGTCTTTGCGCGGATTGATGGCTTCGCCAGCCTGCGTCGATACGGCGTCGAAACCGATGTAGGCAAAGAAAACGATCCCGGCCGCCGTCACGATTCCGTTAAAGCCAAAGTGCGTCTGACCGGTATCGTCGGCAACTGGTTCGGGAATGAAAGGCGTCCAGTTGGCTACGTCAATGTAAAATGAACCGGCGATGATAACGAATATAACTGTTGCCACTTTAACAATGACAATGATGTTATTGGTGCTGGCCGCTTCCTTAATTCCCTTTACCAGTATGTACGTCACAACCCAAACGATTAGGAACGCGGGCAAATTAACGGCAAAAGTAAAATCCGGAACAGTTTGTCCAGCCGCCCGCATCACGTCGGCTTTTTCCTGCGCCGTTACGGGATCATTCATCAACCATACGGGTGGGTAGACGTTGAAGAGGTGCAAAAACTTTTCGAAGTAACCCGACCAGCTTACCGCTACTGTTGTAGCGCCCATCATGTACTCCAGAATTAAGTTCCAGCCAATGAGCCAGGCGAATAACTCGCCGACAGTGCCATATGAGTAGGCATAAGCCGATCCTTCAACGGGTAGGATCGACGCAAATTCGGCGTAGCAGAGTGCCGCAAACGCACAGGCAACGCCCGCCATCATGAACGACAGCGCCAGGGCCGGACCTGCCCACTCGTTGGCGGCAATACCCGTCAGCACGAACACGCCCCCGCCAATAACGGCTCCAATACCAAGCGAGGTGAGCCCCCAGCGCGTAAGCACCCGTTTCAGTTCGCTCTTTTTCATGTCGGCTTCATAAGCCGCTAAGGGCTTCTTCCGCCAGATGCTGGTCGTATCAACCGATCTTAATTTAGTCTCCATGCAAGGAAATAGAGTTTGGTGATTACTGGTTTCGGAAAAAGATTCTTGGCTAATAACGTTCAGAAAGGTGCGAAAGATAACGAGCGAATAGCGAATGAGCGAATTAGTGACGGTTTTCCTTTTGGAAATTCACTAATTCGCTCAGTCAACGATCCGCTCAACGAATTACGATTGCGACGGCCGTATCAGCGGCTTCTTTTCTTTTCTCTCTTTCTTGGCCGTAAACTCTTCAGGTGCAGCAGTGTTCACCCCCGTAAACTCCGTTGGAACAGCATCGTAGCCAACTTTTTTCTCCGGGCTGACTGGTTTAACCACGTCGTCTTTTTCCTGGTCGCGGCTCAGCGAATCAACCACAATCGGCGTGGCGACGAACAGTGACGAGTAAGTACCGACGATGACGCCGATCAGCATGGCGAAGGAAAAACCCCGGATGGTTTCACCCCCGAAGATAAACAGCACCAGCAACACCAGAATTGTGGAGAAACCCGTAACGGCGGTGCGGCTCAACGTCGCGTTCAGCGCGTTGTTAATGATCGTCGGGATGCTTTCTTTCTTACCCTTATTCTCGGCTAAGTATTCGCGCACTCGATCAAAGACCACGACCGTATCGTTCATGGAATAACCCATAATCGTGAGCAAAGCGCCCACAAAAGCCTGGTCGATGTCGAGCGAGAACGGCAGCAATCCGTTAAAAATCGAGAAGATAGCCAGAATCACAAGTACGTCGTGGAATAGGGCCACCACCGCGCCATACCCGAAGGCCAACCGCTTGAACCGGATCAGAATGTAGACGAATACAGCAGCTACGGCCAGCAGAATCGACCACAGGGCTGAGGTGAGAATGTCATAAGCGATGGTTGGACCAACTTTCTGCGAACTCTCGATCCGGGCGGGGTTACCGCTGATGTTAGCCAATCCTTTGTAAATGGCCGCTTCAGCCCGCTTGTCGGCCGTTGGTGCCGTATCGTCAATCAGGTACGGCGTCGTCACCTTCACCTGGTTGTTGTCGCCGATGTTGGCCCCGCCGTACGTTTTTACTTCGGGCGCGGCACCCAGCACACTCGCCAGCGACGTTCTGACCTGATCCGTGCTGACGGATTTCTCAAACCGCACCACGTACGAACGTCCCCCTTTAAAGTCGACGCCCAGTCCGAAGCCTTTGAAAATGATTGAGATAATGCCTAAGCCAATGATAACCGACGAAACGGTGTAGTACAGCTTCCGGCGCGAAACGAAATCGAAGTTAGAATCTTTAAACAAGTTCTTCGACCACGACGACGTGAACGACAGCGTTTTACCGTTGCGGATGTAATATTCCAGCAGCAGGCGAGTAATGAAGATAGCCGCGAACAGCGAGGTCAAAATACCGATGATCAGTGTTGTGGCAAAGCCCAGAATCAGGCCCGTCCCGAAAATAAACAGAATAATCCCCGTCAGGAACGTCGTTACGTTGGAGTCGATAATGGACGACAGCGCGTTTTTGAAGCCGTCCGTAACAGCCAGCTTGAAACCCTTACCCAAGGCCAGTTCTTCCTTGATGCGCTCAAAAATCAAGACATTAGCGTCCACCGCCATACCAATCGACAGTACGATGCCGGCAATACCGGGCATGGTCAGTACGGCACCGAGCGAGGCCATCACGCCCAACAGGAAGAACAGGTTGACAAACAGAGCGATGTCGGCAATGAGTCCGGCCCGGTTGTAATAGAATACCACGAACGCCAGCACCAGCAGAATACCGATTATCGACGACAACACACCCGCACTGACGGCCTCTGAGCCAAGTGTAGCACCCACCACGCTTTCCTCAACAATGTTGGTAGGCGCGGGCAGTTTACCAGCCTTCAACACGTTGGCCATGTCGCGGGTCTCTTCCACCGTGAAATTTCCTGAGATGCTGGAGCGGCCGTTTGGAATTTCGTTTTGCACGTTCGGTGCGGTGTACACGAGGTTGTCAAGCAGAATAGCCACTGGGCGATTGACGTTGGCTGCTGTCAGGTTTTTCCACTTGCGGGCACCGTCGGCGTTCATGTTCATGGTCACCTCTGGGCGACCCCGGTCGTCGTAGTCATTAGAAGCATCCGTAATCACATCGCCTTCGAGCGGGGCGCGGCCAGCGGGTTTCTTCAGGAAATAAAGCGGCAAAATCTCTTTGCCGTCTGTGGCTTTAAACGTCTTGCGGTCCCAGGCAAAAAACGCATCGGCGGGGAACTGCGCCCGCACGTCGGGCGCGTTCAGCACAGCGTTGGCGCGGGCCGTGTCTTTCAGGTAAACGCCCAACTGATCCTGACCAACGGGCAGAAACAACTGCGTCAGGGCCGTACCCTGGGCGGCTGCGGCTGCCGTATCTTTCCCGGCAGTGGAATCTTTCTTGGCTCCCTGCGCTAATTGCGACTCAAGGCTCGTGCCTTTAGCGGCCGTGCCACTGGTGGCAGTCGTCGCTTTCCCAGCCGTGCCGAGAGCAGCTTTCCGGGCCGCTTCTTCTGCCACTAAGTAAGCGCCCATGCCTTCGAGCGCCGGAGACAGTTCGTTCAGGCGGTACACTTCGGTGAATTCCAGCTTGGCCGCACCGGTCAGCAGGCGACGAACGCGTTCGGGATTATCCACACCTGGCAGTTCGATCTGAATCCGGCCCGAACCGGGTAACCGCTGAATGTTTGGGTTAGCTACACCAAACTTGTCGACGCGGGCCTGAATGATCTGGTACGCGCGGGCAATGGCTCCGTCAACCTCGTCGTTGAGCATTTTCCGCACTTCGGTATCGGAGGACTGGTAGCTGATCTTACCCCGGTTGGCGCTGGTAGCAAATACGCTCGCCAATTTATTGCCCGGTGCCAGTTCTTTGTAATTATCGACGAACAGATCGACGAAGCTGGTCTTGCTGGTTTTCTGATCTTCGGCGGTTTGCTTTAGCGCCTGAGTGAATTTAGGATCGCGGTTATTACCCGACAAACCCCGCAGAATGTCGGCGGGCGATACTTCGAGCACGACGTGCATACCGCCTTGTAGATCAAGCCCTAAGCCAAGCTCACGCTCGGTCACTTCCTGAAGCGTACTGCCGAGGTAAACGGGTTCTTTCCAGAGTGAATCGAGATACCGTTGTTTTTTGGTACGATCCATCTGACCAGCCTTATTGGTTGCGTAAGCCTCGGCATCGGACTTAACGCTCCGCGAGACGAACGTAAACGACAGGAAATACAGGCATATAGCCGTGATTACACCCGTCAGAATGAGTATTCCGGTTTTATTTTGCATTGCTATTCAAAGGCTGAAGCCCCTAATTTGAAATGAACTGTACTAAATATAAAGTAGAAATTTGTGACGTCCGGCGCGGGAAAGTGGATGTGACCGGCTCACGAGCTAAAGTGGAACCACCAGTTTAACCGTGGAAACAGTACGTCAGGGAGCGTTAGGCGCGATAGCGTGCCCAAAGACGTAGCGGAGATAAGAAAAGAAATAATGAGGGAACGTAAAATGCCGGAGCAAGGGAACGCTCAACAGCAACAGAATCATGAGCGCTGGCGCAGGTAGCAGGAACGCCGTTTGACTACCACCACCTACCGTGGGCGCGGGCATTACAACCGCTTCAAACTGAGCGGCACTAAGCTGGGCCTCACTCGATTGCGAGTCGTGTGCTTTTTGTGCTTTTGCACGACCAGCAACCGTATTGTCCGCTGTTTTTGTCTGCAACGCCTGCGGTTTCGCCAGACCGTCGTGACCCCATACGGCCGTAAACAGCAGTAAGGTGGCCAGTAACAGACTTGAAAGACGTTGTATGACGCGGGGTTGCTTCATGTTTTCCTCAAAGGGATTACAAATTTCGTACCATTTCGGGAGATGTGCAAATAAAAACAAGACTACGTAATGAACACCGGAACGACTCAAACTTGCCTTTCGGCGGGGCGTTTTCCACCCAGGAACGCGCCGGTTACGTTACATACTCCGCCCGGCTTGTTTGAACAACTCAAAGTTGGTAAGTTGAAGGCTGGAAATAGACACACTCAATGAAATACACGGCATTATTACTGATACTTGTAGCGGCTTCAGCAGCTTTTATCAAAAAAGCGGATCAATCAGGCTCGGCCCCGGCTGACCCGGCTTTTGACCGTTACAAAGGGCATTTTCTGGAAGTTCTCTGGAAACAATATCCCGACTGGGCAACGTCGGTAGGCTACCATCAGTATGATAGTGTGCTGGTCATTCCCAATGAGCAAAGCCGCCGGAATGACCTCGCTTTTGTCGAAGCCCAGCTCGACTCGCTGAGCCGGTTTGAGATCAGTCGTTTGTCGGCGCTTAACCAGATCGATTATCGGTTGATCTATAATCAGTTACGGTCAACGCGCTGGGAAACTGATACGCTCCGATCATACGAGTGGAACCCAGCTTCGTATAACGTAACGGGTAGTTTCGCCTTCATCTTAAGCGAACCATACGCGCCGTTAGAAACCCGGCTGCGTCGTTTTTACCAGAAAATGGCCACAATCCCTGCTTACTATGAAGCTGTCAGAAAGCAACTGCGCAACCCTGTAGTAGAACTTACCAAATTAGCTGCCGATCAGCACTCAGGCGGAATATCGGTACTGGAAACGGATTTTGCTGATTCATTGAAGCGATCATCTATTCCAGCCCTGGAGCAACAGCAGATGCTAAACCGTGCCAAAGTCTCAGTTCAGGCTATCAAAGGCCACGTAGTGTGGCTAAACGCATTACCCCATCAAAAGCCGCGTTCGTTCCGATTAGGAAAGGCGCTTTACGAGCGAAAGTTTGCGTACGACATTCAATCAGCTTATACCGCTGAACAGATGTATAACTCGGCGCTGGCCCGTAAAAAGTACCTTCACCGCCAGATGGCTCAACGCAGCAGGCAGCTCTGGCCCCGCTATTTTGGGGCGAAACCAGTACCCGCCGACACGCTCGATCTAATCCGGCGCATGATTGATACGTTGTCGGTTCAGCACGTTAAGCCAGAAGCGTTTCAGGCATCCATTGAGCAGCAACTGCCCCAGTTGGTAGCCTTCGTCAACCAAAAAAACCTGCTCTATATAGACCCGTCAAAGCCATTGGTGGTCCGTAAAGAACCCGGTTACATGGCCGGTGTAGCGGGGGCTTCGGTCAGTTCGCCCGGTCCGTACGACAAAAATGGCAATACCTATTACAACGTCGGGAGTATGGCAGGCTGGTCGGCCGAGCGGGCCGAAAGTTACCTGCGGGAGTACAATCAGTACATGATGCAGATTCTGAACATTCACGAAGCCATTCCCGGTCATTATACCCAACTTGTGTACGCCAACCAATCGCCGAGCTTAATCAAATCGGTGCTGAGTAATGGCGCTATGATTGAAGGCTGGGCCGTTTACACCGAACAGATGATGCTGGAAAACGGCTATGGCAACCAGCAGCCCGAATTGTGGCTGATGTGGTACAAGTGGAATCTGCGCTCGGTTTGCAATACCATTTTAGATTACGGTGTTCACACCGGTACACTAAACCGCAACGACGTAATTAAACTGCTCACGCGGGAAGCGTTTCAGCAGCAGGCCGAAGCCGACGGCAAATGGAAGCGGGTCAGCGTAACCAGCGTTCAGCTAACGAGTTATTACACCGGTTTCAAAGAAATCAGCGACCTACATGAAGCCTATAAACGGAAAACCGGCAATGCGTATCGACTGAAAACATTTAACGAAACATTCCTTAGCTACGGCAATGCACCCGTGAAATACATTCAGCAACTGATGCTAACCAACTAATTTAACTGATTTTGCAGGTCCTGCTTGCCGCTTAGCGTACCGTGTCCGGGTACGAGCGGCTGTTATCAGGCGGCTTTACCTACCTTTGATCTCATGAATCTGCACGAATTTATCCAGTTGGCCCTTGCCGAGGATGTTGGCGATGGCGACCATACGTCCCTCTCCACCATTCCGGCCGACGCGCAGAAACGCGCGCGGCTTTTAGTCAAAGAAGCGGGTGTGCTGGCGGGCGTTGAGGTGGCGCAGGCCATTTTCGCCGAAGTCGATCCGACTTTTGTGGTCGAGGTGCTGATGCCCGACGGGGCCAGTATTCAGCCCGGCGATGTCGTTTTGACCGTCAGTGGCAACGCCCGCAACATTCTCACCGCCGAGCGGTTAGTGCTCAACTGTATGCAGCGCATGAGTGGCATCGCCACCCACACCCGCGAGTTAGTCAACCTGCTGGAGGGTACGCGGGCGCAATTGTTAGATACCCGCAAAACGACGCCCAACTTCCGCATCTGCGAGAAAATGGCCACCAAAATTGGCGGGGCCGTCAACCACCGGTTTGGATTGTACGACATGATTCTGATCAAAGACAACCACGTCGATTACGCCGGGGGCATTGAAGCTGCCATCACGAAAGCCGTTATGTATTTGAAAGAAACGGGCCGGACGTTACGCATCGAAATTGAAACCCGCAACCGTACCGAAGTTGAAGAGGTCCTGCGCGTCGGCCAGGTGGACGTGATTTTGTTGGACAATTTCCAGCCCGACGGCATCCGGGAAATGGTGCGGCTAATTGACGGCCGCTACACAACGGAAGCATCGGGCGGCATTGACGAAACCAACCTACGGGCGTATGCCGAAACGGGCGTCGACTTCATCTCGTCTGGAGCGCTGACTCACCAGATCAAGAGCCTGGATTTGAGTTTGAAAGCGTACTAATTGCAGGCTATTCAACCAACTGAGCAAACAGCCGGGCTAAGGTTTCGGCAGCATTGACGCATAAACCTGGATGCACCGGCGAGGTCTGCACAACGGTGCTGCGGGCGGCCGTCAGCCAGCGAAACCGGGCGGCTATCGGTAGCTGACCGATGATTCCGCCCTGTTTCCGGCCCGCACAGATGCGCTCGAAAGCGCTCAGCCGCTCGTGCAGGACGGACAGTTCCAGTTCGGCCGAAAAGTTACGGAGCCGGTCTTCGGGGAGCATGTACATCGTTTGCAGAAATCCCTGCGCCGAACAGTAGAGAATAACACCGACGTTCAGAAACTCTTCGCGTTCGACGCGCGGCACGACCCGGATCACGGCATACTCAAATAAGTGCGTTTCTGGCATCTTTTGCAGCGTTGACAAAGGTTGCTGAACTGGCCAGCCTGGTTTCCAAGAATTGAGTATACACCTGCCGACGTTCATCGGGCGACTCTCCGGCCGGATCGTCGGTTGCCAACCACGCATTGGGAATAAGCTGAACGACAGACCGGATGCGTTCCGACGTTAGCAACTGCCGAAACTCGGCATTAACAACGTCGAGTTCGGTGGCATGAGAGAGCAGGACATGGTCTCTGACGGGCGCAAACGCCCGTCGTGCCTGCTCGGTCCAGGGCTGGTCGGAGTGGTGAAAATAAAGGGCCGCGCCGTGGTCGATGAGCCACAGTTCCTTATGCCAGATAAGCATGTTCGTGTTGCGGGCGGTGCGGTCCACGTTCGTAACGAAGCAGTCCAGCCAAACAATCTGCGAGGCAAGTTTGGCATCGACGGTCGTGACCAGCGGGTCGAACGTGATGGCCCCGGACAGGTAGTGCAGACCGAGGTTCAGCCCTTCACTGGCCCGCAGCAAATCCTGAATTTCTTCGTCGGGTTCGGTACGGCCAAACGCTTCATCGAGCGTAGCGAACACCAGTTCGGGTACGCGCAGGCCCAGCATCCGCGCCAGTTCACCGGCAATCAGTTCGGCGATGAGCGCTTTAGCTCCCTGACCCGCTCCACGAAATTTTAGCACGTACAAAAAATCGTCGTCGGCCTCCACAATAGCGGGCAGCGATCCACCTTCGCGCAGGGGCGTCACATAACGCGTAACGCTGACGGTTCGGAGTTCAGGGTGGTTATCGGGCACAGGGACAGGAAATCGAGGTCAACTCAAGATAACGTTCGGCTAATTTAGATGAAAAGGTCTTGTCAGGAATTGGTTGTAGTAGAAAAACACCAAACGGCTTTTAAGTAATATAATCCCTGTCGTGTCAGTACTCATGAATCCATTCGGTTACGCCCTACTTCTGCTCTTTTCCCTAACAACCCTCGCTCAGGGGCCGAAAGTGCTGATCGTAACGGCGCATCCCGACGATGAAACGATGTTTCCGGTAGTGGTTTTTAAGATTACGCACGAGATGAAGGGTAGTGCAGACCTGGCGCTGTTGACGGATGCGTCGGGTGGATTCAACGGCATGGTGGCGTCCAGCTATTTTGGCATGAATATGCTCGATTCGACAGTGGGGCGCAAGAACCTACCGCGCATCCGCAAGCAGGAGATGAAGGCGTCGGGCGAAATTCTGGGCGTCAAGAACTACTTCTTTTTCGACCAACGCGACGATTTCTACAACCGCGACGAAAAGCCGTACCTGCAAGGCAAGCGCTGGAATATGGCCTATGTCGAACGACGCTTGGATAGCATTCTGACCAGGCAGTATGACTACGTATTTTGCTTAGTGCCGCACGAGGGGCAGCACGCTCACCACAAAACGGCTTCACTGAGTGCGCTCCGGGCCGTTCAACGGTATAGGGGCGCTAAGAAACCGATTGTGCTGGGCGGCCAATCGCAGAACAAGGGGTCTACGTTTCGGTTCAACGAATTGACAGGCTATTCTGAAACCCGCATCAGCTCGACCGCACCTATATTCACATTCGACCGGTCCTATGGCTTTGGCGAAGACAACAAGCACAGCTACATGATCGTGGCCGACTGGGTGAAAGCCGCGCACAAAACCCAGATCGGACCGCCGAAGCGGTGGCGACATGAACCAGGCTATGCACCGGGGCGACCTGGAAACGTTCTGGTACTTCGCCCTCAACGGCGACGACCGCATTGGTGAGGTTACGAAACTGTTTGATACGCTAAAAACGACCGGTTTCTCCACGAAGTGATTTTACCGGATTATGCAGCGGTAGCCAGCGTGTTGCTGACGGTAGAAAGGGCGTTAAGGCAACCACTATGAAACTGCCAATAGCCAACAGTTCCCGTTTCTGAAAATTAGCGATAAGCTGTGGATGAAGGGTCTCAATTTTCTGAATTTGATCGTCGGTAAGTCGAGTAAAATTCAGGGTCTGAATGTATTGATTGATTGGCAATTGGTTTTGGATGGTGAAATGAACATCGATAGAGAAGAAGATAAAAGCAACCAACACAAGCCACAATGTAGGTTTTCGCCATTGAGCCATGAACATCAGAATAGTCAAGATATAGGTTAGCTGAATAATGGGGCCAAAAACACCCATTCGTGAGCCCATAAACCCGTCGGTTATCTGCCAGGATGCTGCCCACTGCACTGATGGCATTAGATCGCCCGACGGATTTACGATGCCGAACACGGATGGATTCATCATGCTCGTGAAATGTAAGCCTGCGTAGAAACCCGATACGACAATAAGCAGGTAAAGGGCTACGGGTCGCGCTATATTGACAAATGAGCTCATTTGGCAGGTTGCGGTTTAGTCCATCCAGACCGGGTCCAGTAAAAGTAACACCCTATAAATACCAGGACCGAGTAGGCTGTATTGAAGAAGAAGTTTCGCTCGTGCCCGCCCAGCCATTCGTCGCGGACGACTTGCCAATTAGCGGGCAGGTGGTCAGGGTTCCAAGCATTCATACCGGCATTCATCGCCACATTGGTGTTGATCGCAATGACAGTGACCAAGATTTGCAGGAAAAGGGCCAGCGCCACGCACCGAAACGGCCAGTCGCGCCAATTTTTCCATTGCAGCCTCAGAAATAGGAGTTGGAAGAACATGAACGATAAGCCCACAACAGGCGCTCGTTTGCTCATGTAGAAATCAATGGCTTTGTGCCATTCGGCAAAGGCTTTACCCGATACATCGTGTTCCCAGGGGGCAATCTTCGCACCAAAATCAAATACGTTAGCCGCATAAGCCACCAGAATAAAGGTAACTATTTTGGTGATTGTGGCTTTGCGAGATGACATGATGACATAGCGAGATATATGTTGGAGCAAACCTACGCCAGCCCCTGGTGCAACGCATAGTAAAAAAACGACAACATCAGAACCGGATTCCCCTTATGTCGTAGGCGTCAAAAAACTGCTGACAAGCTAACTCATCCGAAAACAACTGGCCCGGAGTCGTGCCCGCAAACTGCTGAAAGTCTTTGACTAAGTGGTTTGGGTCGTAGTAGTGGCAACCGTAGGCAATGTCGAGCCAGGAGCGGGCTGGGTCGGCTTCGCGGAGTTTGTAGGCCTGACCAAAGCGGGCAATCCGGGTGAAAAGTTTGGGACTGACACCTAATCGTTCCCGAAATTTTCGTTCAAACTGACGCACACTCAAACAGGCATCAGAGGCCAATCGGTCGAGTTGATGGTAGGCTGGGGGCTGGAGCATTCGTTGGGCAACCCGATCGATGGGCAGTATCGGCTGGCGGCATTGAGCGGCTTTTCGGAGCAGGAATTCTTCGACAAGCTGAACCATGGCCGCGTAGTCGGTTGCTTCGGGAAGCCGCTCGTTCACTTCCCTTATGGCTTTGCCCGTAATCGCTTCCAGATCGGCGTAGCTGTCGGCAAACAGGTGCATCGGCAAACCCAGCAACCGGAACAGTGCCCCCGGCTGAAAGCTGACTTTCAGCATCAGGTAGTTTGTATTTAGAGTAATATTATACCTCGTAAGTTGCTGGCCAACTATGTTGCCCGATGTGGCATTATCGGGTATTTGATTACCTGCCCGAACGCTGTGGGGTAGGTCATACGGGTAAAAATACAGGCATTGCTCCGTGATGGGCGGGTAGGGCTTTTTTGGCAACTGCTCACGCGGGGTTTTGGGGTCAAGCTGGATGTGGATGATCCAGTAGTGGCGCACGAATGTTTGCAGAGCCGGATTGGGAGCGTATTCGCGGAAAAAGACCATAGTGCAGGCGGGATGATTTCCTGAAGTTATTAATTTTCGGTGTATCAACTCGCAGACCCTAAAAAATACCGGCTTCCCCACAAAGTGAGAAAGCCAGAATTACGTAGCCGTTAGGTCGACTCATTTACGCTTTGGGCGGCAGCGGTTGAGGGTTGAGCGCAACCGCAATACCGGCCCCGATGCGCCCACCAGCAAAGGCGGCTGCCGACGTGGTCAGTGTGTCTTTCCCGAAAATAGCGGCTGCGCCGAGGCCACCAACAAGCGTTAGGCCCGCTACGACGAATCGGTTCCGGATAACATCGGGGGCGGGGTCGCCCAGCCCCGGACCTTTGGTCCACCACCAGGATGGAAGCGATGAAATTGCGACGAGTATGGGAAGTGTCAAGCTCACTTGTTTGTTGGTTAAGGGTGAAGAACTACCCGATCAGTCGTTTTCTCCGGCCCGCTTGGAAACAACGGAGAATGATTCATTAATACCAAGAAAAGACGGACGGTAGAAGCAAAATGAGCAATCCCGCACTTTAGGTACCGTATATGTTCATGTTCAGGAATGCATTACGGAATTTTCCCTGCGGGTCGTATTCATGGAGCATTTTGCGGAAATCGGAAAGCTTCTCGTAGCGCGACTGGAGTGCAGCGGGGGCCATCGTGAACAGCTTCCCCCAGTGCGGTCGGGCACCAAACGGTGCCAGTTCACGCTCAATCAGGGGCAGCACCTTTTTGACTGACGGCCAGTCCTGTTTCCAGGTGAAGTGAATGGCCAGCGAGGGTTGCTTGTAGCACGGACTCATCCAGAGACTATCGCCGTCGATGGTGCGCAGTTCGGAAATCATCAGGAGTGGCGTTACCGAATCGCGCAGCCGCTCCACCGCCAAAATCGCTTCAACCGCGTTGCGCCGGGGAACGAAATATTCCGACTGCAACTCTTTGCCACTGCTGGGCGTGAACCCCATGCGAAAATGGGGCATCCGTTCGTACCAGGGGCCGGGTACGCCCATTTGTTCAGTGCAGTTTTCGGCGGAAAGTTCGGCAATCGGATGCAGATTCCTGGTGGCAAGGGTCGCCCCGAAAAAGTCGACGGCTGCTTCGGGTTTAGCATCCGGCGTTACGCCCTCGTCGATGCGCTGTTTCAGCCAAACCTCACTAATTGACTTTTTCTGCCAGTCAGTGAAAAGGCTCACACTGTAACCAGCCCCCATAATGGTTTCAAAATGGTCGGTTAGCTGCGCTAAAGGCAGGTTTTCATAGACATCCTGCTTCATTTTGAACGTAGGCTGGATATCGAGTGTAACCTTCGTCACGACGCCCAGCCCGCCTAAATGGACCACGGCCGCCGGGAAGGCTTCGCCGTCTTTCTCCCGCGACAGCGTCCGTACATCGCCCCCGGCCGTAATGAACTCCAGACCGGCAACGGCGGTGGCTAAGTTGCCGTTTTTCACGCCCGATCCGTGGGTAGCGGTGGCGCAGGCTCCGGCAATGGAGATATGGGGCAGCGACGCCAGGTTGTGCAGCGCAAATCCTTTGGTGTCGAGGTACGGGGCAAGCTGACCGTAGCGCATGGCCGCATCAACGGTTACGGTGCGAGCCTCCGGGTTCAACCCGATTACCTGCTCCATGGGTGCCAGTGAAATAAGGTTGTGCGTGCTATCAGCAATGCCGTTGAAACAATGCCGCGTACCCAGCACCTTCAGGTTTCGGTGCTTGCGGACCAGTTCCTGAACCTGTGCAATTGACTTGGCTGGCGAAAGCCGGTCGGTGCTGTACTCGTAATTACCTGCCCAATTTTTCAATTTATCGTTGGCAGCCCAGCTTACCAATGGCGACAATACAGGGACAGCCAGCAACGTGGATGACAACTTAATAAACATCCGTTTTTGCATGGTTAAGGGAGTTTTCATCTAAATCGAATTCAACAGAATTTTCTCAGAATGAATTATAAAAGCCAACCCGCAGAAGGCTGGCTTTTGTGGTCGGGAGACAGGAATTTCTCTCGACGTATACCTTCAGGCCAGTTCGGGCAACACATTCCGGTATTTTACTTCGAGTTGGTGCAGTTCCAGCAACGGCTTCATAAACTCCTCCAGGTACCGGATATCCAACTGACTCGCAGCATCGCAGAGTGCTTCCGATGGGCAAGTGTGCGTTTCGATAAAGAGTCCATCTACCCCCGCAGCAACGCCCGCCCGCGCCAACACCGGCAGGTACTCACGGGCGCCCCCCTTGGCGTCTTTCGACGGAATTCCATATTTACGAATGGCGTGGGTCACGTCGAACACAACCGGGTAACCGATGCGGTTCATGTGGTAGAAGCTGCGCGGGTCAACCACCAGGTCATTATAGCCAAACGTATAGCCCCGTTCGGTCAGAATGATCCGTTCGTTGCCAGAGTCTTCAATTTTTTTGACCGGGTGCTTCATGTTCTCCGGAGCCAGAAACTGCCCGTGCTTGACATTTACGACCCGGCCGGTCTGGGCAGCGGCTACCACTAAGGTCGTTTGCATGCACAGGTAAGCCGGAATCTGTAGT
The DNA here is from genome assembly GCF_054779955.1 of Spirosoma arcticum. Lineage (NCBI taxonomy): Bacteria > Pseudomonadati > Bacteroidota > Cytophagia > Cytophagales > Cytophagaceae > Spirosoma > Spirosoma arcticum. Next base: position 314,422 of record NZ_BAAGXG010000005.1, read on the forward strand.
ATATCCACCACTTCAGCAACCGGAGCGGCCTGGTCAGGATAGTGAATATCGGTCAGGATTGGGAAACCGAACTGCTCTTTCACTTTGGCCAGCAGGGCTATTCCCTTCGCTAAGCCCGGTCCGGTGTAATAGTCTAAGCTGGAGCGGTTATCCTTCTGAAATGATGATTTATAAATCACCTTGATGTTGAGTCGCTCGGCAATTTCCCTTAATTGCTCCGCAACGCTCATCATAATTTTTTCGTCTTCAATGACACAGGGACCGGAGATGAGGAATAACTCATCAGAGCCGCAATCGATGTTGCCGACTTGAACAATTTTCTGAGACATAAATTGATAAGTAAGAGTCAAATATACCGAGATTGTTCAGATTGGAATGCGATTTAAGGAGCATTCTGTAGGCAACTCTACCCGGTTGTCGGCTCCGATGACTCACTATTCGTTAGCTATCAGCCAGGCATAAAAATCAACAAACCATCGGCAATACTGATTGACACCATTCTGACTATCAACAGTTTAGGTTAAGGCCAGATTAAATAGCGAACGTCGGTCGATCCAAAAAATTGTTTGATAATCCGGTGGTAAATCTGTTTATTTGCGCAGTTTTTTAACCCCAACGGACTACTAAAATGTCAGAAATTGCACAGAAAGTAAAGAATATCATCGTCGAGAAATTAGGTGTTGAGGAGTCGGAAGTAACGCCGGAGGCCAGCTTCACGAACGACCTCGGTGCGGACTCGCTCGACACGGTTGAGTTGATTATGGAGTTTGAAAAAGAGTTTAACTTGCCTATCCCCGACGACGAAGCTGAGAAAATCGCTACGGTTGGCTTAGCAATCGAGTACCTGGAAAAGCACATCGGTAAGTAAGTTCGGCACGTGGGGGAGCTTCTCCATCCGTCGAGTCTTTCGACAGCCCGTTACCGTTGGCCAGCCCACTAATTATGGGATAACAAACGTTGCCGATGGGCAAACGACACTGTTTTTCCCTTTTATCATCGCGCAGTATAACTGTATGACATTCAAACGAGTAGTAGTGACCGGCCTCGGTGCCTTAACGCCGATTGGTAATGATGTACCCACTTATTGGAGCAACTTAGCCGCAGGTGTCAGTGGGGCCGGTCCCATTACAAAGTTTGACGCGGGCAAGTTTAGAACGCAGTTCGCCTGCGAAGTAAAAGGCCTCGACGTTACTCAGTTTATACCGCGCCAGGATGCCCGGAAAATGGATGCCTTCACCCATTATGCACTCATCGTCACCGACGAGGCAATTCGGGATTCAGGCGTTAACATTGAAACACTCGACCGTAATAAAGTAGGGGTCATCTGGGGGTCGGGTATTGGTGGGTTGAAGTCCTTTGAAGACGAGGTCATTGATTTTGCCAGAGGGGATGGTACGCCCCGCATCAACCCATTTTTTATTGTCCGCATGATTGCCGACAGCGCGTCGGGTCAAATTTCTATGCGTTATGGCTTCCGGGGTACGAATTACGTAACCGTTTCGGCCTGTGCTTCAACTAACAATGCAATCATCGACGCGCTGAACTACATTCGGCTGGGACGGTTGAAAATGTGCGTTGTCGGTGGCTCCGAAGCCGCCGTCACCCGCGCGGGCATCGGTGGCTTCAACGCGAACCGTGCCCTGTCGGAGCGGAACGATTCGCCCCAGACAGCCTCCCGCCCGTATGACAAGAACCGCGACGGCTTTGTGTTGGGAGAAGGCGCTGGTGCGCTTATTCTCGAAGAATATGAACACGCTCAGGAGCGGGGTGCCAGAATTTACGCCGAATTAATTGGTGGCGGTATGTCGTCCGACGCCTACCATATCACCGCTCCCCACCCCGATGGGCTGGGTGCGTTTCTGGCCATGCAGGATGCGCTGGACGACGCCGGTATTGCACCGACCGAGGTTGACTACATCAATACCCACGGCACTTCAACGCCCATTGGCGACCCGCAGGAGTTGAAAGCAATTTATCAACTGTTTGGTGAGCATTCGTTCAAGCTAAATATCAGCTCGACTAAATCCATGACCGGGCACCTGCTGGGAGCGGCCGGAGCCGTTGAAGCAATTGCTTCTATCAAAGCGCTTGAGCATCAGCTCGTTCCGCCGACGATTAACTACGTCACGCCCGACGAGGAAATTGACCCCCGTTTCAACTTAACGGTCAATACGGGTCAGGCTCGTCCCCTAACGACCGTTATGAGCAACGCGTTTGGATTTGGTGGTCACAACGCCATCATCATCTTTCGTAAAATTAGCTGAGCCGTGCAATCCGCTCTGCCCCGCAGCTTATTCAACCCGCTGGAGTGGTTCCGGTCGGACAAAGCGGACGTACGTAAGAATTTGCGCCGGTCAATTGCGCACATCATCGGCGAACGTCCGTCGAACCTCGGTCTTTATCAATTAGCACTCAGGCACACGTCGGCTTCGAAAGCAACAGCCATTGAAGGGTTTCGTGAATCGAACGAACGGCTGGAATATTTAGGCGACGCTGTACTGGGTATGGTCATTGCCGAATTTTTATTCAAGAAATACCCCTACAAAGACGAAGGTTTCTTAACCGAGGTTCGCTCCCGAATTGTGAACCGGGAGACATTGAACGGCATTGCCCGTAAAATTGGTCTCGATGAACTGATTGAATACGATGGGAACCGGACACGCAGCCTGCCCACCCGAACATCCATGTACGGCGATGCGCTCGAAGCGTTGGTTGGTGCGGTTTACTTAGATAAAGGCTTCCGGTTCTCCCGCCGGTTCATCCTGAAAGAATTGCTGTCGCACTATGATATCGATTCAGTAGTGCAGAATAATGTCAACTTCAAAAGCCGCCTGATCGAGTGGGCACAACGGGCGGGCAAGGATATTCGCTTCGATATTCTGTCGGAGAAAGGAAATAGTCACTTTCGCGAATTTGTGGCTCAGGTGATGATCGATGACCAGCCGTTTGCTACGGGCACAGGCTACTCCAAGAAAAAAGCCGAGCAGGCAGCCGCTGAGAAGGCCCTGACTTTGGTAGACGAGCGATAAGTCCCGCTATTTAACAGAGATCGGTAGTGCTGTCCGCGTATAATTTATCCAACTTTCCTGTCAACTATACCTTTTGTCAGATTTAGACAAAGAGTGTACTGCCTTTTCGTCATACTTAATTTAAATTAATCAAAATGAAGTGACACCATGTCATTATTGTTCGGTTTTTATGGATTGGTACAGGATTTGAAAAATGTGCGGTGTAGTGCTACACTATTCTGTCTAACCAAAACCAATTAACAGCCATGAATCCGTTAATGCGCACGAACAACAATTTACCGTCGTTGATTGAAAACTTTTTTGGTCGCGACATGAACGACTTCTTCAACACAAACACGCCTGCCATGCATAGCTTGCCTGCGGTGAATGTCTTGGAGCATCAGGACGGCTTTCGTATCGAAGTAGCCGTGCCGGGCTTGAAAAAGGAAGACTTCAAACTGAATCTGAATCACAACAACCTGACTATTTCGGCTTATCAGGAGTCACACAAAGAAGACAAGGAGCAAAACGGCGAAAAGTATACCCGTCGTGAGTTCAGCTACTCGTCTTTTCAGCGGACGTTTACCTTGCCGACTTCAGTTGACGCCGACAGTATTCAGGCTACTTACACGGAGGGTGTCCTGAAAATTAATGTACCAAAACGGGAAGAGGCCAAAGTGAAGCCCCCACGCCAGATTGAAATTAGCAATTAGCGAACTGTGGAGTGGCGCAGAAGGCTCGTGGGTGTTTCGCTTACGAGCCTTTTATTTGCGAATTAATGGGTCTAACAAAGCCCTGTTAAAATTTGTTAAGGGCAGATAATCGCTGGATTTTTAAACACTACTTTCCGTTATATCAACAAGCAGATGACCGAATCAGCGCGGAGCCACCCGTACGGTCTGATACCCGTCTTACACAAACGCAGCAATTAGATTTTCCCAATTAACCATGAAAAGCAACTGGAAACTTTTAGCCCTGATGGCACTCCTGTCGAGTGTGGTCACGCTGGCCGCTTACAACCTGTTGGGGTTCAACAACCGGGACGTTATTTTTAACGAGTCGGCACCAACACCCACGATTACGGGCCGTTTAGCGGCTCTGACGGGTAATGGACCAACGGTGGCCCCCGGCGATTTTTCAACGGCCGCCGAAGCAGTTACTCCCACCGTTGTACACATCCGCACAACCATTACCCGTACCGTTCGTCAGCAACAGGTACCTGACATCTTTCGGGATTTCTTTGGCGATGAATTTGGTCAGGGACAAGGCCAGGGTCGGCCACGTCGGCAGCAGGGTCAGGCATCCGGGTCGGGCGTAATTATCAGCAAGGACGGCTACATTATAACCAATAACCACGTTGTGCAGGACGCCGATGAGGTTGAAGTTATCATGACCGACAAACGCAGTTTGAAAGCGAAAGTAATTGGCACAGACCCGCTTACGGATCTTGCCGTTATCAAAGTAGAAGCTAATAACCTGCCTTCCATCACGCTGGGCGATTCTGACGCTCTCCGCTTGGGCGAATGGGTATTAGCCGTTGGCTATCCGCTCGATCTGGAATCGACCGTAACAGCCGGTATCGTTAGTGCCAAGGGACGCCGGATTGGTATTTTGGAGGAGGACTTTGCGCAACGGCAGGGGCTTCAGCAGCAACAAGGCGGATCGGATAAACAAGCATCTTCTGATAACCCAATTGAATCATTTATTCAAACGGATGCTGCCATTAATCCCGGCAATTCGGGTGGTGCACTGGTAAACCTGCGGGGTGAACTGATTGGCATTAACTCGGCCATTGCCTCAAGAACCGGATTTTATAGCGGCTACGGTTTTGCGGTGCCAGTATCGTTAGTCAAGAAAGTATCGGCCGATTTGCTTAAATACGGTACCGTACAACGGGGTTACCTCGGTATTCTGCCGATTGAACTGAACAGCACCGTTGCTAAAGAAAAAGGGGTGAAGGTAGGCCGTGGTATTTACGTTCAGGAAGTGACGGCGAATGGTGCGGCTAAAACGGCTGGTTTGCAACCCGGCGATGTTATCGTGAAAATGGAAGGCCAATTACTCGACTCACAGGCGCAGATGCGCGAGATCATTGGTCGTCGTCGGCCGGGCGATGCGGTCACCGTTACGGTTGACCGCAACGGCACGGAGCGCGACTTTAAAGTTGAGTTACGCAACCGCAACGGAGGCCGCGATGTCATCAAAAAGACGGAGGTCGCTGCCGCCAAAACATCGCTCAACACGCTGGGTGCCGAATTTGAAGAGTTAAGCGCTCAGGACGCTAAAGAGCTTGGCGTAAATGGAGGTGTTCGGGTCAGAAAGATTTTAGACGGCAAACTGGCCGAGATTGATATTGAGGAAGGGTTCATCATCGTTAAGGCGAACACGAAGAACGTAAAGTCGGTGAAAGACCTGCAGGCTATTATGTCGGCGGTGAAAGAAGGCGAAGGTTTGATGCTGATCGGTATGTATCCCAACAGTTCACGAATGTATTATTACGCCGTGCCGATGTAAAGGAACAAAGTCATAGGTCGTAAAAGTCAATAAGTCGAAAGTGACTGACGCGAAGGGAAACCTCCTGCGTCAGCCATTTTCGACTTATTGACTTTTACGACCTATGACTGATCTGACTTACTCAATGCTGTTTTTATTCGTAGTAGTTCAGTACCTGATGGCCGCTTTGAGCGAGGAGTTGATCGCGACGGAAGAGGTTAATGTCGGCGGCCATCATGTCATTGACCAACGCGGGCAAATCGTACTTAGGCTTCCAGCCAAGCTGCGTCATGGCTTTGGTAGGGTCGCCGAGGAGCAGGTCTACTTCGGTTGGGCGGAAATAGCGAGGATCGACGCAAACAACTTCTTTACCAATCTGCACCGGGAAATCGGGGTTCGACGAACTGACCACTGTACCAATCTCGGCCGCTCCTTCACCTTTAAACTCAAGCACAACGCCAATTTCAGCGAACGCCATCCGAACAAAATCACGGATGCGGGTTGTCACGCCCGTAGCAATAACGAAATCTTCAGGTTTATCCTGCTGTAGAATCAGGTACATTGCTTCGACGTAATCTTTAGCGTGGCCCCAGTCGCGTTGCGAATCGAGATTGCCCAGATACACCCGATCCTGCAAACCCAGGCCAATGCGGGCAACGGCGCGAGTAATTTTGCGCGTTACGAAAGTCTCGCCCCGCAGGGGTGATTCGTGGTTGAACAGGATACCGTTGCAGGCATACATGTTATAAGCCTCGCGGTAGTTGACCGTTATCCAGTAACCATACAGTTTAGCAACTGCATAGGGCGAACGCGGGTAAAATGGCGTCGTTTCTGACTGTGCATGGCCCTGAACACCACCGTACAGTTCAGACGTTGATGCCTGATAAATCCGCGTTTTTTCGGTTAGACCCAGCAGCCGGACGGCCTCCAGAATCCGCAGTGTGCCAATTCCATCGACCTGTGCGGCATACTCCGGCTCTTCAAAGCTGACCTGCACGTGCGACATGGCACCGAGGTTATAAATCTCGTCGGGCTGAACTTCCTGAATAATTCGGATGATGTTGGTTGAGTCGGACAGGTCGCCGTAGTGCAGTTTGAACCGGATGTTCCGCTCGTGCGGGTCCTCATACATGTGATCAATACGCTGCGTGTTGAACAGCGAACTCCGGCGCTTGATGCCGTGTACTTCGTACCCCTTTTCCAACAGCAACTCGGCCAGATAGGCTCCGTCTTGTCCGGTAACACCGGTTATCAACGCTTTTTTCATGGTATACGTACTGGTGTAGGCTACCGCCTGAATTGTCTAAAACGTGCAAAGTTACGGGAGACAACCTAAAACTTATGATTTATTTTATCAGAAGGCTCCGTCGAACGTCCACTTTATCAGGACGTAACTGCGCTGATGCAATTAATTGTCTGATGGATGAGTAGTAGCGTTCAGCATCGAGCCGACGCATAAAGTCGCCTACTTTAAGTTTATACGTTGGCTGACTATAGCTCAGGTAAGCGCTTAACTCAGGGAAATTTTGATAGATTAGTAACTTAACCGATTCAACTTCCTGCCGCTGATTGCCCACGTACACCTGAACGCGATACCCCGGCGCATACCGAATGGACCGGTTCTGGGACGCGATGGTGTCGAGCACCGAATCGAGCCGCCGGTTAACGTGCAGAGCCTCGGCCGGGCCGCTTGTTTTGTGAGGTTCGTTCCGGCCTGAAGCGGTTGGTACAGCAGGCACCCTTATCACGGGCGCGACCGGGCGACTGGCGGGTGTGGTGGTGGCTGGCGTTTTATACACCGGCCGAACGGACGATAAATCTTCACTGTATCCGTTATAATCGGCATCTGATCGACCAAAAACGGCGGGTCTGCTGCTGGCACAACCGCTCAGGCTTAGAATCGCCAGTACAAAAACCCCGCTGTATCCGAAACGCATGATGAGTAGTAAATGAACCAGCAAAAATAACCTTTTTGTCATTCATCGCATGGGATACAATAGTCAGATAAGGCACCCTATGGAAGATTTTGGTTAATTTTGGGTGCTCACTTCCCGTCAAAATGCTCAACGTACAAAGCCACGTATCGCTCAAACCCTATAACACCTTTGGCATTGACGCCGACGCACGGTATTTAGTCGACATAAATCACGCCGATGACATCCATACCCTTTTGCAAATAACCGATTTCGTCGGCATGCCCAAGTTAGTGTTGGGTAGTGGCAGTAATGTGCTGCTTTGTCATGATTTTGACGGCTTGGTTCTCCGAATGAACATTCAGGGTATCGAACTCATTCGGGAAGACGATGACCACGTTTATCTAGGCGTTGGCGCGGGGGTTAACTGGCATGAGCTGGTGCTGTTCTGCGTTCAGCATGGATATGCAGGCATGGAAAATCTATCCCTTATTCCGGGCACGGTTGGTGCAGCTCCCATGCAAAACATTGGCGCGTATGGCGTTGAACTGGAGCAGGTGTTTGACTCGCTAACGGCTATCCATACGCTCACGAATGACCGACGGACGTTTTCCCACGCCGACTGCCAGTTTGGCTATCGGGAAAGCGTATTCAAACGTCAACTGAAAGATCAGTATATCATTACCGGCGTTCGGTTTCGATTGGACAAACGGCCCACGTTTCACACCCGTTACGGGGCCATTCAGGAAACGCTGACCGACATGGGCGTGTCGCACGACGATCTGTCGATAAAGGCTATCAGCGAAGCAGTCATTCGTATTAGGCGTAGCAAACTTCCCGATCCAGCGCAGATTGGCAATGCGGGCAGTTTTTTCAAAAATCCCGAAATTCCCAAAGCCCAATTCGACGCCCTCAAAGAGCAGTTCGATACACTACCGGGCTACCCCCTTGGCGACGATGTTGTTAAAATTCCGGCGGGTTGGCTCATTGAGCAGGCGGGCTGGAAGGGATATCGATCCGGCGACGCGGGCGTTCACACTAAACAGGCTCTGGTGCTGGTCAACTACGGTAGTGCTACGGGTCAGGACCTGTTAACCCTCGCCGGACGGGTGCAGGATTCGGTGCAGGAGAAGTTTGGCGTGGTCATCACGCCAGAGGTGAATGTGGTGTAGAAAAGTTAATAAGTCAGTCAGTTGATGAGTCGGTCAGTGGCTGACGCATTATGACAGGCGTCAGCTACTCACCAACTGACTGACTCATCGATTATTATTCAAAACACAGCGAGGCTGCACCGAGCAGACCCGCATCATTACCGAGCGTAGCCCGCCGGATCAACAAGCCGTTTTTATAGTAGTCGTTGAGCCAGTAATCCAGCGTTTTTTCGACCGCTGGCAGAATGTAATCGAACGAGGCCGACAGCCCCCCGCCGATCAGTATTTGCTTGATATCTAATATTTTAATGAGCGATGCCAGCCCTTCGCCCAGCATTTCGCCGACTTCGGTCCAGATTTGAAGGGCAAGTTCGTCGCCCTCGGCGGCCGCAGCTACCAGACCCGTCGTTGATATATCACCGTCGTCCGACAAGTTCGTTTTGCCTTTAAATTCGCTTCGGCGCTCATTAGCCAACAGCAGTAATTCTACTTTACCAATGTTACGTTCCAGCACCCGCCCATTGCGCGACGGAATGTGGCCCGGCTCCATGGCGTTGCCGTCGCCCCCGGTAAAAATCTTTTTGTTAATAATAGCCGCTCCCCCCACGCCCGTACCAAGCGTAATGAAAATGTAATTCTCCGTGATTTTCTCTTCCGCGAAGTAATACTCACCCAGGGCAGCCGCGTTTGCGTCGTTCGCCAGAAAAAACTGAACACCGGGAAATCGTTTGGTGAGCATATCGACCATCGGTACCCCGTCAATTTCTGGAATGGCCGTAATCTCAAGCGGCACCGTACGGTCGGCGTTGAGCATACCCGGCAAACCAATTCCTACTTTTTTGACGTCCTTGTTGGCTAAAAGCTGCAGCGCAACGGCATCACCAAAACGATCGACAAAATGGCCTGACTGCCGCCAGCTTATTGTATCGTGGCTGTAGAAATTGGAGATTTTGCCGGAATTAGCCTCTACAATACCCATTTTGACGTTTGTACCACCAACGTCGATACCCAGATAATCAACGGAAGACATTTTTTGAATTTTCAGTTTAAGGGTTTGATTTGTGGTTTAGGCGCATGAAGTGGGCCGCAAGATACAACTACCTCAAATATCACCCAACTGCGGTCGGATCAGGATTTCCTCGACTACGGCGCTTTTAGACAGGGAATACGCCATCCAGGCGCTGTCGGCCACGTCTTCCGGTTTCATAAACCGGTCTTCGGGCAGGTCGGTACCGGCCCAGCTGGCAGTGAGTGTAGCCCCTGGCAAAATGGCCGTAACTTTCACGTTGTGCGGTTTCAGCTCCTCACGCAGCACCCGACTCATACCCAACAGCGCAAACTTGGAGATGCAGTAGGACCCGCCGTTGGTGTAAGGCGTGATACTGGCCGTGGAGCACATCATAAAAATATGCCCCTGCCGCCGGATCATCATGTCACGTACCAAACCGCGCGTCAGGTGATAGGCACTGCCAACGTTGGTGTTCATTAGCTGCTCAAATGTTCCATCGGCTTCGTTGTGAATCTGCCCCGGTTGGAACACGCCCGTGTTGTTGACCAGCACCTCAACGGGCCGATTCAGCGACTGAATGTAAGCAACCAACGCATCGACACCGGGGCGGGCCGACAGATCAGCTGCAACCGGCAGCAAACCGGGTCCAGCAACGCCCTCAATTGATCGGGCGCACACAACGGCGTCGAAGCCGCCCGCCACAAACCGGTCTGCAATGGCGCGGCCGATGCCTTTGGTACCGCCCGTAACAACAATTAATGGATTCATAACGTCGAAGAATTCGATTCGTATCGTACAGCCCTTGATCCAGGTCTGAGATTAAAAACGGCGTAAGTTACTGTAGAAACCATTCTACCTTTGCTTGGGTTGTTCCCAATGTATTTTGTTCGTCCGATGATCGGCGCGGACCCTTGTTCACTACACGCTCGTATGTCACGGATAGGCCGGTATTTCATTTTCTTAGGATCGCTTTTTCGTAACCGTGAAAAGCTCGGTGTCTACCTAAGACTTATCTTGAATGAGTGCAGTTCCATTGGAGTCGGTTCGGTATTCATTGTCGCCCTTGTTTCTTTCTTTATTGGAGCCGTAACCTGCGTACAAACGGCTTATAACCTCTCGAACCCGTTTGTTCCGAAGAACATTATTGCGCTCATTGTTCGCGACAGCACCATTCTGGAACTGGCTCCGACTATCACCTGCATCGTGCTGGCCGGTAAAGTTGGCTCCAATATCGCCAGTGAACTGGGCACGATGCGCATTACCGAGCAGATCGACGCGCTGGAAGTAATGGGCATCAACTCCAGTTCGTATCTGATTTTACCCAAATTGATTGCGTCCCTCCTGATGTATCCCCTGTTGGTTATTCTTGCGGGTTTTCTGTCGATTCTGGGCGGCTACATTGCCGGCGTTCTGGCGGGTGTTATCACATCGGAAGAGTACGTTTCGGGGCTTCGCTACGAGTACAACCCGTTCGGTGTGACGTTCGCGCTCGTCAAAACAACAGCATTTGCGTTTTTGACCTCAACTATTTCGGCGTTTCAGGGATACAACGTTCAGGGAGGAGCGCTCGAAGTAGGCAGTGCATCAACCTCCGCCGTTACCAATAGTTGTATCGCCATCGTAGCCGCCGACTTTATCCTGACGCAGTTGCTGTTAACCTAATTAGTGAATGAGCGAATAAGCCCATCGGCGATCCGGCAGACATTCACTCATTTGCTCATTCGCCCTTTCACTCCGGTCCGGCGTTCCGGTTCACTCATTAGAAGGGAATGATCGACATTAAAAACATATCGAAAACGTTTGGCGACCGGCAAGTGCTGGCGGGCATCGACGGCTCATTTAAACCGGGCGAAACGAGCCTGATTATTGGCGGCAGCGGTACGGGCAAAAGCGTACTGCTGAAGTGTATGATCGGGCTGATTAAACCCGACGAGGGTGAGGTGCTCTACGACGATCGTGATTTTCTGACGGTAAACGAAGACGATCAGAAAATTATCCGGCGCGAGATGGGCGTGCTGTTCCAGGGGTCTGCCTTGTTCGACTCGAAAACGGTGCTGGAGAATGTTCGTTTCCCGCTCGACATGCTGACCGATCAGTCCGAAAAAGACAAAATCGACCGGGCGAAGGAGTGCCTGCAACGCGTTGGACTGGAGCAGGCCGCCGACCGGATGCCCTCTGAAATTAGTGGCGGCATGAAAAAACGGGTTGGTATTGCCCGAGCTATTGTACTGAATCCTAAATACTTATTCTGCGACGAACCGAACTCGGGTCTTGATCCGCTGACATCAATCAAAATTGATCAGTTGATCAAAGAGATCACCGATGAGTTCAACATCACCACCGTCGTTATTACGCACGATATGAACTCGATGATGGAGATTGGCGAGAATATAATGTTTCTCTACGAAGGCAAGAAACTGTGGGAGGGTACCAGTGCGACCCTCACCCAGTCGAACGTCAATGAGTTGAACGAATTTGTTTTCGCTAATAAATTACTGCGCGAGACAGAGAAGTAGTCAAAATCGCAGCCGTACACCCGCTAAGAAATTTCGTCCGGCCTGCGGGTAGTAGCCATTATCGGCAATGACCTTACCCTCCGAAATGTAAGCGTACGTATATCCGTTAGACTCATACAGTTCATTCAGTACGTTGTTGAGCAGCAACGTAAACGCGATTTCCTGCGCAAATTTCGGCTTGATCGAATAAATGATTCGGATATCGTTTGTCAGATACGGATTCAGTTTTCGGCTTTCATTGGACGTATTGTCTAAGTACTGCTTCCCCACATACTTCGACAACAGCCCCAATTCCAGCCCTTTAGCAGGAGTGAACAGCAGTTGCGACCCGCTAATCACGCTGGGCGAAAACGAAATGTTCGTCTCGCCATACTGTTGACTCTCCTGATTGCCCGTGTCGAAATTGTCGATGAACTCCGTAAAATTCCTCACTTTGTTCCGGCTGACTGTCGCGTTGACGTTCCAGCGAAGGTTTTTGGCCAGTCGGGCACCCGCTTCCAGTTCCAGCCCGGCACGGTAACTAATTGGAATATTGACCCGGTTAGCCGCCCCAACGTCGTTCAGCTTCCCCGACAGCGCCAACTGATTCCGGTAGTTCATATAATACGCATTTGCCGTGAACGCCAGCCCGGCCGTCTGAATTTTATACCCTGCTTCGTAGTCGATCAGCCGTTCAGCCTTTGGGCGGCTGGCGGGTGTCGACTGCGTGTAATCGTCGCGGTTGGGTTCCCGGTGGCCCACCCCTACCGATGCATAGACGGTATTGCGGTCATTGAGCACATAGGTCAGACCCGCCTTTGGGTTAAAAAAAGTCAGGTTAGCGGCCTGCTGTACGTTTTGAAGCTGACTGTTGAATCCCAAAAACGAATAGCCAACCGTTCGTACCTGCACATCGGCAAAACCATTGAGTTTGGCACCAAGCTGGTAAAACGCCTTGGCGTATAGGTTAACATCCGTTTTAGTGGCGTTGTCGTCATAATAGCGATCCCGAATGTTGGCGTTCCCGGCGACCCTCGCCCAGATAATCTCGCCGAAGTGCCCGCCTTTGTACTGATTCCAGCCCCCACCAATATTGGCAGTCAACTTGCCAAACCCGTTGTAGTCGAGCGAGAAAACAGTGCCGTAGTAATCGTTAGCCAACCACCGGCGCCGGATTATGTCCGTTCGTTCGATGACTGAATCCCCAATGACGACATTCGGCAAACCATAGCTACTAAACTCATCGTCAGACCGGTACTGCTCATAATAGCCTTTTCCTTTGGTGTAAAAAAGCGAGGTATTTACCCGCCACTTCCGGCTTAGTTCGTGCGAGGCAATTAGTTGGTAATTGTCCTGCTGGTAATTGTCAGTTTCGTTATCGTAGGTGTACGGGTTGAACGTCCGGTTGGTACGGAGTAAGCCTTCGGGTACACCGCCCCACGATTGGTAGGTTCGTTCCTGCCCTGAAAATACGTTGAGCCGGATAAAGCTTTTATCGGTGTAATAGCCACCCGACAGATAGAACGATTTCAGGTCCGCGAAGGCCCGGTCAATGTAGCCATCGGAATCTATTTTTGAGAGTCGGGCATCCAGCACAAAATGATTCCGTAGCAAACCCGTTCCGGCCAGAATGTTTACTTTACGCGTTCCAAACGAACCAGCCGACAGGTTCGTTTCGGCATACGGTTTCGTTTCTAACTTGTTTGTTTGAATATTGACTGATGCCCCGAACGCGCCCGCGCCATTAGTCGATGTGCCCACTCCCCGTTGAATCTGGATGCTGCTCACTGACGAGGCAAAGTCGGGCATATCGACAAAAAACGTCCCCTGCGACTCGGCATCATTGTAGGGAATGCCGTTGAGCGTCACGTTGACGCGTGTCGCATCGGACCCCCGGATTCGAATGCCCGTATACCCCACACCCGTGCCCGCGTCGGAAGTCGTCACGATGGACGGCGTGAAATTAAGCAGTTGCGGAATATCCTGCCCCAGGTTGAGTTTATCCAGATCACGGCGCGACACGTCCGTGTATGCGATTGCCGATTTCTGGTTGGCCCGCGTGGCACTGACGACCACCTCATCGACCACGATGGCCGCTTTTTTCAGTACTACTCGTAGCGTGACGTTTTGAGTCATGTCCAGCGTTTGTGTTTGGGGTTCGTAGCCAAGCAATGAAACACGCACCGTTACCAGACCGGGTTTCAGGTTGGTAAGTTGAAAGGCTCCGCTAACATCAGCAAACGTACCGGTATACGTACCTTCGATAGTAACGGCTGCACCGGGCAACGCTTTGCCGGATAACGATTGCTCGTCTGCATCGTAGACGGTGCCGGAAATGGAAAACTGCGCCCGAACGGGGAATGCCGACAGCCACAATACGGCAATCAGCAAAGAGAGATAGGTCGTCGTTTTTTTCATAACGAAAAAGCGTGACGATAGGCAAGGGGCCGATCCTACCTTTGGTTAAACGATACGTGAATACTGATGAACTCCAGTTCCCTTCCCGGCATTACCCGGGCAGGTTCAATGGGTATAATCTCAGCCCGTTATGTTAGGGCACCCCTTAGACAGATTAGCGGTACAAATGTATGTTTTTTGGTGATACGACCGCACGTGACAAAAACCAATTCGTAAAGTTTTGACCGTTATGCTTTCCCACCCGGACAAATAGTTCTAATTTTGCAATCCAAATTGCAAAAACATGAGCAAAAAGAACACCGGACTGGATTTTTTAGAAGATCCGGATGCATTAGAAAACAAGTTAGAAGATGTTGGCGATTTTTTTCAACAGAATCGAAACATCGTTTTGGGCGTAATTGGCGGTATTGTCCTGTTGATTGCCGGTTTCTTTGGCTACCGGGCTTATGTGAGCAGTCAGGATGAAACGGCGCAGATCGAACTGTTTCCATCGATTTATAAACTCGAAGCCGATTCACTCAAACAAGCCCTCAATGGCGATGGAAGAACGCCTGGCCTGCTGAGCGTTGCCGATAACTACGGATCGACGCCGGGTGGTAACCTAGCCGGGTTCTACGCTGGTCTGGGTTTGCTTAAGCAAGGAAAGTACGACGAAGCCATCGAGCATCTGGATGATTTCAAGTCGTCCGATTTGTTGGTGCAGGCCCGCGCTTACGCGCTCCTTGGGGATGCTTACATGGAGAAGAAAAGTTATGACGAAGCGGCCGATTACTACCGAAAAGCAGCCGATTACAAGTCGAACAAGTTCTTCACGCCTGGCTACCTCATGAAATTAGCCGTTGCCTACGAGCAGGCGAAACAGAACGATAAAGCCATTAGTACCTACAACGACATCATCGAAAACTACGCCCAGTCAGCCGAGGCCGTTAGTGCCAAGAAGTACAAATCCGTGCTTGAAGCAGCGGTTGGCGAGTCGTAAGCGTATCTGAATCAATCAATACAGCAAAGGACAAAGCCAAACCGGGTTTTGTCCTTTTTTTGTATCCTGGACGGCCACGTCCGGACACAAAAACGCTCATTAACAACCTTTTCCCACCCGGACGTGGTCGTCCAGGATACTTTATATGTCTTCAGCCAATAAAAATCTCAGTGTTTTCTCAACGGCCGAGCTGCCCGACATCAGCCACCGCCGATTCGTCATTCTGGTTTCAGAGTGGAACACCGACGTTACCGAAGCACTGTACGACGGTGCTTACCAAACGCTGATCCAGTACGGGGCAAAAGCCGACAACATTGTTCGGGGTAACGTGCCAGGCAGTTACGAATTGAGCTTGGGTGCTTTGTGGTTCGCCCAGCGCGACGATGTCGATGCGGTGATTGCGCTCGGCTGCGTAATCCAGGGCGAAACTAAGCACAACGATTACATCAACCATGCCGTAGCCCAGGGATTGACCAACGTTAGTCTGAAAACCGGCAAGCCCGTCATCTTTGGTGTGCTGACGCCAAACGACCAGCAACAGGCCCTCGATCGGGCGGGTGGCAAACACGGCAACAAAGGCGACGAAGCGGCTATCACGGCCGTCAAAATGCTGGGATTACAGAAACAGGTGTATTCATTTCAGTTTAAATAAAGATAGAAGGAGCGGCTCACAACCTACACTTTTGCTCTTTCGCTTATTCACTCTTTCGCTATGCACGTCTGGAAATTTGGCGGCACGTCGGTCGGGAAGCCCGAACGTATGCAGTCCATCCGTACTCTCATCACAAGCGACGACACCCGTAAAATCGTCGTTTTGTCAGCCCTTTCCGGCACGACGAATGCCCTGTTAGCCATCGGCGAGTCGCTCAAGGCGAATAATGATGCCGACGCAACTACGAAGATTGACACGTTAAAGGTTCATTATGATGGGTTCGTCAGTGAACTTTACAAAACTGCCGACGGAAAAGTCGTCGGGCAACAAGCCGTCGATAACGAGTTCTCGTTCATTCGGTCGTTAACGGGCATTAAGCCATTTACGCTCAGGCAGGAAAAGGAGTTAGTAGCCGAAGGTGAGTTGTTGAGCACCCAGTTATTTCAGGCGTATCTGGCCGAAGAGGGCGTAGCGTCGACGTTGTTGCCCGCGCTGGAGTTTATGCGGATCGACGCCGACAATGAGCCGGAAATTCAGTACACGCAGCAACGGCTGGCCGACATGCTGCCCCAGCACACTGATAAGCAGATTATTGTTACGCAGGGCTTCATCTGTCGCAACCCGCGTGGTGAAGTGGATAACTTGAAGCGGGGCGGCTCCGACTACACCGCGTCGCTGATTGGCGGAGCGATCCGGGCCGACGAAATTCAGATCTGGACCGACATTGATGGAATGCACAACAACGACCCGCGCATTGTGAAGAACACCTTCCCCGTGCGCGAGCTGACCTTCGACGAAGCGGCCGAACTGGCCTACTTCGGCGCTAAGATCCTGCACCCATCCACGATTACGCCCGCCCGGATGTTTGGGGTGCCCGTGCGGCTTAAAAACACCATGGACCCGGCGGCTCCGGGTACGCTGATTGCCGAGCGAACCAGCACGCCAACGGCTAACGATCAGGTGTTCAAGGCCGTTGCGGCTAAAGACGGCATCACGGCGCTGTATATTCACTCCACCCGGATGCTGAACGCCTATGGATTCCTGCGCCGGATTTTCGAGATTTTCGAGAAATATAAAACGCCGGTAGACATGTTGGCAACGTCCGAGGTGTCCGTATCGGTGACGATTGACAACACCGAGCAAATTGAGGCCATCACCGCCGAACTCAGCACGTTCTGCGACCTTGAAGAGCCTGACTACGACCAGACGATCATTTGCATTGTGGGCAACTTCAGTGCCGACAACGAAGGCGTAGCCGTGCGGGTGTTCAATGCCATGAAACACATTCCGATTCGGATGGTTTCGTATGGCGGCACAGAAAGCAATTTGTCGTTACTGGTGCACAGCCGCTACAAAGCCCACGCGCTCAACGCCTTGAACGACGGACTGTTTTCG
Source organism: Spirosoma arcticum (assembly GCF_054779955.1). Lineage (NCBI taxonomy): Bacteria > Pseudomonadati > Bacteroidota > Cytophagia > Cytophagales > Cytophagaceae > Spirosoma > Spirosoma arcticum. The sequence continues at coordinate 331,935 of NZ_BAAGXG010000005.1, forward strand.
GCGTAATTTTGCTGGGATGAAACCTGTAAGGTTTACAACCAACTATGACCATGACTGACGTCGAGTTCTTACAGGAAGTGAAGCGCAACGTTCAGGAAATCGACCCGCAGGCCGAGGTGTGGCTGTTTGGCTCTCGGGAGCGGGGCGACGCGCGGAACGATTCAGACTGGGACTTTCTGGTATTTACAAATAACGATTTATCAGGTGGTCGAAGATGGCAGTTTTCTGACCACCTGTTTGACATTGAACTGGAAACAGGCCGAATGATTAGTACAATTGTATGGCCTCAGCGGGAACGAAGTCGATATGCCGTTACAAACTTATACTCGAACGTAATGGATGAGGGAATACGATTATGAGCGGCAGTAAACGTGATTTGATTGATTATCGGATCGAGCGTGCCGACATTCTACCCCTACTACCGCAAACCGAAGAATTCATCGACGTAATTAAATGTCTGATTAATAAGAACTGATGCTTCAACTTTCATTCATCCGCGAGAATAAAGAGACTACCCTGGCCGGTCTGCGCAAGAGAAATTTTGCCGATGTCGATGCTATTGTGGATCAGGTCATCGCGCTTGATCAGCAACGACGCGATACCCAGCGCGATCTGGACGATACACTGGCCCTATCCAACGCGAAAGCGGGTCAGATTGGTGCGCTCATGAAAGCGGGCGACAAAACCGCTGCCGAAGCCGCCAAGACCGAAACCGCAGACCTTAAAGTTCGTTCAAAAACCCTCGCTGATACGCTCCGTCAACTTGAAGCCGATTTACAGGATCTTCTGGTCACGATCCCAAACCTGCCGCACAGCAGCGTTCCCGAAGGTCGTACGCCCGACGATAATGAGGTAGTGCTCGAACAGGGCACCATTCCAACGCTCCACAACAAGTCCCAGCCCCATTGGGAGTTGATCGAGAAGTACGATATAATTGACTTCAAGTTGGGTGTCAAGATTTCGGGAGCAGGCTTTCCGGTGTACAAGGGCAAGGGTGCCCGAATTCAGCGGGCCATGATTAACTTTTTCTTAGACGAAGCGCTGAAAGCTGGCTACGCGGAAGTGCAGCCACCGATTTTAATCAACGAGGAGTCGGGCTTCGGAACGGGGCAGTTACCCGACAAGGAAGGGCAGATGTACTTTGCTACTGAAGACAAACTATATCTGATTCCGACCGCAGAGGTGTCGATTACGAACATCTACCGCGACGTGATTCTGCCCGAAAGTCAGTTGCCCGTTAAGCACGTTGGCTACACACCCTGTTTCCGGCGCGAAGCTGGTTCGTGGGGGGCGCACGTCCGGGGGCTAAATCGCCTGCACCAGTTCGATAAGGTCGAACTGGTCAGGGTCGAGAAGCCGGAGAACTCGTATGCCGCGCTGGAGGAAATGAGCCAGTACGTGCAGTTGCTGCTGCAAAAGCTGGAATTGCCCTACCGCGTGCTGCGGCTCTGCGGGGGCGACATGGGCTTCACGTCGGCCCTGACGTATGATATGGAAGTGTGGTCGGCGGCTCAGGAGCGTTGGCTGGAAGTTAGCTCGGTCTCAAACTTCGAGACGTATCAGGCCAATCGACTCAAACTGCGCTCAAAGGTGGAGGGGAAGATGCAATTGCTTCACACGCTGAACGGTTCGGCATTGGCCCTGCCCCGTATATTGGCGTCTATTCTGGAAAACAATCAGACGCCGGACGGCATCCGCATTCCGGCCGTGTTGGTGCCTTATTGCGGTTTCGATATGATCGGTTAACCAGTTGTCGTTTGTTCAGCTATCCAACGCAGGACCGAGTAAGGTCCAAACTATCGCCTGCTCGACTCCGCATTAGTGCTTGAAGCCGTCGTTTACACTGCCAAACCCCTATTTTTGCACCCAAATTAGTTTTCAAACCAGCAAACATGGCGGAACGTATCACCTACGGCAAAACGTGGTGGGGACAGCAGTGGCTCAACGCCCTGACCAGCATTGACATGGCTAACCGCCTGCCGCGCGGCAAAACCTACGCCAATAAAGGGGCCGTGCAGGGGTTAAAAATAGACGGGAATCAAATTAGTGCATCCATTAAGGGATCGGCCCCCCGGCCGTATCGGTCCAAGCTGTCGGTGCCGCTGTTCATAGAACAGGAACAGGATTGGCTCCTCACCGAAATCCGCGAAAACCCGGCAATTCTGGCGCAGCTACTTAACCGCCAACTCCCCAATGAACTCACCGAATTTGCCAAAAAACGGGGTATCAGATTATTTCCACGCACATTCGAGGATTTAACGATGGGGTGCTCCTGCCCCGACTACGCCATTCCTTGTAAGCACCTCGCAGCCGTAGTTTATGTAATTGCCAACGAGATCGACCGAAACCCCTTTCTGGTTTTCCAGCTAAAAGGCTTAGACATTTTAGCGGAGTTGCAAAAACTCAAAACCGACTCGCCCGGCGCGGGTATGGAAGCCGTATTATCGTTGAAAGACTTATGCACTGACGATATTCCTGACGAAGACGAGGATTGGAAACCTGACGACACCGTCCGCGCCGGGTTGGATTTCGCGACCATACCACCCCTGTCCGATCAACTGCTCGACCTGCTGGCCCTGGAGGTAACCTTCGCCAAAGGTGATTTTCATAAGTCGCTTGCGAAGTCCTACAAGCTGTTCAGCAAGGCGGACGCAACCCAGTTGACAAGTACCAAACCAGCCACGAGCGACGAGTTTCCCAGCTTCAGCGATAGCATTGAGTTGCAGGTCGACGAGGTAATGGAGCTGCGCAAGATCAACATCTTTAGCGAACACGGCGAACCCCGACCGCTGAAGGAGTTTACGATGAGCAACCTGACGAGCTGGCTTGGCACCCTCACCGAAGCCGACTGGCCCGAAATGAGCGACTCGGTACGGGGGTTATACCTGACGCAGCAGTTTGCGACCGCGCTCCTGCGCCGGGGCGCGGTAGTACCGCAACTCCTGAGGGTTGGTCCGGCCGAAGAGCAGCACCGGGTTCGGTGGTTGCCCGCTACGCTCAACGAAACGGTCCGCAACCTGACCAATCAACTCGCTACGCAACTGCCGCCTACGTTGCTATCGGTACGCTGGCAGAAGGATATTCTGGCCTTGCCCAACGAGCAGCAGGTGCTCACGCTCTGCTCTCTGCTGATGCGCCCAACTATTAAGCAAACGACTATTGAACTCTGGGAACGCTGGCCACTCGAAGATGCCGACCGGCTGTTCTTCGGCGTCGAAACCTTGCGGTTTGAGGGATTTGGGAAGCGGGAGATGCCACTGGCTATGCAGCTCTGGCTCAATGACTTTTTCCTAACCCACAAACGCTTCGTGCCCATTCTGACGGTGGAGGACAACGAGTTAGGAGACGAGTTCCGGCTTAGCTTACTAATCCGTGACCGGGAAGCAGCCGATGCCACCGCTCCCATTCCACTGCCCGAACTATTGACCGAGAAGAAGCACTCGGGCATCCGAATGGCCGTTTTACAGGATCTGCTGGTGCTCTCCCGTCACTTCCCCGATTTGGCCAAATTAACGCAAAAGAACGGACCCGCACACCTGTTTTATAAACCGCAGGATTTTGTGAAAGTCCTTTTAGACACGCTTCCCCGAATGCAGTTGCTTGGTATCGCGCTCCTGCTGCCCAGGTCGCTTCGGCACTGGGTCCGGCCGCAGGTGGGCGGGCGGCTCAAGGCCAAGGTTACGGCCAACAACGCGTTTATGCGGCTGGACGATATGCTTACTTTCGACTGGCAGGTGGCGCTCGGCGATGAAATGGTGAATGTTCGGGAGTTCCAAAAACTGGTTAACAACTCAACGGGTTTGGTCAAAATCAAAGATCAGTACGTCCTGCTCGACCCTGCCGACCTTACCAAGCTATACAAACAACTTGAAAGCCCACCCGAACTGACCGGCCCTGAACTGTTGCGGGCCGCTCTAACAGAAGAATATAAGGGTGGTCGGCTGGGCATTTCAGGGGAAGTACGGGCGCTCATCAAAAAATTCACCGACAGCCCCGAACAAGCTCTCCCAGACGCGCTTAACGCCCAACTGCGCCCTTACCAGCAGCGCGGCTACGACTGGCTCGTTAAAAACACGGCCCTCGGCATGGGCAGTCTGCTGGCCGACGACATGGGATTGGGTAAAACGTTGCAAATCATTGCATTGCTGCTTAAATTCAGGCAAGAAGGTCGGTTCAAAAAGCAAAAGGGACTGGTCGTTTTACCAACAACTCTGCTCACTAACTGGCAGAAAGAGATCGCCCGATTTGCGCCGGAATTACAGGCGCGGGTGTACCACGGTTCTGGCCGGAAGCTGCCAACTGCATCGGATACGTATGATCTGTTACTGACTACCTATGGCGTGGTGCGTTCGGACCTCGACACGTTCAAAAAAACGACCTGGGCGGTGGTCATTATTGACGAAGCACAAAACATTAAAAACAGCGATACAGAACAAACCAAAGCCGTAAAAGCGCTGAAATCACCGATTCGGATTGCCCTCAGCGGTACGCCTGTTGAAAACCGGCTGTCGGAGTTCTGGAGCATTATGGACTTCGTGAACAAGGGGTATCTGGGCGGGTTAAGCAAATTCAATGAGGAGTTTGGCAAGCCGATTCAGCAGGAGCGCGACCATCAGAAACTCGATCAGTTTCGGCGTGTAACGAGTCCGTTCCTGCTCCGGCGCGTGAAAACTGACAAAACTATCATCAGCGACCTACCCGACAAAATCGAGAACAACCAGTTTTGCGCCCTCACCCCCGAACAGGCGGCTCTGTATCAAAGCGTGGTGCAGGAGAGTTTGCGGGCCATCGAAGATAAGGACGGCATTGCCCGACGCGGCTTAGTGCTCAAACTGATGACGGCCCTCAAGCAAATCGGTAATCACCCGCATCAGTATCTGAAGAAAGGCAACAGCAACCCAGCCCTTTCCGGCAAAGCAACGCTGTTGCTCAATCTGCTCGAGACGATTTACGCCAATCACGAGAAAGTGCTGATTTTTACGCAGTACCGCGAGATGGGTGAACTGTTGCAGCAGTTCATTCAGCAGGCATTTGGGCAGCAGCCCCTGTTTCTACACGGCGGCACCTCCCGCCCCCACCGCGATGAGATGGTGGAGCAATTCCAGCGCAACCGCTCCGACCACACGTTTATTCTATCGCTCAAAGCGGGCGGCACCGGCCTGAACCTGACCCAAGCGAACCACGTGATTCACTACGATTTGTGGTGGAACCCCGCCGTTGAGAGCCAGGCCACCGACCGCGCTTTCCGCATCGGTCAAACCAAGAATGTGCTGGTGTATCGGCTGATGAATCAGGGCACGCTGGAAGAGAAAATCGACGCCATGATCCGCTCCAAACGCGAACTCGCCAACCTCAGCATCAAAACCGGCGAAACGTGGCTCGGCGACCTGAGCGACGAGGAACTGACCGAGTTAGTGAGTTTGGCATAGTTACGACTGCAAAAAAGCGGCAATCTCCATCCCCCACGCAATACCGATGTGGATGAGCAGGCCACCCCATATGCTACGAGTACTCAGGGCCAGTATGCCCAGCAGATACCCGCCAAATACCGACGACACAGCTTCGCCCAATGGTCGGCCGAAGTGGATGGCGCAGTACCAAACGACCATCGGTAACACCGCCCCGCGCCCCAGCACCTGGCTCATCCCAATAACCAAAAAGCCTCGGAACAGTAATTCGGTCGGCACGAAATCCCAGCCGTAACACAGTTCGTAGATCAGAGCCGTTACCCACTCCGGCACACTAAAGAATTCGTTGGCATTGGTATCTTTGTACGTTGGGTAAGACGCCAAGAAATCCGGCTGAAACGACGCCAGTGTGATGAGCGGAACCATCAACACCAGCATTAACGCGTAGAGCGCCAAGCCCTTTCGTTTAGGAGCCATGCCATAGAAGTTAGACGGTTGCCGGTCCACAAACCTGTAGAATAAAAATAGCGGCAACACAATTGTCAGCACCGATTGCAGGTTACGGAAGCAGTAATACAGAAAAACAAATACCTGTCCGTCAAATAGTTGCTGACTCCAGGCGGTATGAGCATAGAACCCGGCATAAATGGAGTAACAGACGAGAGCCGTGCCACTTCGGAGCCAGAAGTCGCGGTTGCGCCATACGTTCGGCCGACGATGAAAATACGTCCAAAGCCAAACACTGCCGTAGTAAGCGGTTGCGTAGAGCGAGAAATACAGCAATGGCCAGCGCGGGTCGTTCTGGAATGAGTCGATATAGCTGTCCTCAAAATCGAGGTAATAATTGGTGGATAGAAGCAGCGCGAGCCACAGCGCCGTAGCCACGTATAAATCGGATCGGAAATCAGTTCGGATGTGGTCGCGCAGGTCGCGCCAGAGAGTTTTCACGAAATAAAGACGGTGTTCACTAACTTATTCCAAGCATAAAAATAGCTGACCGGGCCATCAGTCAGCTGTCACGAAATCAATTAAAATTCAACGCAATTAATTTGTCCGACAACCTAACAAGCGCATGAGTAATCGTCGTAGCCGGGATAGTTGGGCGATAGGTGACCGTCGATGCGGATCACCCGGTCGAGTGGAATTTGTTCGCCGGTGGCTAATTCAAGATGATCGACGCCATCTATTACGATAATTGCTTTCGTCAGCGCATCGGTCTTGATGAACTCGCGCAGATCGGTGAAATAGTGGAGCCGGACGAATTTGTTAAGTGGGATCAACGCCCGAAACTCGGCGTCAGTCAACATTGCGGGTGCGGTCGTGTTCGTTTCCATACTTAATAAACAAAGCCTTAAACTGAAACGTGCCCCAGTGTTGAGCCGGGGCACGTTTCAGTTTTTTCATAATAATAAAACCGTCAATACCCCACCGTTTCCAACTGCTTCTGGAACTCGCGCAGGATCGTTTCTTTCATGGCGATCTTGCGCTTCTGGGTGTTAATCTTGTTCAGTATCTGTTTGTCTTCGTCTTTGTTGGGATCGAGACCATCGACGTCCTGAAGCGCAAACTGTAAATCACTTTTTTCGCGCTTAACGAGATACTCCATTTCCCGAATCTTGGTCCGTACCTGCTCCGACTGGCTTTTCAGCTCGAAAGCTGGGTATTTGCGGGTAAGCACACGGCCAAGGTAGCTCAATTCAAAAATCTTGTCGCAGGCGGCCCGGAAGCGTTCGTTAACCGTCTTGTCCTGCATCTTAAAGGGCACCCGGATCTCTTTCCAACTGTTGAGCAGCACTTTGGCCCGCTCGGCAGCCGCGAAAATGTCGTCCTGTTTCGATAGTTTCTCGGCCTCGTCGGCCATCTTCATCTGCTGTTCGATGCGGGGGTCGACCTTCGGCACGATAACGATACCTTTAACCTCGTTGTATTTCGCGTAGAAAGCCGTCGTCGCCTTTTTAAACGATTTGTACAATTTACCGCTCTTTTTGATCGGTACCTCGCCAACCTGTTTCCAGGCGTTGTTGAGTCGCCGAACTTCCAGAAAAGCCGCATCTAAGTCGCCAAGCCGGTTTGCCCGAAACGCCAGGCGGATCAACTCATCGTACTTATCCAGGCGCTCCTGAATGACCTTGTTCTGCTCATTGAAATACTCACGTCGGCGCGTGAAGAATGCATCTAAGAGCGCCTGAAACCGATCTTCAACCTCCGCTTCGACAGATTTGTCAACGGGTCCGGTTTTAATCCATTTCGTCTTAATTTCCTGCAACGCATCGGCCGTTTCCCGCCATTCGGTACTGTCAGCAACAGCTTCTGCCTCGCCAATCAGGGCACGTTTTATTTCAAGATTCTTGAGCTGATTGACCGAAATCAGGTTAGAAAGAATGTCTTCCTGAGCATCTAAGCGATCAAGCAGGGGTGGAAAATTGCCGAGGGCATCAAAACCGATCAGTTTTCTCCGGAGCTGCACCAGCTTTGTCAGATACGATCCTTTGTTTTGAGCCTCCGCAATGTCGTTCTCTAACTGGCTTACCTTGTTTTCGGCGATAACGAAGCGATTCCTGAAATAATCGAGCGCTTCCTGCTCAGTACGTTTGACTTCGCCGATCTGGCGGTCTTCAAAATTCAGGTAGCCTTTCAAAAATACCTTTCCGTCTAAGACGTAACCGTATTCGTCTACCAGTGAAGCGTTTTCCATTACTGTTCTTGGTTAAGGCTGCGCTGTGGGTTAATTTTGGTGGTTATTGCCAACCACAAATCTATTAGAATTTAATGAGCCAGGAAACCATAATTTTTTCAATGGCCGGTGTGAGTAAAAATATTCCGCCCAACCGACAAATCCTAAAGAACATATACCTTTCCTTCTTTTACGGCGCTAAAATCGGTGTTTTGGGGCTAAATGGTTCCGGGAAATCAACGCTGATGCGCATCATTGCGGGCATCGACAAGAACTACACGGGCGAAGTCGTTTTCTCACCCGGTTACTCGGTTGGCATGCTCGAACAGGAGCCGCAGTTCACACCCGGCCGCACCGTTCGCGAGGTCGTTGAAGAAGGCGTTCAGGAAGTAGTGAACCTGCTGAAGGAATTTGAGGAGATCAATGAAGCGTTTGGTGACCCCGACGCTGACTTCGATAAGCTGATTGCCCGACAGGGCGAAGTGCAGGAGAAAATTGACCATTTTAACGGCTGGGAACTTGACCAGAAACTCGAACGGGCCATGGACGCGCTCCGTTGCCCACCACCCGAGGCCGCCATCGATGTGCTGTCCGGGGGCGAAAGACGGCGCGTAGCCCTGTGCCGCCTGCTGCTTCAGCAACCCGACGTGCTCCTGCTCGATGAGCCAACCAACCACCTCGACGCCGAATCGGTGCTGTGGCTCGAAGAACACCTGCGTCAGTACGCCGGAACGGTGATCGCCGTGACGCACGATCGTTATTTCTTGGATAACGTAGCCGGCTGGATTCTCGAACTCGACCGGGGTGAGGGTATCCCGTGGAAAGGCAATTATTCATCGTGGTTAGAGCAGAAGTCGAACCGCTTAGCCAAAGAAGAGAAGACCGAATCGAAACGGCAAAAAACGCTTCAACGCGAGTTAGAATGGGTGCGGATGGCTCCCAAAGCCCGGCAGGCAAAATCAAAAGCCCGGTTGGGGGCTTACGAAAAACTCTTAGACGAAGACAGCCGCCAAAAAGACGAACGGCTCGAAATCTTCATTCCCTCTGGCCCGCGGCTCGGTGCTAAAGTCATCGAAGCCGACGATGTGGCGAAAGCCTTCGGCGACCGGCTGCTGTTCGAGCATCTGGGCTTCCGGCTGCCACAAGGCGGCATTGTGGGCATCATTGGACCAAACGGCGCGGGTAAAACAACGCTCTTTAAACTCATCACTGGCCGCGATAAACCCGACGCCGGTACATTCGACGTGGGCGATACAGTCAAGTGGGCGTACGTCGATCAGGAACACGACGGTTTAGACCCCAGCAAGACGGTGTACGAGACTATTGCGGGTGGCAACGACTGGATTATGCTGGGTGGCAAGCAGGCCAATGCCCGCGCCTACGTGAGCCGGTTCAACTTTGCCGGGGCCGATCAGGAAAAGAAAGTCGGACTGCTATCGGGTGGGGAGCGCAACCGCGTTCACTTAGCCATGACACTGAAAGAAGGCGCGAACCTGCTGCTGCTGGATGAGCCAACCAACGACCTTGACGTCAACACCTTGCGGGCTCTGGAAGAGGGCTTAGAGAATTTCGCGGGCTGCGCTGTGGTCATCAGCCACGACCGCTGGTTTCTGGACCGCATCGCCACGCATATTCTGGCGTTCGAGGGTGACTCACAAGTGTACTGGTTTGAAGGCAACTTCTCGGAGTACGAAGAAAACCGGCGTAAACGGTTAGGCACTGACGCCACGCCAACCCGCATTCGGTACAAGAAGCTGGGATAGGCAGTGGCGCAGTGGCTATGCACATTATATCCGTAAGCACCTTGAAGGCGTTCTGGGAGAAACACCCAGACGCGGAAGGAGCGCTCTTTAGATTTACCCAATCGCCTGCGCCAAATCCTGAATTAGGTCATCAACGTCTTCAATGCCGACGCTGAGCCGGATGAGCGTGTCTTTGAGTCCGTTCTTCTCGCGCTCTTCTTTGGGAATGCTGGCGTGGGTCATACTCGCCGGGTGCGTACACAACGATTCGACGCCCCCCAGCGATTCAGCTAATGAAAACACCCCAAAACTTTCCATTACCCGCACGGCTTCGGGCATCGAGTCGCCAACTAACTCGAATGATAGCATTCCGCCGAAGCCACGCATCTGCCGTTTAGCCAACTCGTGGCCGGGATGCGACGCCAGACCGGGATAATGCACCTGACTCACCTTTGGATGTTGCTGTAAGTACTGAGCAACCTTCAGGGCATTTTGGCAGTGGCGCTCCATGCGGATGTGCAGGGTTTTAATGCCGCGCAACACTAAAAAACAATCCTGGGGACCCGGAACGGCCCCGCAGGCGTTCTGGATGAAGGTCAGCCGCTGGGCTATCTCGTCGTCGTTCAGGATGATAGCACCCATGACCGTATCTGAGTGGCCACCGAGGTACTTGGTAACCGAATGCAATACCATGTCAGCCCCAAGCTCGAGCGGGTTTTGCAGATAGGGCGATGCAAACGTGTTGTCCACCACCAACTGAATACCGTTCGGCTTTGTAATGGCAGCAATAGCTTCAACATCGACTAAGCGGAGCAGCGGGTTCGTCGGCGTTTCTATCCAGACCATCTTCGTTGAGGGCGAAATAGCGGCTTCCAACTTGGTCGGGTTCGACAAATCAACAAAGTTGAATTTCAGGCCAAACTCCTGAAAAACGCGCACCATGATCCGGTACGTACCACCGTAGAGGTCATTGCTGGCAATGATCTCGTCGCCGGGCCGGAATAACTTCAGAATAGCATCCGTAGCGCCTAAGCCAGAGGAATAGCAAATGCCGTGTTTGCCGTTTTCGAGAGCCGCAAGGTTATTCTGCAGCACCGTCCGCGTGGGGTTTTGCGTCCGGGCGTACTCGTAGCCTTTGTGCTTGCCCGGTGACTCCTGCACGTAAGTCGACGTTTGATAAATAGGCGTCATGATGGCGCCCGTCGTAGGGTCCGGCTCGACACCGGCGTGGATGGCTTTGGTTCCGAATTTCATAGCCGCAAAGGTAGTACTTGTATCGCGGACCGTCTGCCATGCACAAAACCAGTCTGTCAACCGTTACCTCATTAGTGAAGTACACCATTCTCCAAAAATTAACCGGTCCGGCTATCGCGGGGGTCCTCCTATCAGTCCTGCCGATTCTTTTTACGTCGGTGCTGACGTATTACGCCGTTGTTCACGAGCCAGCAATTCGGGCACTGACGGCCTGGCATTGGGCGGGTCTCACCATTGCGTTCGCCATTACGTCGGCCGGTCTGACGCCCCCTACAATTCTGGCCCTTCTCTTTGGGTACTTTATGGGCTGGCAGGCCGTTTTGCCCCTGTTTATTATCAACTTCGGCGGTATTTTGCTTATCAACCTCCTGGTGCATTGGCTGGATCAGGACCAACTTTTACAGTTTCTACGTCGAAATCCTAAAGCGCAGTCGGTACTCGACCGTATTTTGAACAAAGAATTAGAAGTCATCTTCTTCACCAAACTCTCCCCTATTTTACCCTTCGGCCTAACGAATTTAGTATTTGCGCTATCGGGCGCTAAACTCAGAAATATTCTCTTGGGGGGATTCCTGGGCATGACGCCCCGAACGCTGCTGGCGATCTGGTCGGGACGCGAAGCCCGTGAGATTCGGACCCTGCTCAACAATCCCAATCAAAGCGGATGGGGTCAGCTTATCGTAGCCGCACTAATTCTTGTCTCTGTCGCCGGACTGTGGCAGGTGCTGCGTGGGGCGTTGAAAAGAAGTGTTTAAGTGTAAAAGTATCTGCGATACAAGCTCATACACTCACCCTCCCAACTCGTTCGCCATTAACTCAATCAGGTGATTATGTCCCGTTTTCAGAACTGTCAACTCGTACCGCTGCAACTGGTCGGTGAGCGGCAGGATAAACGCACCGGGCACGATTCGGTCGAAGGCACCCGTGAAAAACCGAACGCGTACCGAATGCTTGGTAAGCGACGCACTCGCTACATCTAAATCGGGATAAATCAGCCGGAACTGTGTCCAGACGCGGTACACCAGCGTTCGTTGCGTCGACGTACTGAGCGATAATTCGGCGAAACGCATGGCCGTTCGGTTCAACAGACCAGCCCAAACGAGCGCGTGACCAAGCTGATCAAGCGCTGATAAATGCCGCAATCCGTGTCGGAATAGCCATCGTCCGGCGCTGGTCGTCGTTGCCAGCCGATACCAGACATTGTGAGTGATGCCGTCGGGCGCAATCAGGATTAGTTGGTCGAGCCGGTCGGCGAAGGCTTCAACCGTTGACAGCGCGAACCGGCCACCTAAACTGAATCCGATGAGCGAGAATCGACCGATGCGGTGTGCTTCCAGAAAAGCCGCCATTAACCTTTGCCAGCCCGTTTTGGTTAGTAGTTGATTGCTGGTGTATCGACTGTCGCCGTGAAAGAAAAGATCGATGGCAAAGATCGTGAACCGATGACCTGCCGTTTCGTTGAGGGGGTAAAAGACGTGTCCGGTTTGCCCAAAACCATGAAATCCCACCAATGTCGCCGGACCATGCCCAACTTTATGGTACGCCAGCCGGTTGCCTTCGTAATCAAAAAACAAAACGTCGTCGGCTTCGGTCATGGCGGCAAATTTGCACAAAACCAGAACACCTATGCAAACCTTCGCGAATCTGGCCGACTTTTCGGCTCATGCCGGGCAGTCGCTTGGCGAAACCGAGTACATGACCATCACCCAGGAAATGATCAATCTGTTTGCCCAGGCTACCGGCGATCATCAGTGGATTCATACCGACCCCGAACGTGCCGCCCGCGAATCACCCTATAAAGCAGCTATCGCGCACGGCTTTCTGACGCTCTCGCTGGCCCCCAAGCTTATGGCAGAGATTTACCAGGTTGAGTCTGTGAAGATGGGCGTTAACTACGGAGCCAACAAAATTCGCTTTACCAACGCCGTGCCCGTTGGGAGTCGGTTGCGCATGAAATCCTGGCTCCACCATGTTGAGCCGCAAAACGCGAATGAAGGTTCCAACGGGGTGCGGGCGATCATTGAATGTGCATTTGAAGTAGACGGTGAGCACAAACCGGCCTGCGTGGCAGAGTTGATTACCCTGCTGTTCGAATAGTTAGTGGCGAAAACAGTATGCGTGCATACCATTTATGTAGCTTTTTTGTATCTTTACAATCTTCTCAACAAACACATAATACATTAAATTACCTAATTCAGATGGCAACGGCAACGCTGGAGTTACAGGGATTGAATTTTAACTTATCAGAGGAACACCTCGCCGTCCAGGAAGCGGCCCGCGATTTTGCGCAGAATGAATTGATGCCGGGCATTGTTGAGCGCGACAACGAGGCCCGGTTTCCGGCTGCGCAGGTAAAGCGGATGGGCGAACTGGGCTTTATGGGTATGATGGTGTCGCCCGAGTATGGTGGGGGCGGCATGGACACGGTTTCTTACGTGCTGGCGATGGAGGAAATATCCAAAGTCGACGCGTCGGCCTCGGTTGTCATGTCGGTCAATAATTCGCTCGTTTGCTATGGCCTCGAAGCGTATGGCACGGAGGAACAAAAGCAAACGTACCTCACTCGATTGGCCACCGGCGAAACGATTGGCGCGTTCTGCCTGTCGGAACCCGAAGCCGGTTCCGACGCTACCTCACAAGCCACAACCGCCGAAGACAAAGGCGATTATTACCTGCTGAACGGCACCAAAAACTGGATTACCAACGGCAATTCATCGGGCATCTGCCTAGTAATTGCGCAAACCGACCGCGAGAAAAAACACCGGGGTATCAATTGCCTTCTCGTTGAGAAAGGCGTACCGGGCTTTGTTGTCGGCAAGAAAGAAGATAAAATGGGCATTCGGGCGTCGGACACACACTCACTACTGTTCACGGACGTGCGGGTGCCGAAGCAAAATAGGATCGGCGATGACGGTTTCGGCTTCAAATTCGCCATGTCGACGTTGAATGGAGGACGCATTGGCATTGCGGCACAGGCGTTGGGTATCGCGGCCGGGGCCTACGAATTAGCTTTAAAATACAGTCAGGAGCGTAGGGCGTTTGGAAAGCAGATATTTGAACACCAGGCTATTCAGTTCAAATTAGCTGAAATGGCGACCAAGATTGAAGCGGCCCGGTTGCTGGTTTACAAAGCAGCCCGGATCAAAGACGAACATAAGGATTATGTGCAGGCGGCTGCCATGGCCAAACTCTTTGCGTCGGACGTAGCGATGTGGGCCACAACCGAAGCGGTACAGATTCATGGCGGCTACGGCTACGTGAAAGAATTCCATGTGGAGCGCCTGATGCGCGACGCAAAAATCACCCAGATTTACGAGGGTACGTCTGAAATACAAAAATTAGTGATAGCCCGCGAACTCGTTCGATAAGTATTTTCTTGGATAAATAGAATTTTTTTAGGGGTAGAGTGCGTCTTCCAAGCGAATTCGCACTCTTTTTTTTATATACAGAAACTTTTATACTAATATTAGTTTTGTACAACTTATTAGTTTTGTGCAACTTTGGGCGCAAAAGCATTTTAGAGACACACCCCTTTCTGTTATGGAAGACTACAATAAAATTATCGAATCGCTCGGTGTCAAGTTTATCAAGGCCCGCAACATTCGGATTCTCCAACCGATTACGATAAAGAATTTCTACGATGTCGAGAACACGTTGTTGATTCTTTACAATGGTGAAGTATCCATTGGCGACGAAAAAATAAAGGTGGACGTGGGCGATATGCTGTTCATTCCGGGCGGCAAACACGTGACCGTTACCTACGGCGACCCCTCAAGCGCCAAAGGTGTATCGAATGAGGAGTTTATGACGCACCGGGAATCGTACTGGGAAGGCAACCATGATCCGAAACTGATTGGACACATGCCAAACTCGTTTGGCTACGTATCGTTCGAGGCAAAGGTGTTCGACTCGGTTAACTTCTTCAACTCGCTCGACGTACCACCGTTTATCATCAAACGGGAGGATCACTTAGCGAATACCATCGATCAGATTCTGGCCGAAGACATGACCGATCTGGCTGGTAAAGGGCGTATCATCAAGATTAAAACCGAAGAAATTGTTATTGAAGTTGTTCGGTACATTCTTAAAAACAGGTTGTTCGTCGAACAACTGGTTACGAATAGCACGTATTTTAAAGACCCGCGTCTGATCGACATCTTCGCTTACATCAAGGAAAACCTCGGTGGCGACCTGTCGAACAAGGTTCTGGCTAATGTGGCGAACGTGTCGGAAGATTACGTTGGGCAGTATTTTAAGATGCTAACCGGCATTAACCCGCAGGATTATATTGAGTACCAGCGGATGGAAGCAGCCGTTGGATTGTTGCGGACAAGTAAGAAGAGCATTCGGGCTATTGGCGCCGAAGTTGGGTATAAAGATACGGCCTACTTCTGCCGCCGATTCAAGATGATGTTCGGCATTCCGGCTGGCAAAATGCGCCGTCGGGAATCGTTGATGAATGTGTAAGGAAAAGTCGTAAGTGGCTGACGCGAGGGGTTTGCTCTCGCGTCAGCCACTTACGACTTACCACTTCTTTGACTTACGACTCTCTTATTACAGTGTCACCTCGATTGGCAAGGTGTAAAAAACCGACACCGACTGGCCATTAACCTGTCCAGGACGCCAGGGAGGCATTTTCTCAATAGCCGCGATGATCGTTGTCATAAACTCCTGCATCCCTTTTTGCATGTCCTTACTGAGCGGTTTCGTCGTGACCCGAACGTCACGCACTGTGCCCGACTTATCAATAATAAACCTGGCAGCAACCGGACCGGTATTGTAGTTTTTGCGCATCAGCGAACTGGGAAACCGAATATTGGCAGCCAGATACCGACTGAGCGCGGCTTTTCCACCCGGAAACTCCGGTTGTTGCTCTACAACCGTATAAATTAATTCATTACGCGTTTGGGCAGGGGCATTTGCGCTACTCAACAACAGTGTCGTAGCAAGGCTAATCAGAAAAAGCAACGCATTTGATACAGGTCTCATACATTAGCATTAACGGCGGCTGACTGATTAAATTCATGTATAACAGCCGACAGTTGCGGTAGCAAATCCGGGTCCTGTTCGAGACCATTCCCAACCACAATCATATCGGCCCCCGCCTTCAGCGCTTTGTACGCTTTTTCACCCGTGTTTATACCTCCCCCAACCACAAGGGGCGTTTCGATTACCGCTCGAACGGCCTCGATCATTTCGGGGGACACCGGACGGGGAGCACCACTGCCCGCATCTAAATAGATTAACTGAAGACCGAGCATTTCGCCCGCCATGGCCGTGCATGCTGCTACACCGGGTTTATCATGGGGCAACGGCATTGTTCCACTAACGTAAGAAACGGTCGTTTGCGTACCACTGTCAACGAGCATATACCCGGTTGGCAGAATTTCCAAACCACTTTTTTTGAGCAGCGGAGCAGCAATAACATGCTGACCAATTAAAAATTCGGGGTTTCGGCCTGAGATGAGCGATAGAAAAAGAATGGCATCGGCCGAGGGTTCAATGTGCAGCGGATTACCCGGAAAAAGAATAACGGGGATTGCTGTATGCCGACGAATTGTCGCGATAACCTCCTTATGAACGTAGTCGGTGACTAAGCTGCCGCCTACCAGAAAAAAATCAATCGGATACGTACGTGTACGGATGAGCAGGGCCTTAAGCGCGTCTTGCTCGACCTTATCGGGATCGAGCAAGACGGCAAGTGATTTTTGGCCAGCTTCTTTACGACTGCGTAGTGTAGTCAATAGGCTGTGTGGGAGCCTTTTCGTGGTATTCCGTTGGGTTTGGCTCGGCGGCTGGGTTGATGGCATTATTCTGACGGATGCGGCTCAAAAATCCACTTAGTTGTTCGCGGGCGATATTGGTTAGGATCGACGTTACCAGACCCCCTATCAACCCACTTGCGGCTGCGGACTTTTGCGTTTTTTTCGCTTGTTTCTTTACGCCCTCGCGAGAAGATGGCTGAGCATCGTTGTCATCATCTTCATCATCGTCGTAGTCTTGTTCGTCCAGTTCACCATACTTCTCGGCGTATCGGTACTCATCGGACTTGGGCAAGATGGCATTAGCAATCAAATATACGGCTAAAGCGGCACCTCCAACAAACGCAGCCGTTTTACCAATCTCATTTGCGTCTCCTTTAATTGAATCAACACTGTCGGTAATTGAGGATTTGAACCGCTCCGTAGCGGCCATCAACTGCGCCCGGCGGGCGGTGGTATCAGCGAAAGGCACTTTTGGGTCTTCCATATTTATACATTTTATTCGGGTAAATTAATGAATTCAGTTATGCCAGTTGCTGCGTATCAACGTGTCCGGGGGTCCGCTTGGGTAGCGGCAGCACGCTCGGCCGTTTCATTGATCGACGTGCGTGTTTGAGCCATCAACTCCTGAACCGCATCCGACTTTTCTTCAACCTTTTTTTCTTGGCTTTTCTTGATGGCATTGTAAGCAGCCACCCTGATTTTCGACTTAAAGAAGTCTTTTGCTGCGATCCAGATGACGGTTAATAATAAGAAGAACCCGGCTACAATTAAAAAGCCCATGTACCGGCTGTCGGTCAATTGATTCAGGTAAGCAGCCAATAAGCTAAAAAGAAAGATGGTCGTCATTGTGCCCAGTAATGCGAGTACAATACCGTGAACGCCAACAACAACGCCTTCTTCCAGTTTCCCCCGCGTTTCGAGCGTGAAAAGTTCAATGCGTGCTTCCAGATAACGGAATATGTTTTCCCGAATTTCTTCCAAACGTTCCAGCATGATCGTGAGCATTTAGTTTTGCTGCTCTGCCGTATCTACAAAAAAACGTCCAATTTGTTTAAAAAACGTAGTGTACTGTGTTAGGGAAACTACATGAGCTAACGTAAACAGCTTATTTCAGCCGCAGCAACCAACAATTGGATACTACGCATGTCAAAAAACTACGTGCTGTCATCAGTCAAATCCTTTCCCAACCACTCATCGGTTGACAATTGGGAACAGGATTGTAGAAAAACCGCCCACTCATTCATCTGCGCCGTTGCTCCGCGGCTTAGCAGACAACGGGAAGGGTATGTAACAGCTTCTGTTCCCCCAGAAACCAGAACAGCCCCGATGGACTGACCACCGAAGCTGTTTAGATTAAGAATATATGATTAGTCAGGCGTCAGAAAGTTACGCTGTCGTTCAGTAAGCTGACGACAGTTCTGGAACACAGCGAACAGGCGAACTCTAATTGGACTGCCTTAGCTTGGCTTCAATAGTTTGCTGCGTATGGGGCACCGCCCGGAGTCGCTCCTTCGGAATCAACTTGCCAGTATCCTTGCAGATGCCATAGGTTCCGTTTTTGATGCGCACCATAGCTGCGTCCAATTGCTGGGTAAACTTCTGCAAACGGGCGGCCAACTGACTTAGGTTCTCGCGTTCGCTGGTGTCAGCCCCGTCTTCGAGCGCCTTCGAGTTGCCCGACGTATTGTCGGTACCGCTGTCATTTCGCTTGCTTAGTGTTTCTTTAATGTAATTCAATTCGCTACGCGTGGCTTCGAGCTTCGAACTAATCAGTACCTGAAACTCCCGAAGATCTTCTTCCGAATAACGTTTCCTTTCTTCCTGAACCATACCGCTTATCTATATGGGGTGATACGCTTAATAAGGCCACAAAATTAACGTATTTCAGGGGGATTTTCAATCAGTACACCCGTAAGTTATATGTTCACGCTTTTTTTATCAAATTACGAAACAGCAACTTACCCAATTAAAATTTGGCGGCTCTCAAACTTGCTGATAAAGTATTCTGAACTTGTAAAGTAATGTAAACGATTATACGGAGTTTAATTATTAGATTAATCATAGAAAAAATATACTTTTCAGTATATCGTTGTAGTTTTAGTAAGTTTGCGCTACACTTCGCTGTCATTTTTAGTTTATCTACCAAAGTTATGGCTATGGCATACATTGAACCAGCCCCGATAAAAGATAAAGAAAATCCACTTGAGTCAATGATGTCGCGCTTTGACGCGGCTGCCCGCATGTTGGGCATTTCAGACGAGATGTATGATATTTTGAAGGTACCGGCCCGTCAGGTTATTGTTGGCTTACCCGTCACTATGGACAACGGTAGCATTCGGGTATTTGAGGGATACCGCGTCATTCACTCCAATATTCTGGGTCCGTCCAAGGGTGGTATCCGGCTCGACCCCGGCGTTCACCTCGACGAAGTACGTGCGTTGGCGGCCTGGATGACGTGGAAGTGCGCCGTTGTCGATATTCCGTATGGTGGTGCCAAAGGGGGTATTGCCTGCAACCCGCGCGAGATGTCGGCGGGCGAAATTGAGCGACTCATCCGTCAGTACACCGTGGCGATGCTCGACGTATTTGGTCCCGACCGCGACATACCGGCTCCCGACATGGGCACCGGTCCCCGCGAAATGGCCTGGATTGTAGACGAATACTCGAAAGCAAAAGGCATGACCGTCAACAATGTTGTGACAGGCAAACCACTCGTGCTGGGCGGCTCACTGGGTCGCACCGAGGCTACCGGGCGGGGCGTTACGGTGGCGGCCTTAGCGGCTATGGACAAGCTACGGATGAACCCCTACCGCACAACAGCTGCCATTCAGGGCTTTGGGAACGTCGGCTCGTTTGCGGCCGAACTGCTCCACGAGCGGGGCGTTACGGTTGTGGCCGTCAGCGATATTTCGGGAGGCTACTACAACGCGGCTGGCATCGATATTACGGCGGCTGTCACCTATCGTAATGCCAACAAAGGCACGCTGGACGGTTTCAGCGGAGCAGAGAAGATTTCAAATGAGGAGTTGCTGTCACTGGCCGTGGACGTGTTGGTGCCAGCCGCTAAGGAAGATGTCATCACCGACGATAATGCCGGGTCGATTCAAGCCAAGATGATTGTGGAGGGGGCCAATGGGCCAACCTCGGCCTCGGCCGATGAAATTATCAACTCTAAAGGCATTCTGGTTGTGCCCGACATTCTGGCCAACGCCGGGGGTGTAACGGTATCCTATTTTGAGTGGGTACAGAACCGAATTGGCTATAAGTGGACACTCGACCGCATCAACCGCCGGGCTGACCGCGTCATGAAAGATGCCTTCGACCGGGTGTTTGAAACGTCGCAAAAGTATCAGGTACCCATGCGCCTGGCGGCTTACATTGTAGCCATCGACAAAGTGGCCAGTACCTACAAATTTCGGGGAGGATACTAAAGGAGATGTATGATGTGTAATGTATGATGTATACTTTTGCCCATACTCGATGCATTGAAAATATAGCATACCGCAACGGCGGACCGTTCATACATCATACATTTCTACGATGCACTTACACCGGGAAGGGAACACCATAATGCTGACAACGGGGCTGATTCTGCTAACGCTTAATCTGCTTGCCTATTTTTACCTGTTCTCCGACAATACCACAGCGATTGTGCTCTTAGCGCTGGCCAGTATCATCTTGTTTGGGCTGGTTGTGCAGTTCTTTCGCATACCAAACCGACTGCTCACAACGGGCGAAACTCAGGTGATTGCCCCCGCCGACGGCACCATCGTCGTGATCGAAGAAACTGAAGAAGGCGAATATTTTAAAGCGCGTCGGCGGCAGATTTCTATTTTCATGTCACCCCTCAACGTTCACGTCAACCGCAATCCCGTATCCGGCGTTGTGCGGTATTTCAAGTACTATCCGGGCAAATACTTAGTGGCATGGCATCCAAAATCAAGTACGGAAAATGAGCGAACGACCGTCGTAATCGAATCGGCCGGGGGCACGCAAGTGTTGATGCGACAAATTGCCGGAGCCGTAGCCCGGCGCATCATCTGGTACGTGAAAGAAGGCCAACCCGTTGAACAGGGTCAGGAAATGGGTTTTATTAAGTTTGGCTCACGGGTTGATGTTTTTCTGCCATTAGATGCTGAAATAAACGTGAAGATCGGCGACCGCACCAAAGGGGGCGTTACGGTATTGGCCGAACTGACGTAGACGTGTAAGATTCAAAGAGCAATGCTCAGCAATTCCCCGCGTTCACTTTCGGTGACGACCAAGCCCAATTTGCCGGATGGATCGAAGATGCAGTTGGTGGGGTTTTGACCGGGCAGACTGATGTCCCGAATAAACTCGCCTTCGGCCGATAACACCCGAATTAGGCCCGCGCCAAATACCGCTGTATACAAGTTTCCATCAGGACCAACGGCCATCCCATCGGGGCCGGGAAAGGGCGCGTTCGCTGGTGCGTCGATGACGTGCGCCCACACCCGAATGGTTTCCCAGCTTAATCCTTCGTTATCCCAAAACCCTTCCCAAATTCGTTGGCGGTGCGTTTCAGCAATTAGTAACGTTTTAGTATTTGGCAAGAATGCCAGTCCGTTTGGGTAGGTCAGGCCATCGGCAATCACGTTGACGAGGCCACCGGGCGTACGAACGGCCACATAGCCCGCATCCTTCCCGTCTTCTGAACCGGGGCACGTGAAAATCAGATTGCTTCGCTCATCGAACAGCAGGTCGTTCGGTTTGTTGAGCGGTCGGCCACCAATTTCGGTTAGGATCGTGTCAATGGTCTTGGTTTCTATGCTCATGCGCCGGATGGCATTTTGACCTGAATCACAAAACCATACGTGTTCATCCTGAATTACGGCTCCATTGGGTCGGCCTCCCGTATGCACCCGCATGGTGCTGCCGTCTTTGTCGCGGCAAAATAAGCCTTCTCCTTCCTGTTCGACGCACCACAGACAGCCTGATGCATCAAACGCCGGACCCTCCGGAAACCGAAGTCCGCTTGTTAACACCTGTATCTTATCCATGTTAGTATGTCTCGTTGAGTTATTATACAATCAACTACTTGTTGCAACAGTCTGATTGCCAATTTATATATCGTCTACTATTAATCACACTCAGTAAAGGCAGTGCCTGATTGCTCATCATTTACGCAGTGAAGAAAGTGGACGGAGGTAGAAGAGGTAACTTGCTATTTTGTTTAAAAATTTAGTTTGTGTTACCAGCAGAACTCGAGTTACGTGCGTAACAAGTGCTTACCTGAACGCTCGTCAATAAATCAACGCGAAAAGAGTATTATTTTAAGAATAGCTTGTATCTTCACAATGCAAACTAACTCAATCCCAGCATGAAATTCGATTATATCATCGTAGGTGCCGGATCGGCAGGCTGTGTACTGGCGAATCGGCTTTCGGCCGACCCAACCGTGTCCGTACTTCTGCTGGAAGCAGGCGGTCCAGACACGAAGATGGAGCTGCATATTCCGGCCGCTTACTCAAAACTAAATGGTACGGTCGTAGACTGGGGTTTCTGGACGGAGCCACAAACGGCCCTCAATGGCCGCCGAATGTACCAGCCGCGTGGTAAAACCCTCGGCGGCTGTAGTTCAACCAACGCCATGGCCTACGTACGTGGTAGTCGGCATGATTATGATGATTGGGCCGCACTTGGCAACCGGGGTTGGGGCTACGACGACGTGCTCCCGTATTTCATTCGGTCGGAACATAATGAGCAGATCGACCAGCTCGATGCCCGCTACCACGGACAGAACGGCCCGCTAAACGTCACATTTGCAACGCGATTTCGTACGCCTTTAGCCAGCGCTTTCATCGAGTCGTGTCAGCAAACCGGTATTCGCCCGAATCACGACTATAACGGGGCAGAACAGGAAGGAACGGGGCTTTTTCAGTTCACGATCAAAGGCGGGAAACGCCATAGCGCGGCTACGGCATTTTTGAAACCCGCTCTCAACCGCCCCAATCTGACGGTTATCACCCGTGCCATGACGAAGCAGGTGCTGTTGAAAAATGACCGGGCCACGGGCGTTGAATTCGTAACGGGTAAAAACCAGACACAAACGGCAACGGCGACAAAAGAGGTGATTTTGTCGGCGGGCGCGTATCAGTCACCCCAGTTGCTGATGCTATCGGGTATTGGACCGGCCGATGCGATGCGGTCGGCGGGGGTTGCCGTCAAAAAGGAGCTGGCAGGCGTGGGGCAAAACCTGCAGGATCATTTATTCACGGCTGTCAGCACGTTATGTTCGCAGCGGGGCATTTCGTCCAATTTTCACCTGAAGCCGCTAAATCAGATCAAGGCGCTGGGGCAGTACTTTCTGTCGAAGAAGGGACCTATGACCACCAGCCCGCTCGAAGCCGTGGCGTTCCTGAAAACAGACCCGTCGATGGAGCGAATCGACATGCAGTTTCACTTCGCGCCTATTCACATGGGCGAAGACTACAAAACGGACATGTATGACCTGACTACCTGGCCCACCACCGACGGGTATACGATTCTGCCGACACTACTCAAGCCTAAAAGCGTCGGGCACGTGGGCCTGCGGTCGGCTAATCCCCTCGACGCGCCCCTGATTCAACCCAATTACCTCACGCATGAAGACGACCGGCAGGTGCTCATGCGGGGCATTCGGCAGGCGCTGGATGTGATGCAGGCCGATGCGTTCGGACCGTATCGCCAGCGAATCATAACGCCTGCCAGCCACACATCCGACGACGGTATCTGGCAGCACATTCTACAGCAGCTCGAAACAGTTTACCACCCGGTTGGCACCTGCAAAATGGGTACCGATACCGATGAAATGGCCGTTGTCGACGGGGACTTGCGGGTTAGGGGAATTGAGGGGCTGCGCGTAGTCGATGCGTCGGTGATGCCCACAATTGTTTCGGGCAACACCAACGCACCGGTGTACATGATTGCGGAGAAAGCAGCCGATCTAATTCTGGGAAAGGAGTTGGCAGAGGTGGCGAAGCAGACGGTTTCGCGGTGCCACCCTACGGCAGCGGCCGACCGTCCCCGGCCGCTGCCGTAGGGTGGCACGCTCATTTACAGATCCTTCAGCAGGTCGATATTCCGCTCTACAATCTCAATCACAACGACGTCGGGGCGTTCCGTCCGCACCTGCCTCAGATCGAGCTGGGGGTCACGTGTAACGAACGTTTCGCGAAAATAACTCGGCACGAACTGATTCATGCTGTAGGTGAATGAATCGCCGATCAGGAACAGTTTCGGAGCCGTTTTATTGGCCGTCACAAACCGCTGGGTTGGCAAGTGCGTTATTGGATTCGGTATGCTTTCCAGTGCCTTAATGCGCAGGTGAGCCGCCGGTTCGATCTGGTAATTAGTCGAATCCACAATTTCCTGGTTCAGCGCAAGCAGAAACACCAAATCGCCGGGTGATCCCCGTTTAGGCCGGATGCTGTAGTTGGCTAAGCGCGGGTCTGGCACTTGGGGGAAATCCTGCCGGACGCGCTCCGCCAGCCCCATCGACGCAATCAGTGAGCCGAAATCGTTCCAGTGCGTGTCGGTCTGGCAGTAGGATACGTTAATGGCTTTAGCCGCCCGCAGTTTATACCGCAAATCGATCAATTGAATGCTCGTGTGCTGCGCTAAGTGGCTTTTTAAGAGATCAAAATTAGACGGTGCTTTCCGCGTTTTCAGGTAGTCGGGTACGTTTTCCGGGTAAATGGTGTAGGAGTCGGGGGCTATCAGCACGTAAAGCCGGGTGCCCTGCTTCGCCAACGCCTGCTCATAATAGGTCAGCCGCTTGCCAATTGACTCCAGCGTTGTTGGCGAAAGCGTTCGTAAGCCCCGGTATTGGTCCACAACCATGTTATGGCTGTTACCTGGAAAAAACCAGCCGTTTTTGCCAATCACCACTTTATCGGGTAGGGGAGACACCCCCAGTCCTTTAAACTTCCACTGGCTATATTGATAAAACAGCGCATTCCGCCAGCCGAAATTCTCTTTGTAGTACAGGTTAAACTGGCTGACGAACGTCCGAACGTGGGGAAAGTGGAATGTTGGCAGTGGCGTCAGGATACGCTTTTCAGTGCTTTTGAAGCTGGCCGACAAATCAAGCCACTGATCGAGCATGGGCAGCCACAGTAGTCCAACAAATCCGATTGCAGTGCAGATAAACCGGAACCGCTTCGGAAACAGTTCCTGATCACTGCGGGGCGGGGCATCGGCAGCAGGAGGAAGTTGATTATCGAACCCCGTTGGTAATGACATAGTTGGCGTTATTAAAAGCGGAAGTAAATAAATGGGTTATAGGTATCGGCGGCTAAATACATGACTGCCATGATAAACAACCCAAATAAACCAACGGCATAGAGCGAGTCGAGCATCATCCGCCCGGAGGCATACAGCACCCGCGTTTGCAGTCGTTGCCACCCCCGCTGAAGCCAATGGTAAACGGGAGTAGCCAATAGAATGCCCAGCAGCAACGCTGTTATTACCTCGGCGTTCAACAGAAGTGAGGGCGGAAATGCCACGTTAGTCACCGTTGGGGGCGCTAAACCGACCAGTTTTTGCAAGAAGGCAACCCCAGACGTCAGCGTTTCGGTCCGAAAGAAGACCCAGCCCACCATGACCACCAACAGCGTATAAAGATGGGCGATGGGGCGCCAGACGCGGTCCAACCATTTACCGGCCCCGGCCCGTTCGATGAGCAGAAAAACGCCATGATACAGGCCCCAGACAATAAAACTCCAGCTCGCCCCATGCCACAATCCGGTCACAAAAAAAACGACCAGCAGGTTACGGTACGTACGCGCCAGGCTGCCCCGATTGCCCCCCAGCGGAATGTACAGGTAGTCGCGAAACCAGCTCGACAGCGAAATATGCCAGCGTCGCCAGAAATCCTGAATCGAACGGGCTACGTATGGGTAATTAAAGTTTTCTTTAAAATCGAACCCAACCATTTTACCCAGACCGATGGCCATGTCGGAATAGCCGGAGAAGTCGAAATAAATCTGGAGCGTATAGGCCACGATTCCGAGCCAGGCCGTGGCCGTCGGGTAACTGTCGGGGGGGGCGTTAAAAACCGTGTCGGCCAGTTCGGCGAACGTGTTGGCGAGCAGGATCTTTTTGGCTAAACCAATAATGAACCGCTCGGCCCCAAGGCCAAACTTGGCTAATGTCGTTGT
Source organism: Spirosoma arcticum (assembly GCF_054779955.1). Lineage (NCBI taxonomy): Bacteria > Pseudomonadati > Bacteroidota > Cytophagia > Cytophagales > Cytophagaceae > Spirosoma > Spirosoma arcticum. The sequence continues at coordinate 357,939 of NZ_BAAGXG010000005.1, forward strand.
CCGGTCGGCCAGTTCGGGAGCGATGTCGGCGTAGCGCACAATGGGACCGGCAATCTGATGTGGAAACATGGCCACGTAGGTGCCGTAGTCCACAAAGTTGCGGTTGGCCCGAATTCGTCCCCAGTAGATGTCGAGCGTGTAAGAGATGCCCTGAAACGTGTAGAAGCTGATGCCGATGGGCAGCGCAATGTTCGCTATCGTGAAGCTGTCGGAAACGGGCAGGGCAAAACTCCCGGCAAGCTCACGAACCGAGTCGAACAAAAAGTTGGTGTATTTGTAATAAAAAAGCAGTGATAAACTACCAGTCAACGAGAGCCAAAGACCCACCCGGCGACGCCCCCGCTCAATGAGTTGCCCAGCGAGGTAGTTGATCAGCGCCGACGCCAGTAGTACCAACACCACCGGACCCTCGCCCCAGGCGTAAAAAACCAAACTGGCAGCAAACAGGAATGCGTTATGCCATCGTTTAGGACATACATAATAGATGAGCAGAAATAACGGCAGGTAAAGGAATAAAAAGAGTGCCGAACTGAATAGCATAGTATTTTTGTCGGGTATTTAACGCAAAAATACTTGTTTCGACTAATAAATCTACCGAGACTCTATACGCCCACGTATGACTCCAGCAGTTGACTTTCTCGCCAGTCCTGGCAACATTTGGTTTTGGGATGGCCATTTGAAAACAGCGTACGATTTTAGCGATACGGTATGGCTGCTCATGATTCCTGCTCTGGCAATTTATGCGTTACAGCAACACAAAGTTAGCTACCTGCCAATGCGTCGCACCATTACCTGTCTGATTTGTCTATGCTTTTTCCAATGGGGCTGCGCTCAGTTTGCAACCGTTGAAAAGAACGCAGCGGCCCGGCAGATCGCCGACTCCGGCTGCGATATACCCGGTTGTATGCCCAGCACAGGCGTACGCGTACCTAAAGCCCCACCCGCTGCTCCGCAGGGGCTACCCATTCCTACCTTCAGTCCGCAAACGGGAACCGTGGCATTCGGTACTAAGATAAACCTGTCCGTTTCAACCCTGCCTACGGGGGCGGTTATCGAATACTCCTACGATAACGGAAAAACCTGGCTGCCCGGCAACAAGGTGGCCGTTGTGGGCACCGAACCCATCCTGAGCCGCACCCGCATCAACGACCTGACCTCAAATCCGGCCCAGGCTACTTTCAGGCCGTTTTACCAACGGATGCTGGTTATTGGCAACAGCATCATGAACCATGGCCCGCTGCCTGCTCAGGGCTGGTTCAACACCAACGGCATGGCCGCTTCGGCACCCGATAAAGATTTTGTTCACGTATTGACTGCCCACTTAGCGCAGCAGTGCCCGGAGGTGGCGTTCCGTTTAGTGTCGGGAGGCAATTTTGAGCGCCATTTCAGTCAGCAGGAGTACAGCTTTGACGAGTTCAAAGAGCCCCTGCAACAATTTAAGCCTGACTTGATTGTTGTCCGACTTGGCGAAAACGTTGATGAGGGCAACGTGTTCAGTCCGATTGGTTTTGAAGCCCAGTTTCGGCGCTTGCTGGAACGGCTTGCCACCTACAGCGGTCAGCCCGTCAGGATTGTTTGTACAACAAGCGTGTGGAAACGGCCACAGGCCGATGCCATAATCCGGCGGGTGACCAGCGAGAAAGGCATCCCGCTGGCTGACCTTAGCAATATGGTTGGTCAGGATCAATATTTTGCCATTGGCCAATATACCAGTGCCAGCGTTGCCGCCCACCCCAACGACGCGGGCATGAAACGCATAGCCGATCTGATCTGGCAAAAATTGCCATAATGTAAAATTCTGACAGCCAAAAAAAGGCGATTCCAATAGATGGAATCGCCTTTTTTTGGCCGAACTGCACAACTCAAAAGAATGACAACCGCAAAATAAACGGACTTCCGTAAATGTCACGGGCCAGCGCGTTATCATTCAGGTTATACAAGGCCGTCAGGTTTACCCCAAACCGGCGGGAGATCGGCTGCGAGTAGGTCAACCCAATCAGGGGGGCCGTTAAGCCGTAACTATTGGACTGATTGTTCTGATCACTCCTAATTCTGATCGTTGTGCTTTCTACTTCGCCGTGTAAGTACAGGTTCGGCACCAGCGACGGGATCGCTTCAAACATAACAAAGCCGCGTCCGCCAAACTGATTTAGCGTGGTTGGCGAATAAACGGGCAGTTTATAGCGCGTGTAATTATACGTTCCACCCACGCCCAGGAGCAACCGCTCCGTTGCCTGATACGCAACCACGGGAGACGCCCCCAAACTAAACGGATTGCCAAATCGGAACCCGTTGATGCCGCCCCCAAAGCGCAGCCGCTGGCCAAACGGCAACGGACGGCCTTCGGGCGTTTGTGTGCGTAGAGGGTCCTGCCCCTGTCCCCGGCGGTCGTCCGGGTCTTCGGTAAGTTGGCCAAAGGCCATGCTGCTGCTGAACAGCGCTGCGAACACAACTAACTTCTGAATATGATTCATGATCTATTGTAGGGATGAAAAGCTGGCGTTCAATTGATTACTACTGAAACAATTCCCAAAAAGTCAGAAAAAAACAGCCAGTCGTTATCGTATGGTGCCAACGTCTAAGTAAACGAAATCAGAACGTAAATTCTTTTACTTCCGGGTCATTGAGCAGGCGTTTGATGCATTTTTCGTGATTCTTTTCGGAACCGTCCACGCGCCATTGACCAATTATCTCGGTGCCAATGCGCTGCTGTCGGCTCCGCGTTGGCGACAGACCGCATTCGGCAAAAAATTTCTCGTATTGATTCAACGTCTTGTTTCGGAACGGCGTCACAATTTTATAATCACGGGTTTGGTTGGCCCGGCTAATCCGTTTGGACAAGCCCGTTAGCAACAGGAGCGACCCGGCGATGAACACGAAGCCCATAATGGCAATGTCGTACAACCCGCTTCCCAGACACATGCCCAGCGCCGACACGGCCCAGACGGTGGCAGCCGTGGTCAGGCCCTTCACGCGGTTATCCTCCCGAAAAATGATACCCGCGCCCAGAAAGCCGATGCCATTGACAATATTGGCCGCAATCCGGTCGCCCGAACCGCCAATCCGCCCGGACACCATCGTGAACAGCGCCGATCCCACGCAGATCATAATCATCGTGCGAAAACCAGCGGCTTTCCCGTGGTATTCGCGTTCCGCGCCAATCAGCCCACCAATGAGCAGAGCGGCCGTAAGCCGGATAATATCTTCCTGTGCGAAATCCATGTTTGGATGTATGATATAGGATATATGGTGTATGCTGCACTGTTTGACATACACCATATATCCTACATCATACATTGTTAAAGAACCTAACCGAAGAGGAAACCGTTAAAATTAAGATAGAGTTTATCCTACTGACACCGCATGACTTCACCTACGGAAACCGAACGCCAGATCTCCGAACCGCCGAGTGTCGGACCATTACGTTCCGTTGACCACCTCGACCCCAAGCAGTTTATTATTATCAAAGGAGCGAAAGTACATAACCTGAAAGGCATTGACGTTGCCATACCGCGCAACAAATTAGTAGTATTGACGGGCTTGTCGGGGTCGGGCAAGTCGTCGCTGGCGTTCGACACGCTGTTTGCCGAAGGGCAGCGGATGTACGTTGAGAGCCTGAGCAGCTACGCCCGGCAGTTTCTGGGCCGGATGGAAAAGCCCGATGTTGAGTACATCAAAGGCGTTTCGCCCGCTATTGCCATCGAGCAAAAAGTGTCGACCCGTAATCCGCGCTCCACCGTTGGCACATCGACCGAAATTTACGATTACCTGAAGCTGCTGTTTGGCCGGGTTGGTATTACATATTCGCCTGTATCGGGTCAGGAGGTGCGCCGGGATACGGTTACAGACGTCGTCAACTTTATTTTCTCGTACCCAGCCGGTCAGCGGGTTATGATTATGACGCCCCTGCTCATTCACCCTGGCAGGACGCTCGACTACGAACTGAAAGTGCTGCTTCAGAAAGGCTACACGCGCGTGGTAGCCGATGGACAAGTGTTGCAAATTGAGGACCTGCTGGAACAGGACCCGGAGTTGACCAACGCCCTCGCTCACGATAAAACGCTGGAGTTATTGGTTGATCGCGGCACGGTGATTTTAGATGATAATGGCCAGCCCGATGAAGATACGCAGTACCGTTTTTCGGACTCGGTGCAAACGGCCTTCAACGAAGGTGACTGCATCTGCCGGGTAGACATCGTTGGCATCGAGTCCCGCGTTTTCTCCGATAAGTTCGAGTTGGATGGCATCGTGTTCGAGGAGCCAAGCGTGAACCTGTTCACGTTCAATAACCCGTACGGTGCCTGCCGCCGGTGCGACGGTTTTGGCAAAGTACTCGGCATCGACCCGGACCTGGTTATTCCCGACAAAAACCTGTCGGTATTCGAGGGGGCGATCATGCCGTGGCGGAGTGAAAAAATGAATCAGGAGTTTTTAAAACCCTTACTTAAAAACGGCATCCGCTTCGACTTCCCTATTCACCGGCCCTACAAGGAACTGACCTTCGCTGAGCAGGAACTTCTGTGGACGGGTAACAACTACTTCGACGGCCTGAACGCGTTTTTTGCCTACGTTGAGAGTCAGACATTCAAAGTTCAATACCGCGTGATGCTGTCACGCTACCGGGGCAAAACGACCTGCCCTGAATGCCGGGGATCACGGCTTCGTAAAGATGCGGCTTACGTGAAGGTGGGTGGCAAGAGCATTACCGACCTTGTGCTGATGCCGCTAACCCAAGTGACGACGTTTTTCCGCGAGATAGAACTGCCTGCTCACCAGCATCAGATAGCGAACCGGATTTTGGTCGAAATTCGCAACCGGCTCGATTACATGGAGCGCGTGGGATTAGGATATTTAACCCTCAACCGCCTGACCAACTCCCTGTCGGGTGGTGAGTATCAGCGCATTAAATTAGCTACGTCGCTTGGTTCGGCGCTGGTGGGTTCGATGTACATTCTGGACGAACCGAGCATTGGTCTGCACCCGCGCGACACGAAGCGATTAGTCAGTGTGCTTAAAGCGCTGCGCGACATGGGCAACACCGTCATCGTGGTGGAGCATGAGGAAGAGGTCATGCGGGCCGCCGACCAACTCATCGACATCGGCCCTGACGCCGGTACGCTGGGCGGGCATCTGGTATTCCAGGGAACTTGGGGGGATGTAGTAAATAATGAAAACTTACTGCAAAATCATTCTGCGTTAAAATCCCACACCCTCGACTTCCTGACCGGGCGCGAAACGGTGCCGGTGCCGACGTTCCGGCGGAAGGCAACTAATTTTGTTGATCTGAAAGGAGCGCGGGAGAACAACCTTAAAAGTGTGGACGTACGGTTTCCACTCAATACGCTCACCGTCGTAACGGGCGTATCGGGGTCGGGCAAGAGTACGCTTATTCGCAAGGTGCTGTACCCGGCGCTGGCTCGCCAAAAGGGCGATGCGGCCGAAGAATCGGGCAAGTACGATTCGCTGACCGGGTCGCTGGATCGAATTTTAGCGGTCGAGATGATCGACCAGAACCCCATCGGCAAGTCGAGCCGCTCCAACCCCGTCACCTACATCAAAGCGTACGATTACCTCCGGCAGGTGATGGCCGACCAGCCCTTGTCGAAGTCGCGGGGCTATAAACCCAGCCATTTCTCGTTCAACGTGGACGGAGGCCGCTGTGAAGTGTGTCAGGGGGAAGGCGAGGTAAAGATTGAGATGCAGTTCATGGCCGACATTTACCTCAAATGCGAGGGCTGTGGCGGCAAACGCTTCAAGCAGGAGGTGCTGGAGGTGACCCTGCACGACAAGAACGTGTCGGACATTCTGGACCTGACCGTTGACGAAGCCATCGACTTTTTCCGCAAATCTGACCCAAAAATGGCCGATAAACTGCAACCGTTGCAGGACGTGGGCTTAGGTTATATTGGTTTGGGGCAGTCGGCCAATACATTGTCGGGTGGGGAGGCTCAGCGCGTAAAGCTGGCGTCGTTTTTGGGCAAAGGCAACCCGAACAAGGGCAGCACGCTGTTTATTTTCGATGAACCAACCACGGGGCTGCACTTCCACGACATCCGCAAATTGCTATCGGCCATCAACGCACTGGTCGATCAGGGCGACTCGGTCATCATCATCGAGCACAATATGGAAGTCATTAAAAACGCCGATCACATCATTGACCTCGGTCCCGAGGGTGGCGAAACGGGCGGTTATGTCACCTTTAACGGCACACCGGAAGACATGGCAAAACTAACCGACGGCAACTACACGGCTGAGTATTTGAAGAGGAAGGTGTAACTTTGGCTATGCCTACTGTCCTGCTTGTCCGGGGATACCGTTTCTTTTTCTACCTCAATGAGCACGAGCCGATTCATATCCATGTTGTCAAAGCCGATAGCGAAGCTCGATTCGTGCTCGTCCCGGAGATTGACATGACGTACAGCCGGGGTTTCAAGAGAAGCGAATTACGCGATATTGTCCAGTTGATTACCGAACATTATGGGACCTTCATCACTGCCTGGCGTACCACCTTCGGTCAGTAGCCGACTGACTGATTTACTACGATCAAATACCGACGAACCGGTCAACAGCGGGGGCGATGAGTTTGATCGTCTGATAGCCGCTGAGCGTCTGCGGATTAACCGGTTCGTTTTTTTTCGTGATCTTGATTTACTGCTGCTCATTCTCACCAACCGGCGGATTATCAGCCGACGCCTTTCAGATTATTCGTTTATGCGTAATGCAACAGATGAGCAGCTAACCAATTATGTTGTTTCTGCCAACGGTGTTCACTGGCCCGCCCTTGATACAGACTTAAGCCTGAGGGGATTCTTGATGGAAGAAGCTGTGCTGAACTTTCGAGCCAGCACAGCTCCCATTCTGTCACCCTCGGATGTCAGTTAGTCCCTCAAAAGCATGGCAAAGGCGGATGACAACATCCGCTTTTCTGGTTTATAACCCGGCTTTCTACTTACTTTCGTGGTAGATTATTCCTGCCATTCATGTCATTTTCTCCGAAGTGGGCCGTTCTGCTCCTTATTAGCTGGCCCGCGTTTGCCCTCGCTCAACTCCAGATTTCGCACCCGATGCCGAGGCTTGTGGTGCAACGCGCAAATGATGGTAACGGGCGGCTTTACGTATCAGGACGATTCACGGGCACCGTGGATCGCGTTGAAGCGCAACTGACGCCGGTTTCGCCCGGTCAGGGCACCGCCACCGACTGGCAAACGGTGCAGACCAATCCAGCAAATGGGCTTTTTCTCGGATTCGTGACGGGTGCGGGCGGCTGGTATGTGCTCACGGTGCGAACCATCGTCAACAACGCCGAAACCAGCCGGGCATCGGTGCAGCCGGTGGGTATTGGCGAGGTATTCATCACGGCCGGACAGTCGAACTCGCGGGGGCTTGGCTCCGGCGACAACGACCTCGGCACCGCCACCGACCGCGTTAACGCCATCGACTCCATCAACCACTCCTACCCGCCGGGGGCACAGGCGCTCGTGTCGTCCGGCGACCCCTCGCCGGTGCCGGTGTATCAGCCGCTGACAGCGGGTCGGCGTATTTTTCCGATGGCCGAAAGCTCGTGGGGCTGGGGCGAGTTGGGCGATTACGTGGTCAATCGGTACAACGTGCCGGTGGCATTTTACGTCGCTGGCTGGGACGCGTCTACGGTTGAGAACTGGATAAACTCGGCCAATGGCATTCCCACCTGCAACCGCTACTACTGCGTTGAGAACTGGCCGAACCTGCAGCCCTACACCAATCTCAAAAATATTTTGACCTATTACGCATCGATGGCGGGCGTCCGGGCGGTGCTGTGGCATCAGGGCGAAGCTGAATTTGGCGATGCGAGTTCGGGCAGCATCCCCAGCTACCGCAGTCGGCTAACGGCACTCATCCAGAAATCGCGTCAGGATTTCGGTGGGCGCAACCTGCCGTGGATGGTGGCTCGGGCGTCGTTCGACGGAAGTAGCACCCAGCCGGAGATCATCAACATCCAGCAGCAGGTCATCGACACGCCGGGGCTAAACGTGTTTCAGGGACCCTTCAACGATACGCTTATTAACCGCAACGCCGGAGTCTCCGACGTGCATTTTCGCAACGCACAACGCCCATCGTCTCACCCGCGCTACTATTTAGCTCCGAATGCTATTCCAGTCAACATGGGCCTGTCTCGTTTTGCCCGCAACTGGAACAACAGTCTAAACAACGCCTTTTTTCAAAACGCCCAGCCGGTCACGCCAACCCAGTTTGCCGCCACCGGAACACTGGCCAACTACGTTCTGCCCGGCGCTACTATCGACGTATCGTTTGCAACACTTGGCACATTTGCCGGGGACAATCAGTGGCAGGTGCAGTTGCTCGATTCGCTGGGGCACTACAAAGCCGTTCTGGGCAGTGGTCCGGCGAGTCCGGTGCGGGTGACACTGCCTAATGCATACCAGAGCGGCCGGTTTCAGGTTCGGGTGGTATCGATCTCACCGGGTCTGGCAGCGGTGCCCTCAAATTTGTTCCGCATCACCAATACCCCCCCCAGCGTGGAGCCGTCCGGCACCGATTTGAGCCTGATGATGACGGCCAGTCAGCGAACACCCAACGTGAATGATCCCATTACAATAACGCTCGTGGTGCGTAACAGCGGCACTCGTGCGGCAACCAGTATTTCGGTACGAAACCGCCTGCCCGACAATCTGGCCGTTGTTTCGGCATCAGGCTTAGCCCTCAGTGGCAACGTATTAACGGGCACGATCAGCAGTCTGAATCCTGGAGCAGTCACTACGCTTTATTTTGTGGCGCAACCCACCGCAGCCGGTACGTACCGCAACGCGGCTGAAATCATCTCGTCGTCGCTGACCGACCCCGACAGTCAACCTAATTCGGGTACTGGCGACGGGCAGGACGATGCCATTTTGGTAGACTTTCGGACTCGCCAGGCCAGTGGAGCCGTGTTTGCATCCCCCAATCCCGATCAGGTACCGTTGCCCCCCGCTGCCAGCAATCAGCCCACGCCCGACCCCGCCAAAGCGGATATTAGTCTGAGCTTGTCGGTCAGCAACCGCGTGCCTCAGCTGAGCGACATCATTACGTACACGCTGACACTCGCGAACCGGGGCGGACAAACGGCTACGGGCCTGAGTGTATCGGCAATCTTACCACCCGGACAGATGTTTGTGTCAGGCGACGACTTTGCCCCCAGTAACGGTAATCTAATTGGGGGGGTCAGCAGTTTGTCAGCCAACAGCAGCTTTTCAATTCGTTTCCGCGCCCAGGTCACCGCACCGGGGCCGGGTGTTTGTACGGCTCAGGTAGTAAGCGCCAGCCAACCCGATCCGGATTCTGTTCCGGGCAATGGCGTCGATAATGGCGAAGACGATACCGCCCGGACGGATGTGCGGGGGCAATAAGGCGATTGAGTATTTGAGTGTGTAAGTATATGAGTGCGTCCGCATACACCTATACACGTACACACTCAACCACCCAAACACCTTACCACTGAACGCATTAGCGCTTATCTTGGTTAAATTTGCACCCACCCGTGATTTCCTTAGTACAAAAAGCCGCTTTCCTGCTTTTAGTTAGGATACTCAGTCCATTTGTACCCGTTTATGAAAACTCAGTGGATCATTTTCAGCGCTGTTATCATCGCTGTGGGGTTGACTCTCACGTCATTCCTTGGTGTTTTTGAGAGTCGGGTGGATTATAACACCCAAATCAAACCGCTGCTCAACAAAAACTGCATTGCCTGTCACGGGGGCGTCAAGAAAGCGTCGGGCTTTTCGCTGTTGTTTAAACACGAAGCCCTCGCCCCCGCCAAATCGGGCAAACCGGCCATTATTCCCGGCGATGCCGACGGCAGCGAGATGATCCGGCGGCTGACCCTCACCGATCCTGACGAACGGATGCCGCTCGATCACGCCCCTCTAAAACCCGACGAGATTGAGACCCTGCGCAAGTGGATTGATCAGGGAGCCGAATGGGGCGATCACTGGGCGTATCAACCCGTTGAAAAGCCCGATGTACCCAGGGTCGGCACGTTCTGGAGTCGGTTGGGATTTGGCGACAACACTGAAGCAAGCTGGGTAAAAAATGAGATTGATCCGTTTATCCTCGACAAATTAAAGACCGATGGACTGAAACCGTCGCCCGAAGCCGACCGCGCCACGCTCATTCGCCGGGTATCGCTCGATTTGACGGGTTTGCCACCAACGGAACGGGAAGTAGCCAGTTTTGTCAATGACAAGTCGGCTGATGCCTACGAAAAAGTGGTTGACCGGTTGCTCAAATCACCGGCGTATGGTGAACGCTGGACCGGCTGGTGGCTCGACCTCGCCCGCTACGCCGACACGAAGGGCTACGAACGCGATCCCGGCCGCAAAATATGGCGGTATCGCGACTGGCTCATCAACGCCTTCAACAACGACAAACCCTTCGATCAATTTACCGTTGACCAGTTAGCGGGCGATTTATTGCCAAAGGCAACGGATGACCAATTGATAGCCACGGCGTTCCACCGCAACACCATGACCAACGATGAGGGCGGTACGCAGGACGAAGAATTCCGCGTGGCAGCCCTGCTCGACCGGGTGGGTACAACTTGGGACGTTTGGCAGGGCACGACCTTCGCCTGCGTCCAGTGCCACAGCCACCCCTATGACCCGTTTGTGCACGACGAATTTTACAAGTACGCGGCCTTTTTCAACAACAGCCGCGATGAGGATGTCACGAGCGACACACCGACGCTTCGCTTTTATAATCCCACCGATTCACTGAAAATCGTTCAGTTGAAGCAGTACATCGCATCGGCAGTGACCAGTCCAAAGCAGGCTCTGGCTGAAACAAACCACTTCACGCATTTTGTACGGACTGTTGAGCCGAAAATCAATTCGCACGACTTTGACCAGTTAGTCAATGCGTCACTGCTCGATGCCAAGTATTTCGGTTTTCAGGATAAGGGACTGGCCCGCGTCAAAAATGTGACCCTAACCAACCGACCCCGGCTCCTGATTGCCTGGGGAACCAAGGCACCCGACGCCACGGTTACGATCCGTCAGGACCGGGCCGATGGACCAATTCTGGCAACGATGCCCGTCCCGAAGACCGGTAGTCAGTGGAACGACACGATTCAGATGATTCCGTTGCCGCGTGTGCAGGGGCGACACAATCTGTATTTATCGCTGAACAGCCCCAAAGCACCGAAAGAATGGGTACTGATTAAATGGGTGTCATTCCAGCCGATGCTGCCCGGTCAACCCGCCAACGCCGTTGGTCCGCAGGATAAATTGCTGATCGACGTGCTCAACGCTGATGCCGAGTCACTGCCGATCATGCTCGATGGATCAGGCGATCTGGTCCGCGAAACGCACGTGTTCGACCGGGGCAACTGGCTCGTGAAAGGCAAGAAAGTAACGCCCGACGTACCCAAAGTTTTTCCGGCCATGAACCCGGCGTTGCCAAAGAACCGGCTGGGGCTGGCCCGCTGGATGGTCGACCGGGACAACCCGCTAACTGCCCGAGTGGCCGTAAACCGTTTCTGGGAACAGTTGTTTGGAGCAGGTATTGTGGAAACGGTTGAGGATATGGGTACGCAGGGCATTCCGCCCACGCACCGCGAATTGCTGGATTACCTCGCCATCGGGTTCATGGAAACCGACCGCTGGAGCGTCAAAAAGCTGTTGAAGCGACTGGTTATGTCGGCCACCTACCGGCAACAATCCAGCGCGTCGCCCGAGTTGCTGGCCAAAGACCCGTTCAACAAACTGCTGGCGCGGGGACCGCGCATCCGGTTGTCGGCCGAGCAGGTACGCGATCAAGCACTGGCAGTCAGCGGGTTGTTGAGCCGCAAAATGTATGGTCCGAGTGTGATGCCGACGCAGCCCGACGGCATCTGGCAGTCGCCCTACGATGGTGAATCATGGAAGCAGAGCACGGGCGACGACCTGCACCGGCGGGCCTTGTACACGTATTGGAAACGCACGGCCCCGTACCCGTCGATGGTCACGTTCGACAGCCCCAGTCGGGAGTTCTGCCAGTCGCGCCGGATTAGGACTAACACACCCTTGCAGGCCCTGGTAACGCTTAATGACCCGGTTTATATCGAAGCGGCTCAAACGCTGGCCCAGTACATGCAACAGCACGGCCGCTCACCCGAGAGTCAGATTCAGGCCGGTTTCCGGCGGGTGATGCTCCGCGACCTGCCGCCTAAAAAGCTGGCCGTACTAACCCGGCTTTACCGCACCACCGAGCAGTATTACCGACAGAAACCCGATGAAGCTAAAAAATTAGTAGCGCGGGCCGATGGCACACCGCAGCAGGCGGCCCTGACGGTGACGGCCAACACGATGCTGAATTTAGATGAGGTGATAACGAAAGAGTAACCATGAACAAACTCCTCAACGAGTTCCAACACGCAGCCGCCCAACGCGAAACCCGGCGGCATTTTCTGCACACCTGCTCAACGGGCTTAGGCGCGATGGCGCTCAGCTCAGTGCTGGGTAGCTGCGGTTTTTTCGGCAAAGACGATGCTCAGACCAACGCCGTCGGGTCCGAACTGTCGACCGATGGGCCGGGCACGGCTCCGCACCCGTCGCAGTATTTGCCCAAAGCGAAACGAGTAATTTACATCCACATGGCCGGGTCGCCGAGCCAGTTGGAGTTATTCGACTACAAGCCCGAATTGGTAAAATACAACGGCAAAGACTGCCCGCAGGAACTGCTCGAAGGCAAGAAGTTCGCCTTTATCCGGGGCGTTCCGAAGATGCTGGGGCCGCAGGGTAAGTTTGCTCAACGGGGGCAGTCGGGCGCGTGGGTATCCGATTACATGCCGCATCTACAGGGCGTCGTCGATGACATTACGTTTCTGAAGGCGATGCATACCGACCAGTTCAACCACGCTCCCGCGCAGCTACTTATGCACACGGGCAGCGCCCGGCTCGGTCGGCCAAGTATGGGGTCGTGGGTGACGTATGGGCTGGGTTCGGAAAACGACAATTTGCCGGGTTACATCGTGCTGGCATCCGGGGGCAAATCGCCCGACGCGGGCAAGTCGGTGTGGGGCAGCGGTTTCCTGCCGTCGGTGTATCAGGGAGTGCAGTGCCGCACGGACGGCGACCCGGTGCTGTATGCCTCGGACCCAGACGGCATGTCGCGCGATGTTCGCAAAGGCACCATCGACGCCATCAACCAGATCAATCAGCAGCAGTATGACGACGTAAAAGACCCCGAAATTCTGACCCGGATCGCGCAGTATGAGCTGGCATTCAAGATGCAGATGTCGGTGCCGGACGCAATGGACATCAAAAGTGAGCCGCAGTACATTCTGGACAGCTACGGCGTTGACCCTAACAAAGGCTCGTTTGCCCGGAACTGCCTGCTGTCACGCCGGTTGGTGGAGCGCGGGGTGCGGTTTGTGCAACTCTTCGACTGGGGCTGGGACACGCACGGCACCAGCAAAGACGGTTCCATTGATTTCGGGCTGAAGGATAAATGCAAAGAGTCCGATCAGGCCGTGGCGGCTCTGTTGACCGACCTGAAACAGCGCGGCTTGTTAGACGATACGCTGGTGGTGTGGGGTGGGGAGTTCGGCCGTACGCCCATGCAGGAAAACCGCGACGGGCAGGTGCTGCCGTTTATGGGCCGCGATCATCACCTCGACGCGTTCACAGTCTGGATGGCGGGCGGGGGCGTCAAGAGGGGATTTTCCTACGGCGAAACCGACGACATCGGCTACTACGGAGTTAAAGACAAAGTACACGTTCACGACCTGCAAGCCACGATTCTGCACCTGCTGGGCTTCGACCACGCCAAACTAACGTACCAGTTTCAGGGCCGCCCGTTCCGCCTTACCGATGTAGCAGGAAAGATCGTGAAGCCGGTAATTGCGTAGGTGTTAAGTACGGCCATAAGGTGTGTTTTCAAACAAATAAGCCGTAATTTTACTTGGTATGCTACTTCATCAGTACGCTCATGGATTTCGGGAAAACGCATAACCTCGACGCGGTCAATTTCGCGCTGCCGCCCGGCGCACCCTTCAACGCTACTATCTGGGCCGCCGTTGAGCCCACGTCCCGGCCGCAGGTGTTCATAGGCGGACCCGTGTGGGCGAATAAAGATTACGTCGGTAAAGTATATCCGACCAACGCGAAGGAACGCGACTTTCTGCACTACTACACCCGGCAATTCAACACCATTGAACTCAACCTGACACACTATCAGATTCCAACAGGGGGCATAATTGACAAGTGGCGGGCCGAGGCCACAGTCGGCTTCACGTACTGTCCCAAATTTCCGCAGATCATCAGTCACGAACGGCAATTGATCGCCACCGAAGGGCTGACGGAAGAATTCGTAAATGCCGTGCTGGGATTAGAAGAATATTTAGGTATGACGTTTTTGCAACTGCCCCCCTCGTTCGGACCGGATAAATGGCCGGTGCTGGAAGCTTACCTCAAAAGCCTGCCCGACGAATTAGACGTAGCTGTCGAGTTTCGGCACCCCGACTGGTTCAAACCCGCCACCGGTATGCTAACCTTGGAGCGACTCTACGGCCTGCGTCGCCACACGGTCATCACGGACGTAGCCGGTCGGCGTGATGTGTTGCACATGGGTCTGAGCAGCCCCGTTCTGACGCTCCGGTTCATCGCCAACGAAGGGCATCCCACCGATTATACTCGTGTTGATGCCTGGGTGCAGCGGTTGAAAACGTGGTTCGATAAGGGGTTGCAAACGGCATATCTGTTCGTGCATGGCGGGGGCGACAACGACACTGCGCCCGAACTAATTCTTTACTGGACCCGCGAACTCAATAAGCACTGCGGCCTGAACCTCCGCGAACCCGTGCTGCAACCGAAGGTGGTGCAGGGAAGTTTGTTTTGATACGTATATTGCTACTATGAATTATAAAGAGCGAATCACTTCCGACCACCGAGTTATGCTGGGCAAGCCAGTAGTTAAAGGTACTCGTTTGACAATTGAGCTACTGCTTCGTAAATTGTCTGAAGGGGCTACGATAGCCGATTTGTTAACAATGTATCCAAATTTGCAGGAAGCGGATGTGCTGGCTGCGCTGAATTATGCATCCGATATGATGGCTAATGAAGAAATCATTACGCTGAACGTAGCCTGAATAGATACTCGTATTTTTCTTAAGAGATCGTGCATATGTATAGTCAAAAAGCGCGACCATGATTGTAGCTGACGAGAACATTGACCACAGCCTGATTGATGCCATTCGCGATTTAGGCATTGAGGTATATTCGATAAATGAGTCTAACGGAGGTATACGCGACGAGCAGGTTATCGAATTGTCACGTAGTCCACCCCGTATTATCCTGACTGAAGACAAAGACTTTGGAGAATGGGTTTTTGCTCATCATGTTCGGGGTATCAGCGTACTATTTCTGCGCTATCATTTTAAAGATACGACGGTTATTAAGTCGATTCTGGTTGATCTGCTTTCAAAGCGACTTCAGGCTCTTGTCGGCTATTTTACAACGGTTACAGCTCAGAAAATTAGGACTCGGCCTATAGATTCATAATATAGCATCAACCAACTGTTCATTTTGATTTGCCCGACCGCGTTTTTACCTTTGCCACATGACCACCACGAAAGATACAATACATCACCATCACGTTCGGCCACAGCAGAACGGGGTGCGTTTGTTTTTGTGATTCGTATTCGATTGATTCACTCAGCTATACACAAAGCCCGGCTCTGCCCATGAGCCGGGCTTTTTAATGACTAATTGTCAATGTAAAATGAACAATGTCAGTCGCCGATTCGCATTGCGCATTTTACATTATCCATTTTACATTACCCATGAAAACCGTTATTATCAAATACAACGCAGGTAACGTGCAGTCGGTGATGTATGCGCTGGAACGGCTCGGAGCCAGTTACCTGCTCACCGACGACGAAGCCGAAATCCGCTCGGCCGATAAGGTCATTTTCCCCGGCGTGGGCGAGGCCAGTACGGCTATGACTTATCTGCGGCAACGGGGTCTTGAGAAACTCATTCCATCATTGAAGCAGCCGGTGCTGGGCACCTGCGTGGGAATGCAGCTTATGTGCCGCTACTCGGAAGAGAACGATACGACCTGTATGGGCATTTTCGACATCGACGTTCGGCGGTTTCCCGCTAATGCTCTGTTGGGGACGACCCGGCTCAAGGTGCCGCACACGGGCTGGAACAGTATCCATACCCTGCGCGGCCCGCTGACGGACGGCTTACCCGAAAACGCCTACGTGTATTTTGTGCACAGCTACGCGGCCGATGTCTGCGAACACACCACCGCTACCTGCGACTATGTCCGGCCGTTCAGCGCGATGTTACACCGCGACAATTTCTACGCGGCTCAATTCCATGCTGAAATCAGCGGAGACGCAGGCCAGCGTATTCTGGAGAACTTTTTGACGTTGTGATGTATCCTGGACGGCCACGTCCGGACGTGCACAGTAACTTTTTACGCCCGGACGTGGCCGTCCAGGATACGGACATTATATGCACATTATTCCCGCCATTGACCTCATCGACGGTAAGGCCGTCCGGCTTACCCAGGGCGACTACCGCCAGAAGACCGAGTACAATGCCCGTCCGTTGGAGGTGGCTCAGCAGTTCGAAGATGCGGGCTTGACGCGGTTGCACCTCGTGGATCTTGACGGTGCCCGCGAAAAGCGCGTCGTTAACTGGAAAGTGCTCGAATTGATTGCGTCGAAAACCCGACTGCACGTCGATTTTGGTGGGGGCGTTCAGTCCGACGACGATTTGCGGATGGTTCTTGAGTGCGGAGCCAAACAGGTTACAGGCGGCAGCATTGCCGTTAAACAGCCCAACGTGCTGGAACGCTGGCTTTCGCAGCATGGACCGGAGAAAATCATTCTGGGAGCCGATGCCAAAAACGAGAAAATTGCGGTCAGCGGCTGGGAAGAAGGCACGGACGTCTGGATTTATGACTTTCTGGAGAAGTGGGTCGATACCGGCGTTCGCTACGTAATTAGCACCGACGTGGCGAAGGACGGTCTGTTGCAGGGCCCCTCGTTCGATCTATATCGTAACCTGCAGGACCGCTTCCCCAATTTAAACATTATTGCCAGCGGGGGTGTCAGCAACCTGAGCGACGTCGAGATGCTCGCCGACATGGACATTTACGGCGTCATTATCGGCAAAGCGATTTACGAAGGGCGCGTGACGTTGAAAGAGTTATACGCAATCAGCCAGCAATGAATAGTGAGTATTCCATTAGTACCGACAAAAGCCGCCTGGACTTACCGTTGATTCAGCAGTTTCTGAGTCAGGAGTCATACTGGGCGCAGAACGTTCCACTTGATGTGGTGGTGCGGTCGATTGCCAACTCGCTGTGTTTCGGGGTTTATCAGCAAGATCGTCAGATTGGTTTCGCGCGGGTGATTACTGACCAGGCTACGTTTGCGTATTTGTCCGACGTATTTATCCTGCCCGAACACCGGGGCAAGGGGTTATCGAAGTTGTTGATGGAAAAAATCTCGAACTGGCCAACCTTGCAGGGCCTGCGTCGGTGGGTACTGGCAACCCAGGATGCTCATGCGCTCTACGAACAGTTTGGGTTTACGGCCCTCGACAAACCCGAAATTTTCATGCAGCGCAAGCTGATCGAACGTTACTAAATCATGCTCACCAAACGCATCATTCCCTGCCTCGACATCAAAGATGGGCGTACCGTGAAAGGCACTAATTTCGTGAATCTGCGCGATGCGGGTGACCCGGTTTCGCTGGCCGCGATCTACGCTGAACAGGGGGCCGATGAACTCGTTTTTTTGGACATCACGGCCACCGTCGATGAACGAAAAACGCTGATTGATCTGGTCAGAAACGTGGCGCATACAATCAATATTCCGTTCACGGTCGGGGGCGGCATCTCTTCGGTGGCCGATGTGTCGGCCCTGCTCAACGCTGGAGCTGACAAAATTTCGATCAACTCGTCGGCGGTGCGAAATCCTGATCTAATTAACGAACTGGCACTGGAGTTTGGTAGTCAGTGCGTGGTTGTAGCGATTGATACGCGGTACGTTGACGACCAACACATCGTTCATACGTACGGCGGACGCAAACCGACCGAATTGCGCACGATTGCCTGGGCGAAAGAAATTGAAGAGCGGGGCGCGGGCGAAATCTTGTTAACGTCGATGGATACCGACGGCACCAAAGCTGGATTTGCGCTGGAACTGACCGCCCAGATCTCCGGTGCAGCCAACATTCCGGTCATTGCCTCGGGCGGGGCCGGAACAATGGATCACTTCGTAGACGTGTTTACCACCGGGCAGGCAGACGCGGGGCTGGCTGCCAGCATTTTTCACTTCAAAGAAATAGAAATTCCCGCGCTGAAAGGGTATCTAAGGGAGAAGGGTATCGAGATGCGGATGTAATCTGGAGCAGATTTTTTATTATTCCGACGCAGGAGGAATCTCATATTTTCCGATCAAGAAAACTTGAGATTCCTCCTGCGTCGGAATGATAAAAAATCAGAACTTAAATCCTAAATCCAGACTTACCACCCGACTTTTGGAGATTAGTTGATTGGCCCGCGCTACGTTTACCAGACCGCGCTGGTACGTTACGCCAATGTTGAACGCATTGTTCTGGTTGATTTTGTATTGCACACCCGTCCCCAGCAGCAACTCAATATCGCCAAAGCCGTACTGCCGACGGTCACCGCCACCCTCCGCCTGATATAATCCGTTACGCTCAGTTTGCAGGGCTTTTTCAGCGAGTTTCAAGCTCAATAGACCGCCCGTCTGGAGGTACAGGCGTACGTTTGGCGCAATGTTATTGGCAAGCAGTTTCACCGTTGCCGGAACTTGCAGGTACTGCAAATTATAAATGGATTCTTTGAACGGAGTGCCGGAAAGGGGGCGCGTTTCGCCGAAGGAACCGGGCATCTGGAAACCAGACCGCTTAACGGTGTACCAGAGTCCGGTGCTGAGGGCGTAGCGGTCCTTGAAGAAAAAATAATCGAGCGTCGGTCCGATACTCATCCTGACGCCCGCGCCGTTATCCTGAAAACCAGTGTACGTCCCGAATCCCCCAGCTGTGTTGAGGTCGAGGGAGGGGGCAACCCGGATGCTCATTTCAATGAGGTGGTTCGGCCGGGCGTAATCGGGTCCAGTGCCGTCATAGGAGCCGTCGGCTGGTTGTTGCTGCTGACGACGCCGACGCTTCCGGTCATCCTCGTAGTCCTTTCGGTTTTGATCCTGGTCGTTGTAGTTATCGCCCAGAATTTTGCGAAACCGGCTATCCGATTCTTTCGAGAAAGCCGTTTTTGGGCGATATACTTTGGGACGGGCTACGCTGGATTGGGCGCAGACCGCTACTACGGTCAGCAACGTCAAAATCAGGCTGATCCCTGCAACTTTTTTCATAATTTTGCACGTTTTCAATATAGAAATCCAGTAATTTTCATGCGACTATGCTTGGCCCTGTTTGGGCTTTTTTGTTCTTTTCTACTGGTTTCGTGCGGTAAACACGACAATTTAGCGATTCTGCGGCTCGACCAACACCTGTTTGCAGGAAAGTCGCCTGACAGCGTCCGGGCGTTTCTAAACCGGAACCCCGCCGTCTCTCAATTGTACTTTAACGCGAACGGAGCCGGAAATGATACGGCTCTGATCAGCGAATTGACCAACCGGATCAACAACCCGGCTCTCAACGAACTTTATCGGCAGGTTCAGACCGAGTTTGGGGACCTGAACGATCTCAACAGCCAACTTTCTGAAGCGTTCGCCAACATCAAAAAAGACTTTCCTGACTTCCGTACGCCCAAGGTCGCTACCGTTGTTACGGGCTTCGACCTTGGGCCGGACTTAGTCGTTACGGACAGCCTGATTGTCATTGGCCTCGATTACTTCGTTGGCCCCAAAGCGAAGTTTCGTCCGCAGGGAGCACAATATCCACAGTATATTCTACGACGGTATCGGAAAGAGTACATTGTGCCTGCCATCGTCTTCGCCCTTTCGGACAAATACAACGCCACCAACAGGGCCGATCAAACCATGCTGGCCGATATGGTTTATTACGGAAAAGGGTACGTTTTCACCAAAACCGTGCTGCCCGAAGTGGCCGATAGTTTAGTCATCGGCTATTCAGACAGACAACTGACCGAAACGTTTAATGCTCAGGATATTGTTTGGGCGCATTTTATCGACAATCAGTTGATCTACCAAACAAATCCAGCCATAAAAGGCCGATATTTGAACGAACGGCCCTTCACGGCTGAAATTGGGCAGCGTTGCCCTGGTGCTATTGGCCGGTGGATGGGGTGGCGAATTGTGGGCCGGTACCACGACAAACACGACGACGTCAGCATTACTGACCTGATGCGCAACAGCGACGCCCGACAGATTTTTGAGCAGTCGGGCTACAAGGGACAAATAGAAGAGAGATAACATGATTTGTGGTTCGTGGTTTGTCGTTGTCGCAAAGGCACCAACGACAAACCACGAACCACAAACCACGATAGATAAACAATGGCACGAGGACGAAATTTGGGCGGTGAAACCCCCGAAGCGGATAAAAAGAAACTGAACCGGGACAGCCTTAAGAAGGCTATAAGCATCTTTCGGTTCATCAAACCCTATCGCATGAAATATGCGGCTGGATTTGCATTTCTGGTGCTGTCAACGGGCACTACCCTTAGTTTTGGGTTGCTGATCGGGCAGATTACGAGCGTGATTCAGGGTAAATCGGCGTTTACGCTCAACCAGGTGACGCTGTTTTTTGTGGGTGTGCTGGTGGCACAGGCCATCTTCTCGTTTTTTCGCATCTACTTCTTCTCGCAGGTAAGCGAGCGGGCCATGGCCGACGTGCGCCGGGCCACCTACAGCAAAATCATTACGCTGCCGATCCCGTTTTTTGAGCAACGGCGCGTGGGTGAACTCACCAGCCGCATATCGGCCGACGTGTCGCAACTACAGGACGTACTGACGCTGACGCTGGCTGAGTTGTTCCGCCAAATTGCGACGCTGACCATTGGAACGGCCATTATCTTCTATGTGTCGTGGAAGCTGACGCTGTTCATGCTGGCTACGTTTCCGGTGATCATTGTGGCGGCAATCGTGTTTGGCAAGTTCATCCGTAAATTGTCCAAACTGGCGCAGGATCAGTTGGCAACGGCTAACGTTGTGGTTGAAGAGACGCTTCAGTCGGTGAATATCGTTAAGGCGTTCACGAATGAAAAGTTAGAGATCGACCGGTACGGAACGGCTCTGCAACGGGTTGTAAATACAGCCTTGCGGGCGGCTAAATTCCGGGGTGTGTTCGTCTCGTTCGTAATTTTTGCGCTCTTCGGCGGCATCATTGGTGTGGTTTGGTACGGTGGTTCGCTGGTGCTGTCCAACGAAATGCCCTTCGCCGATCTACTGACGTTCATTGTTTACACAACTTTCATTGGCGGCTCTGTGGCGGGCATGGGCGATCTGTACGCACAATTGCAAAAGACCGTTGGCGCATCGGAGCGCATTCTGGAAATCCTGGAAGAGCCATCGGAAGTAAACGCTACTGAAGAGTTGCCGCTGTTTGTGCCGGTGCAGGGCCACGTTCGGTTTGAGGATGTCCGCTTTACGTACCCATCACGGCCCGACGTTCCCGTGCTAAAGGGCATTACGCTCGACGTGGCGGCTGGTCGCAAAATTGCATTAGTTGGACAAAGTGGAGCGGGCAAGTCAACCATTGTGCAGTTGCTGATGCGCTATTACGCCCTTAGCAGTGGCAAAATTACAGTCGATGATCGCGACTTGACAGGCTTCAACGTGACGGAGCTTCGTAAGAATATTGCCGTAGTACCCCAAGAGGTGATGCTGTTTGGGGGTACAATCGCCGAAAACATTCGGTATGGTAAAGCCGATGCAGCCGAGGCCGAGGTGCGCGAAGCGGCCCGTAAAGCGAACGCACTCCAGTTTATCGATTCGTTCCCGGAAGGTCTTCAAACGATTGTGGGTGAGCGGGGCGTTAAGTTGTCGGGTGGGCAGCGGCAGCGGATTGCCATCGCTCGGGCCATTCTGAAAGACCCGGCCATCCTGATCCTGGACGAAGCAACAAGCTCGCTCGATGCGGAGTCGGAGCGGCTGGTACAGGAGGCTTTAGATGAACTAATGCAGAGCCGCACGACTATCATTATTGCGCATCGGCTGGCCACCATCCGCAAGGTCGACATGATTTACGTCATGCGCGAGGGGCAAATCGCCGAAACAGGCACCCACGACCAGTTAGCGACGCAGGAAGACGGAATTTATGCCAATCTGGTCAGATTGCAGTTTGAAACGATAGAGTAAACAGTTAGTGAGTCAGCCAGTCGATAAGTCAGTAAGTATTCGCAATAGAATTGACATGAATGGTACTCACCGACTGGCTAACTCACTAACTTACTGAATCTTATGACACCAGCCGCTCAGACACTTAAAGACTTTAAACTCCGGCACACTAACGGCCGCGAGGAAGTGCTCGACCTGTTCCTGAACGCCGGTCACGCGCTGGCGCACAACGACGTTGAGGGCGGTTTAGGCCCCGATCACGACCGCGTCACGATCTACCGTACGCTCCGCACGTTTTTGGATAAAGGGCTGCTTCACAAAGTGCTCGACGACGAGGGCGGCACGAAATACGCACTCTGCCGCGAAACCTGCGCCGACGGGCATCATCACCACGACCACGTTCATTTCAAGTGCGATGCCTGCGGGCAAACGACCTGCTTAGACCACGTCAGCATCCCGGCCGTGGTGCTACCCGAAGGCTACAGTCGAAAGGAGACAAACCTGCTCATTCAGGGCGTTTGCCGGGAGTGTAGTTAGTAAGTTGGAAGCTCAACAACGTCATTGAATTCACTACCATCGGCAGCGCCCGCACTGCCGATTTTTTATGCCTACCAGCATGACCCCCGAAACTACCTTCAATCAGCGTCAGCGACAATTTAGTCAGGCCGAGAAAACAGCTCAGGACCGATACGATAAACTGGCGTTTTGGCGGCTTGTGTGGTTTCTGGGTAGCGTAGTGAGCGTTTGGCTGCTCATCCGAGTCGACCAGCAACTGATGGCTGTCGGGATGTTGCTGACTGGCCTTGTCGGGTTTCTGTTTTTGCTTAAAAAGCACCAAACCGTTCGGCAAGAGCGCGATCTGGCCCATCATCTGGCTTTTGTTAATCAGGATGAAGCGGCTCGTCTGAAACGCCAATACCTGCGGCCCGAAACGGGTGACATATTCATCAGCCCAACGCATTTTTATACGGGTGATTTGGATGTGTTTGGCAAGCACTCGCTGTTTCGTCTGCTGAACCGAACGCACACCCACGAGGGACAAAACCGATTGGCCACCTGGCTGCAGACTCCGGCTGGCTCCGATGCGATCCGGTTGCGCCAGCAGGCCGCTACTGAACTAATTCCTCAACTCGACTGGCGACAGCAGTTTGAAGCACTTGCTTACCAGAAAGAAACGATCAGCCGGTCACCCGATGCGCTCATTCAGTGGGCAACGGCTGATGCTGCGCCTTTGCCCGGTTATCTGAACAGTATCCGGTTCCTGTTCCCGGCCATCACGCTGGGGCTTTTTGTAGCCTGGCTACTGGGCTACGTACCGGGCGTGGCTATCACGGTGGCGCTGGGCATACATGGCTTTGTGTTGAGTCGAACGGCCGCACGAGCTAAAGATGTCAGCGATCAAACTCACGAAATTTCGGTGGCATTGCGGGCGTTTCAGGGTTTGTTTGTGCAGGCTGAACTGCTCACGGGCGAGGCCGTTCGGTTGCGGGCCATTCGGCAGGCGCTCACGGCGCATAGCCGCCCCGTATCGGATGTGATCGGCCAATTGGCACAACTAACCGAAGGATTAAACTACCGGCGTAATCCGTATTTCTTTCTCATTTTTGGGATTGCTACGCTGTGGGACGTACAGTACCTGTTTCGGCTTGAGCGTTGGAAAAAACAGTACGGCTCTGACATTGCTCATTGGTTAAAGGCCTTGGGTGAATTAGAAGCGCTGAACAGTCTGGCCGGATTTGCCTATGCTCATCCAACGTATGCTACCCCTGACATTACTGACGACGAGTTAATCCTGGATATCACTGCTGCGGCTCACCCACTGCTACCACCTGACCGTAGCGTAGCCAACTCATTAGCGCTGGATGGTTCCGGCCAGACTGTGCTCATCACCGGTTCCAACATGTCGGGCAAGAGTACGTTCCTGCGTACGGTCGGGGCCAATATCGTACTGGCATTGGCTGGGGCGGTTGTGAGCGCGGAGCGGTTTCAATGTTCGCCAGTGCGGGTGTTCACGAGTATGCGGACGCAGGATTCGCTGGAAGAAAGTACGTCGTCCTTCTACGCCGAGCTTAAACGGTTACAAACACTCATCGGCCTCTCAAAGCAAATTAACACGATCCCTCAGGATCGTCCCGGCCGGTCCGCCGGTGCGGGGGAACCGCTGCCTCAGGACCGCCTGCCGGTTCTATACTTCCTCGATGAAATTCTGAAAGGAACTAACTCTGCCGACCGGCACCGGGGCGCGGAGGCCCTGATCCGGCAACTGCACCGAACGTTGGCGTCGGGCTTCGTCTCAACCCATGATCTCGAACTGGGCCAACTGACCGATGCCACCGACTTCGTCCGTAATTTTCATTTCCAGTCTGACCTCGACAACGGTCAATTGGTATTTGATTACAAACTGCGGAATGGTATCTGCGCGAGTTTCAACGCCAGTCAGTTGATGCGGGCAATTGGTATCGAGATGGCGGAGGCCTGATTCAACAGTCAGAAAAATAGCCAGTGCCACCTTGTTTTGGGGCCGACTTGCAAAGTCGGTGCCGGAATTTTGATGTATTTCAGCAACCCAACCAGCACTTTTGCGGTATTACTACGGGGCTTAATCAACTTCACCAAATTAACATCCGGAGCAATGTACCACTCGTGTCGACCGCCCAGCCCGTCGTGCCGGACGCTCCATGTTTCGGCCTCTAAGCCCATACCGACGGAGACTTGAAGCCAGTCGGGCCAGGCGCGTTGCCAGCGGGCGTTCCCAAATCGTTCAGCCGAAAACGAGAACCAATACGTTTGATTGAGGTAGTCATCGATAGAAATCCGTTGCACTGGAATACCACGCTCTGTGAAATATTTTGGCGTTCGTTGCCAATAACTGACTTTCCACTGGGCGTCGCGCAGAAAACCTGACCGGTTCTGCGCCATCGGCCAGAATCCACCAACCGTTCCGGCCGCTACATCGCGCCAACTGAAGCCGTAGGTAGGCGAGTAGGCGTCTTTGAGTTCGATCCCCACTTCGACAAAAACCGCTGAACCGAACGCCAGCCACTCAGCTTTCCGCTCGGGTACACCCGACCAGCGAAAGGCATTGTAGTATGCTTCGGAAATGAATACACCACCGGCAACGTGCGCCACTTTGTCCAGACCACTCGCGTAGGCCAAATCGCGTCCCCCATCAAAATGAAACGGTACGCCCCGGCCATTCCACCA
The DNA here is from genome assembly GCF_054779955.1 of Spirosoma arcticum. Classification (NCBI taxonomy): domain Bacteria; kingdom Pseudomonadati; phylum Bacteroidota; class Cytophagia; order Cytophagales; family Cytophagaceae; genus Spirosoma; species Spirosoma arcticum. The sequence goes on from NZ_BAAGXG010000005.1 coordinate 383,398, forward strand.
CGTTTTTTGTAGATAAACGTAGGTCGACCCCAGTGTCAGCAGCGACGATGCTCCAACGGCCCACAACCGGGGGGCTCGCACGCTGGACGTGGTTCGGGCACTATCAGCGACTGAAGGTACTTCCCTACCATCCCTGCTGGTCGGCAGTGAATCAATTGGCAGAACACAACGGAGAAGGCCAATGAAAAGGATCGTTTTCAAGAAGGAGTGAACATGTGAGATAAGGAGTAAAAGAAAAGAGCAGAAAAATTAGTTGAGTCGCAGGAAGTAAATTAGCGGACGCAACAGGGCAGCAAACATATGCTTTTTTATCAGCGGTGAGTACAAAATAGGTCCTGAATTCGCTTGTTAAAATTACGCCAAGCTGTATCTTTGTTACTGCAAAAATAGTATGCGTGCATACTATTAAGGGTCGACTAACGTAACCATAAAGCATAAAAAAAGCCTTCCCGGTCAGGAAGGCTTACGTTAAGGTGGTGATGGACGGAATCGAACCGCCGACACAAGGATTTTCAGTCCTTTGCTCTACCAACTGAGCTACATCACCGAAACGTGGGTGCAAAAGTAAAATTACTTTGGTCGTCTTACAACCTGTTGCCGGGAATAATTTTACTTCGTGCGCTGATTGGCTCATGACAACGCTGATAATCAAGGTAGAAAACTAAAAAATTAATGGAAATCGTACAGCAGATTTTATTTGTGGCAGCATTAGCTTTCACCGTCTGGTACATAACCAAGCGGGTTAAACTGATTGCCCGCGCCATCAACCTGGGCCGCCCGGAAGACCGAACCGATAATGCGGGTGAGCGCTTGAAAACCATGTTGCTCGTAGCCTTTGGCCAGAAAAAGATGTTCACTAACGTTCTGGTGGGCGTGATGCACTTTGTGATCTACGCCGGTTTCATCATCATCAATTTAGAGATACTGGAAATTATACTGGACGGTGTTTTAGGAACGCATCGGCTGTTTGCACCTTACATAGCGCCCGTCTACCCGTTTTTGATTAATGTGTTCGAGGTGCTGGCGTTTGGCGTATTAGCCGTTTGTGTCGTGTTTCTGACCCGGCGCTTTGTAACGAAAGTAGAACGCTTACAGGCCGAACGGCACCGCGAACTGCTCGGTTGGTCTATCCCTGACGCAACCATTATCCTGACCGCCGAAATTATCCTGATGATTGCGTTCCTGACCTGGGACGCATCGGACAGTGTCCTGCGGGACCGGGGTGTGGGTCATTATAGTGAGTTGCAGGGCGTGGTGCCTGATTTCATCATCAGTCAGTTTCTAAAACCTCTGTTTGGTGGCTTCAGCGACACGGCCTTGGTCGCTTATGAGCGCACATCGTGGTGGCTCCACATCCTCGGCATTCTGGCATTTGCCGTTTACGTAACGTATTCCAAGCACCTCCACATTGCGCTCGGCTTCCCAAACGTGTACTTCTCCGATTTGCAGCCTAAGGGCGAGATGCAGAACATGCCCGAAATTACGAAGGAAGTACAACTGGCACTCGGCTTGCCGCTCACAACCGAGCCGGACGGTTCCCAAGCGAACGACAACGGGGAGCAACCAGCAGAAGTTGGTCGGTTTGGGGCGAAAGACGTGCAGGATTTGAAGTGGATTAACCTCATGAACGCTTATAGTTGCACCGAGTGCGGGCGTTGTACGGCGGCCTGTCCGGCGAATATTACCGGCAAAAAACTGTCGCCCCGCAAGATTATGATGGATACCCGCGACCGGCTCGAAGAGATTCAGCGCGGCTGGCAAACCAACGGTGACGACTACCGTGACGAGAAATCGCTGCTCGACGACTATATCACGGCCGAAGAACTCAACGCCTGCACCACGTGTCAGGCCTGCATCAACGCCTGTCCCATTAACATTAACCCGCTCGATATTATCTTACAGTTGCGCCGGTACCGGGTTATGGAAGAATCGCAGGCTCCGGCTTCGTGGAACGCTATGTTCAGCAATATTGAGAACAACATGGCTCCGTGGAAATTCTCGCCGAGCGACCGCTTCAACTGGGCTGACCAGGTTAATGAGCCAGTGAGCACAAAGTAGGATAGTTTGAAAAAGCCATGCCAGGGTCGTACCTTTTCGCTCCTCATTGACATGATTCATGACTGTTATCCTGATTAAAAGTCTGATTGCCTTCGTTGGGGCATTGGCGGTTGTTATCGGAGTTCGGTTTCAAAACCAGATTCTGAACGTGCCGGAGCCATTGGCTAATCGACTTCTGCTGGTTGCCTTCGTTCTGTGCCGGTTAGTACCGTTTGTGATTATCTACCTCTGGATGGGGTTTGATCCTCATTCTGATGTGCCCGTATTCTACGACGCGGCCAGTCATGCACTCCGGGGTGAGGTTGTGTATCGTGATTTCTGGTCGCCCTACAGCCCACTTTTTGCCTACGTTACGGCATTGCCGCTTCTGGTCTGGCACAGTGCGAAAAGTGTCGTGTTGCTGATGATTATGGTAGAGGGTGCCGCTTGGTGGCTGACGTACCGCTTCTTCCGCCCGCGACAGGGTAGCGTGGCTCAGCTATCGGCATTACTCTATTTAGCGCTGCCCGGACCACTCGTGTTTTGTGTAGTGGGTGGGCAGGAAGACGTTTGGATGTGGCTGTTTGGCGTCGTGAGTTTATGGATATGGGCGGACAACGCCAATGCGTTCCGAATGGGGTTGCTGATGGCAGCCATGCTTATTATAACCAAAGCGTTGGCGGTGCTGATTATTGCCGCGTTAGTATTTTGGGTTCATCGGCCCGTGCAGTACGTAGCAGGCTTATTGGTGGCTGGCTTACCGGCGCTTGTTCTGCTATATGTACTCACTGGCGACGGTATGCTGACGCCCCTCATGTTTGCTAACATGCCGTTTGCGCCCAATCTGCCAACCGTGCTGGCTCCGCTCATTGGCGACTTCACCTCGTACGCAGGCTTGTTAAGCGCGGCTGGCCTGCTGGTTGTGTTGGGGGTATCGGCTTACGGAGCTTGGCAACTCCGGCGTAGTGGTGTAACGTATGAATACGCTTTGCCTATTCTGTGGGTATTGTGTTACGGCCTAATCATGTTCGTCCATAAAAGCTCATTCGGAAACTATGTGTTTATCTATGCCTTACCACTGCTGATCCTGTTTCCCAACTGGAAGAACGCCCGACATATATCGGTTTTGTTGGTGCTGAATGTTCTGGCCGCTGTGCATCCGTCAGTGTGGTGGCAGATGGGCGCACCAATCTATTCAAATCCGACACGGCTCAGCAAGTGGCCTTACCTGATTGAATACTTAATGGAAATTGGCATTGTCGTCAGCGTCGGCTATTTCGTGTGGCTGGCTTACCGGCAGACAAAGCAAACTTCCCCATCCGTAAATAAGTGGTTTAAGCCACAATCCGTTTCGCCCTGATACAAATGGAAGCAACAACCGAAAAAACATATACCGTACCGACAATGGCTGAGATGGCCGCGTCGGGAGATCAACCTGAAATTTTGTTCTGGGTTGGCTGCGCTGGCTCGTTCGATGACCGCTACAAACGCGTAACCATCGCTTTCGTTCGGATTTTAAATCACATTGGTATCAAATTCGCCGTGCTGGGTCCGGAAGAAGGTTGCACGGGCGATCCGGCCCGTCGGGCAGGGAACGAGTTCTTGTTTCAGATGCAGGCTATGTCGAATATCCAGGTGATGAACGGCTACAATGTTAAAAAGATCGTGACGGCCTGTCCGCATTGTTTCAACACAATCAAAAACGAGTATCCTGAACTCGGTGGCGATTATGAAGTGATTCACCACTCCCAGTTTTTGCAGGGACTAATCAGCGATGGGCGCATTAAGGTAAAAGACGGCGAGTCGTTTAAGGGACGTAAGATCACATTCCACGATTCGTGTTACCTCGGCCGGGCAAATAAAATTTACGAAGCACCCCGTGAGGTGTTAGCCGCTTTAGATGCCGACTTAGTTGAGATGAAGCGCGTGAAGGCCAATGGATTGTGTTGCGGAGCCGGTGGCGGTCAATATTTCAAAGAACCCGAACCCGGTAAAAAGGACGTTAATGTGGAGCGGGTTCAGGAAGCGTTGCAAACCGGGGCCGATACCATTGCCGTTTCGTGCCCGTTTTGCATGACTATGATGTCTGACGGGGTTAAGAATCAGAACCGCGAGGACTCTGTCCGCGTTTACGACATTTCGGAACTCATCGCCCAGGGAGAGGGACTGTAGGAATGTACAATGGTTAATGCATAATGATGCGCACGGGCGGCCCCGAATTAATTGCTCGACAGTAGCCTTATCCATTTTACATTATTCATTATCCATCATTCATTAAAACTATGTGGATCGACTTTGATAAACTGCCGGACGATGCCCGCGTGTGGGTGTATCAGGCCAACCGCCCGCTTTCGGACGGCGATGTAAACGCCATCAATCAGGAACTGAAACCAGCGCTTAGTTATTGGGCGGCACACGGGCAGGCGTTGCTGGCATCGGCCCAGGTGATAGAAAACCAGTTTGTGATTGTGGGCGTGGACGAAGGCTACAACTTGCCGAGTGGCTGTTCCATTGACGCATCGGTGCGGACACTGCGCCAACTTGGCGAGTCGCTTGGTATTGACTTCTTCGACCGCTCAGCGGCTGTCCGGGGAGTAGATGGATCGGTGATGACAATTGAACTGCCCGCTATTAAAACGGCGGTGCTATCCGGCACTATCACGCCCGACACGGTAGTATTTAACACACTCGTAAAAATTAAGGCCGAATTCCTGACGAACTGGCACCTGCGGGCGGCTGACTCATGGCTAAAACGGTATTTCAAGTCAGTGGCTGTTTAATAGTCTTTTTACAGCGAAGCCGGTTAATCACTCCCCCTTTTAGGTAGCAATTAACCGGCTTTAACGCGGGTATTGATTAAAACGTTCACTGCCAAATAGTCACATTTACCTCATTTTAAACCTTTCTTCTGAACAAAGGATTGATTTTTGCATTCCGTTAGGCAGGCACTTCAATGAATCGGCTCTGTATCCTTCGGTAATTCGTTGAATACGGCCGATGGTAAACGGCAAATACCTATTACTTTTATGGCGACCATACCCCAAGTTATGTCAGATACGCCAACTCGCGACGACCGGGACGCCGGACCGGACCAAACACAGCCCATCGACGAAACTTCTGTCGAGCAGTCTCAGGCCGATGCCCCCGCCCGCGGTTATACCGATGAGCAGAAGTACCGGATTTTCAATAAGGAGTTTATGCCCCACATAGACTCTATGTACAACTTTGCCTTCAGGTTAACGACGGATGAGGACGATGCCAACGACCTCGTACAGGACACGTATTTAAAGGCTTTTCGGTTTATTTCGTCGTTTGAGCAAGGAACTAACGCAAAAGCATGGCTGTTCCGCATACTGAAGAACAGCTTCATTAACGATTATCGGAAGAAAAGTAAGGAACCGGCAAAGGTCGATTATCAGGATGTTGAAACTACCTATAATTCGGAAGATGCCGAGACTGAGCATACCGTTGACCTACGGGCCGAGTCTGTTTCTGACCTAATTGGTGATGAAGTAGCAACTGCCCTAAACTCGTTGCCGGTTGATTTTAGAACAGTCATTATTCTTTGTGATATTGAAGGATTCACGTACGAAGAAATGGCTAAAATACTGGACATTCCAATCGGAACCGTACGCTCCAGATTGCACCGTGCCCGAAACCTACTGAAGGATAAATTGCGTGATTACGCATCTTCAATGGGATATAAAGAAGAATCTGACGAATAAGCCGAACTTTTCTACTACCAGTTTTGGTTCTCCTGATAACTTAACGGTATTATTATTCTTGGAATAAATAAAACTTTTCCAATGCAAACGTCGTTGCCATCGTCATCTCCCGCCATCCCGCATCTTGCAATGAAAGAACATTGCAACCATCAGGCGGACTGTTTAAAGATGATTCAGTTAATTCTGGACGGGGAAGCCACCGAACAGCAACTTGCTAAGTTGAAGATCAACCTCGAAAGTTGTCAGCCCTGCATACGGATGTATCATCTTGAAAAAGAAGTTAAAGAGTTACTGACGAAACGAATGGAAAAACGGTGTTGCCCGGAGGAACTGGTGGCAACGATTAAATCGAAAATTCTAAGTTTTAGCTGATTACATCTGTACTTGCCATTGGGGTAACTAAGGAACCGGTATCCGCCGACCCTTGGTTACCCCAATTAGTTTAACGCCTTATCATAAAATCAAGCGCTATCTTGGACGGTAAACTCATCATCTTTTCGGCTCCTTCTGGCTCTGGCAAAACCACCATCGTAAAGCATTTACTGGCCAAGAACTCAAATCTCGGCTTTTCTATTTCGGCCTGCACCCGCGACCGCCGGGGCCGTAGTGAACAAAATGGTAAAGATTATTACTTCCTGACCCCTGAAGAATTTAAGCAGAAAATTGACAACGACGAATTTGTAGAATGGGAAGAAGTGTACGTTGGTGCATTCTACGGTACCCTCAAATCCGAGATTCAGCGCCTTTGGGATAGCGGGAAACATGTATTGTTCGATGTAGACGTGCAGGGCGGCCTGAAGCTGAAAGAGTACTACGGTGATAAAGCGTTGGGCGTTTTTGTGAAAGTGCCGGATGAGGAAACACTCCGTCAGCGCCTGATTGGACGCGGCTCTGAAACCGAAGAAAGTTTATCCAAAAGGCTTTTTAAGGTGCACTTTGAAATGAGCTTCCAGAACAAATTTGATGTAGTGCTGGTCAATGACGACCTGGAAACATCGCTGCAAAAAGCCCAGCAATTAGTCGATGATTTTGTAAAGGGGATCGTGCCGGTGAAGAGGACAGTGATTTAAAACAGGTTCATGGCTCGTAGTTATTTCAACTACGAGCCATGAACTACAAACTACAAACTCATTTTGCGCATCGGTCTCTTCTTTGGTTCGTTCAATCCCATTCATGTCGGTCATCTGATAATTGCCAACACAATGGCAACAATGACTGACTTAGAACAGGTTTGGTTTGTGGTATCGCCCCAGAATCCATTCAAGAAGACAAAGAGCCTGCTGCACGAATTCGACCGGTTCGATATGGTGGAGCGGGCTATTGCCGATAACAGCCGCCTGAAAGCAACCAACATCGAGTTCTCGATGCCCAAACCCAGCTACACGATTGACACGCTGACTCGATTAGGTGAAAAATACCCACAGCACACGTTCCGGCTTATCATGGGCGAAGACAATCTGGCGCAGTTTGCCAATTGGAAAAATCACGGGAAGATCTTAGAATACTACGGCCTGAACGTTTACCCACGCCCACACCGGAAGGCCGAACCGGCCACAGAAAGTCCCTTTAAATCACACCCAAACGTTCGCTTGGTCGAAGCCCCGTTGCTGGACATTTCGGCTACGTTTATTCGTGACTGCATCCGGGCGAACCGCTCTATCCGCTACATGGTCCCAGACGTGGTGGAAGAGATGATTGAGCGGAAGAAATTCTACGTGTAATGTACTCATGGGCTTCAGCCCGTGACCATAATCAGCAGTAGTACACAGGGTTTTGGTGTAGTCACGGGCTGAAGCCGATGGGTACCATCTACGCTACGGCAGCCCGTTCTGAAATGTGACTTCAGTAGCTAATCCGATAGCACTCATGCGAATAGCAACCGACGGGCTGTTCGACTTTTCGCTGGGTCGGTCGCAATGAGTACCCTTCTCCAAAAAATAGATGTAGTATTTCTGGTTGCGGTCGGCGATTTGATTAATGTCCGGTCGGCCGAGCAACTCGCCGATGGTGTTGGCTGAATTTCCTTTTAAATTTTGAATCTCGGCTCTGAAAGCAGGCACGAGCGTAGACCGAACGCCGTTGCAGCCGCCCCGGTCGCCCCGCCATTTTTTCAGATCGAGTTTCCCGAACGTATCGGGTGCCGGGCCGCAACTGACGGATAGCGCAATAAGTAGAGTCAGCAATGAAACGTATATTACCGTTCGTTCAAGGCCGCTCGTCAATTCAGGGTCACGCATTCTTTCATTGTTCATTATAGAGCACCTGTAATAGCGTTTGGCCGACAGCTTTCAGCGTACCCCGGTCAATGTTGCTCATATCGTCGGCTAAGGTGTGATGGGCCGGGAAGAAGCCACCGGTTTGCGTATTTAACTGAATAATATCAATCGTTGGAATCTTGGCAATGGTGTTTGGTGCAACGTGATCGTCCGTAATCTGTCCGCCTGGTGCGTCGACAAAATACTGACTGTACCCCAATCGACTGGCCGTTTGCCAGACGTTATTAACAACACTGGGGGCCATCTGCACGGAATAGCTTTCTTTGGGAAACGTAGCGCCTTTGGCACCAACCATATCCAGTAAAATACCGTAATAAGCGGAGTAGCCGGGTTTGTGAAGATTTTTGGCCCAGTAACGTGAGCCAAGTCCATAGCCAAGGTAATCAATATCGCCACTTTCCTTTTCAAAGTCTTTACTTGCTTTCTCACCATCTCCTAAGTCCTCGACGTCAAAACAGATGAAATCAACGCCAACGTTCGGCTTTGTCTTGGCCTGTTGAATGGCACGGGCCAACTCAAGCATCACGCCAACACCACTGGCTCCGTCGTTAGCGGCTGGAATGGGCTTGGTTTTATTAGCCGCTACGCTGTCGTTGTCAGCGATGGGCCTCGAATCCCAATGGGAAGAAATAAAAATGCGCTTCTTAGCCTGCGGGTTAATTGTACCGATGATATTTCGGGCGTTAATCTTTTTGCCATCCCAGGTAGTGGCCACAAACGCCTGTTCTGTCACCTCGCAACCGAACTGCTTCAGTTTAGCCACCAGGTAACTGCCCGTTTCTACGTGGGCGGGCGTGTTCGGTACGCGCGGCCCAAACTTCACCTGCTGGTCGATATAGGCATAAGCCGAGTCGGCGTTAAACGCGGGTGCTGACACCATTGCCGGTTCGGCGGTTTGAGTCGCACCGGTTTGGCTTGACTTCTCTTTACAGGCACTAGCAGTTAGAGCAAGGGCGAGTAAGAATAAGGTGGGTCTGCTCATAGTTTGGTTATTCTTCGTATGCCCAGTCGATCTGGTGCTTCATATCTTTAATGGCCAGCCCCTGCGCTTTAAAATACGAACGAATCTGGTCAACCTTGTCGTATTGCCGCTGCTCTTTGTACTCCCGATACAGCGTTAACAGACCCTCCAGCACGGGCTGGTTGTCGGTGCCTTCTTCGGCCAAACCCAGTACGTCCTGCATAAATGTGACGAATGAGGTCTTCAGGAGGGTAAACACATCCTCACCCAGCACAGTCCCCTGAAGCTGGTTCAAATACAACATGTTAACATACTTTAACAGTGTAAACAACTGCGCGATCCCAACGGCCGTATTAAGATCGTCGTTCAGAGCGTCGTAAAACTGCTGGACGGCTTTTCGAATATCTTCCTGTTTTGTTTCGTCCGGCACTATGTCCGCTTCTTCCTGGTACGTCATTATCTTGATAACCCGAAGCCCATTGGCTAAACGCCGGTAGCCTTTCTGAGCCGCTTTCAATGCATCGTTAGAGAAGTCGAGCGTACTCCGGTAATGCGATTGGAGCATGAAGAAACGAACCGTCATGGGGCTATAGGCCTGTTCGAGCAAATAGTGACCGCCCGCGAACAACTCCGACGGCAGAAATGAATTACCCAGCGACTTTGACATCTTCTGTCCATTGACAGTCAGCATGTTAGAGTGCATCCAGTACCGAACGGGATCGTGGCCGGTCAGGGCGTCACCCTGCGCAATTTCGCATTCATGGTGAGGAAACTTCAGGTCCATACCGCCCCCGTGAATGTCGAACTGAGTGCCCAGGTATTTTGTACTCATGCAGGTGCACTCCAGATGCCAGCCGGGGAAGCCCGCACCCCACGGAGAGTTCCAGCGCATGAGGTGCTCAGGGGCGGCCCGTTTCCAGAGCGCAAAATCGAGCGGACTGCGCTTTTCTGACTGCCCATCTAACTCGCGGGTTTCATTGAGCAGATCGTCCAGAATGCGCCCCGATAGTTTACCATAGTTGCCTCCTTGTTTATTGTAAGTTTCTATATCGAAATAAACGGAACCATTAGCTTCATAAGCCAGCCCTTTAGTTAACAGTGTTAGAACGGCCTCGATCTGCTCAATCATGTGCCCCGTGGCGGTGGGTTCGATGCTCGGTGGAATGGCATTGAACTGCGCCATCACGGTATGGAAGTCGTTGGTAAACCGCTGTACAATCTCCATCGGTTCAACCTTCTCCAACTTGGCCATGCGCCCGATTTTGTCCTCGCCTTCATCCCCGTCCCCAACCAGGTGTCCTACATCGGTAAGGTTGCGGACGTAGCGGACTTTATAGCCGATAAATGTTAGATACCGGTAAAGGGTGTCGAACGTCAGAAACGTGCGGACGTTACCGAGGTGAACATAGTTGTAAACCGTTGGACCGCAAACGTACATGCCAACGTAGGGCGGGCTGATTGGTTCAAATAGTTCTTTTTTGCGGGAAAGCGTATTATATAACTTAAGTGGTTGTGTCATTGCGGGCGGTCAGCATGATAAAAATGACCCTATAAAGTGGCTGCAAGTTACGGATTGTACGACGGAAAATGGTGGACACGCACTTCGGCAAAGTCTAAACTCAAGCGCACAGCCTTTGCCAAAGCTAAAATGACCCCGCCCGTTTTGGCTATATTCGCACCCAATTTACGCGAAACCCGAATGCAGGTAGTTGAGGTTGGCCAAAACGCCAGATACCAGAGTGAGTTTATCCAGTTTCCCGTGCGGCTCTATCGAAACGATCCGTGCTGGATACGGCCGTTGGATACGGACGTAGCTGAAGTGTTCGATCCGTCCCGCAACAAGCGATTCGAGAACGGCGAATGCATCCGGTATCTGCTACTGAGCGATGCCGACGAAACCATCGGGCGCGTGGCGGCTTTCATAGACCGCGAAATTGCCAATCTTGACAACGATCAACCGACGGGTGGCTTGGGCTTTTTCGAGTGCATCGACGATCAAACGGCTGCGTTTATGCTGTGTGACGCGGCCAAAGCATGGCTCCAAAGCCGGGGTATGGAAGCGATGGACGGCCCCGTCAATTTCGGCGACCGCGACCGCTGGTGGGGTTTGTTGGTGGATGGTTTCGACCGGGAGCCAAACTACTGTATGCCCTACACAAAGCCATACTACGTTCCGTTTTTCGAGACCTACGGCTTTCAGGATTATTTTAAGCAGTTCACATTCGGCATTCCAACAACCTGGTCCCGGCTGACGAGCATGTCGCAGGCCGTGAAAGACCGCGCCCAGCGCATCTACGAAAATTCTGATTACAGCTTCCGAACCATCGACAAGCGGCAACTGCCCGCAGCCGCCGAGCAGTTCCGCCATATTTACAACGCGGCTTGGGCCGGGCACAGTGGCGTGAAGGAAATGTCGGCCGGGCAGGCGCAGGGGCTGATGCAAAAACTGAAGCCAGTGCTTGACGAGAAGATTATTTATTTTGCGTATTACGGCGAGGAACCCGTCGCGTTTTTCGTGTGCCTGCCCGAACTGAACCAGGTCTTCAAATATGTAAATGGCAAGCTGGATCTGATCGGTAAGGTGAAATTTCTATGGCACATGATCCGTAGAACCAACCGCAAGGCGTTCGGCGTGGTATTCGGCGTGGCCCCGGACCATCAGGGTAAAGGCCTCGAAGCGGCCATTGCGCTTCGAATGCCCCACGAAGCCGCCTATAATCCGGCCTTTCAATACACCGAACTGGAGATGAACTGGGTGGGCGATTTTAACCCGATTATGGTGCGGTTCGTGAGTCAGTTGGGTTCAACCATCGTTAAAACGCACGTCACTTACCGCTACCTGTTCGACCGAACCAAACCATTTAAACGCTGCCCGGTGATTGGGCGGAAGAAGTAAATCAGTTTATAGTTTGTTCGGTTCCCCGCCGGGATTTGTAGCTGGCTGACGCGTTTGTTTTTATGCGTCAGCTAGCTACAAATCCCGGCGGGGAACCGAACAAACTACAAACTCATAAACCAAGTACAATGAGCTTACTAACCATTGGTTCCGTAGCGTTCGATGCGCTGGAAACCCCATTCGGCAAGACCGACAAAATCATCGGCGGTGCCGCCACGTACATCACCCTCTCGGCGTCGTATTTCACCGACGAAAATAACCTCGTGGCCGTGGTGGGTGACGATTTTCCGCAGTCGATGATTGACGACCTCAACCGGCACGGCGTCAACACCGAAGGGCTGGAAGTGAGGAAAGGCGAACGGACGTTCTTCTGGTCGGGGAAGTACCACAACGACATGAACACCCGCGATACGGTGGAGGTGCAACTGAACGTGATGGAGAACTTCGACCCTGTCATTCCCGACTCGTACCAGGACTGCCAGTACCTGATGCTGGGCAACACGGCCCCGGCCATTCAGCAAACGGTAATTGGTCGGCTGCGTAACCGTCCCAAACTGATTGTGCTGGACACGATGAACCTGTGGATCGAAATCGCCCGACCCGACTTGATGACGCTGATTCCGATGGTCGACGTGCTGGTGGTGAATGACGAGGAAGCCCGCCAACTGACCGGCCAATACGCATTAGTGACGGCCGCAGCTAAAATCCGGGAGATGGGACCGCAAACGGTCATCATCAAAAAAGGCGAACATGGGGCGCTGCTGTTTCACGACGGTCAAATTTTCTTTGCCCCCGCCCTGCCATTGGCCGAAGTCTTCGACCCAACCGGCGCAGGCGACACTTTCGCCGGTGGTTTCATTGGTCATTTAGCCAAAACCGACGACATTTCGTTCGAGAACATGAAGCGGGCCATCATTTACGGTTCGGCAATGGCCTCGTTTTGCGTCGAAAAGTTCGGGGCCGAGCGAATCATGAACCTGACGAAGGACAAGATTCAGGCCCGCGTAAGTGAGTTCGTGAAATTGTCGGCGTTTGGGCTGGAGTAGTTAACAGTTTGTGGTTTGTGGTTAGCTGACGCGGATGATGTTTTCGCGTTAGCTAATTACAAACTTATTCTACCGTCTTCACATTATCTTTCGGGTGGCGGTCGATGAGCAGATTCAGCGTGTCGATTTCGGCCAATATACCGAGTGTCACCACGAACTGCTTGCCCAACGACTTCACGGTCGCTTCATTGACAGAGGCTGCTCCTTCTTGCTCTCTCCCGCCGACCGCTGAGGTAATAGTCGAGTTCGTGGCGCAGGAATGGCGGTATCTACTATGGTTTCATCATCAGGGCCCGGTGTTCGGCCAGCGACTCCAACAGCATGCCGATGCCCATCAGACTCGATTTGCTCGCCCCGTTGGGGCCGCGCAGCCCGGACAGCCCCGGTCGATGGCTAATGACACGCCGTTCTGGGCCTTAACCGCACCGGCGGACCATTCATTGCTGTAGGTCTTGGTCCGTTCTCAATTAGTAGTTTCATCGGGTCCAGGGATGAGAGGTTGACTAATAGGTACGAAGCAACGGGAGTGGACTACACCCAGCAATTTGCTTCGACTAATGCCCGGTTTTCTTCGACCAATGATTGTCTACTATAGACAAATGAAATTCGTAGGACATAGGTTATTCGGCCGATGCTCCGCTTCCCCCGACCAATGATTGTGTGGTATAGACTAATGAGACTCAAGCGGATATAAGCAATTCGGCAAACGTAACCGCTTCTTCAATCAATATACTACAACAAGCGGTTAATGAATATATTGCAATATCATGGATGAAAGACTCACTTGCTATCTGGTGGACGACGAACCGCCCGCGCACCACATTATGTCGAAGTACATTGAGCGCGTTCCTTATTTAAATTTAGTAGGGAAGACGCTCGATCCGTTTGAGGGGCTGGAGCACGTTCAGGAGCTTAAACCCGACATTCTGTTTCTGGACGTGGAAATGCCGTACATGACTGGTGTCGAATTTCTGAAGTCGCTGCCAATGCCGCACCCGATGGTAATCATGGTGACGGCGTCACCCCAGTTCGCGGCCGACACGTATCAGTTTGAGTCCGTGACGCATTACCTGCTCAAACCGGCCGGTTTCGACAAGTTTTTGGACGCAATCAATCGCGTGACGAAGAGGCTTGGCTTTATGGTGGACCCTACCGCGCCGACACCCACGCGTCCGCCCGCCCGCAATCAATCGCGGGAGCCAGTCGACCCCCGCGAACGCATACCGTATTTTCTGATCAAGGAGGACAAGAAGCTGGTGCGGGTGGCTCCCGAAGATATTGTCTTTGCTGAGGGGATGAAAGATTACCTGAAAATGCACCTCACCACGCGCACCGTAGTGACCCACATGACCATGAGTAAGTTGGAGGAAATGCTGCCGCCTTCGCAGTTTCTGCGCGTGAACCGCTCGTTCATCGTCCGGCGGCAGTCTATCAAAGAAATCGATGGCAACCAGATTACCACCCTCGACGGCAGGAAAGTGACCATTGGCGTTACCTACCGTGAAACAGTGATGAACGAGTTGAAGAAGAACATGATGTGAAGGTTACTGCTGGCGAACGGCCATAATAAGCAGGTCCTGCATGTTGAGGTTAATTAGATCCATCAGGCTAATCTTGTAAAGTGAGGAGACCTGCTGTAGAACGGTCAGTGACAGTTCGGTGCGGCCGGTTTCTTTTTTGCTATAGGCGGCCTGGCTAACGCCTAACTGGAAGGCGACGTACTCCTGCGGGTAACCGTGAATTTCCCGAAGTTTGCGGAGTTTAGTGGCAATTGGGTTCATAACAGCAGTTCATTTGAGGTTTTGGCCTTGTTTGACTGTCACAAAACAATATGACCCGTAAGCAGAAAAGAATTATTTTCGACTAATGCAACCGCTTCTTCGACCAATGATGAATGTCTGTCGATAGATGCGTTTGCTGGTAATGCGACAGACACGTAGGCTCGTTAGGCACGGAAACAGAGTAACTCGGTCATTTCACTATGGAAGCTCAGGCTCTTTCTCGTCCCACTTTATTAGCTTTCTACGAACGCCATCGCCGGGCTTTCCGCGTGGGGGGGCATGTAGCGATGTGGCTTGCCGTTTATTTCTTGCTGATAAAAGATACATACCCAAGAATATTTGAAGATAATGAACGGGTAGGTAGCGTGGCTTCATTCGCAGCTCTCTTTCAAGCAATGGTCTTATATTATAGCATAGGCCATTACGTATTTCCTAAATTTTTCTATAAACGAGACTACGCTAAGTTAATTCTAATTCTGGCGACCGTCTTTTTTGTGATTTATCAGATCAATTATTTGCTATTTTATTATTTAGATTCAATAAGTAATAAAGTTCGTCCAGATGGAAAGTTCACATACGTAAGGAAAATCTTTAGAATGGTTCAGGAAGCCGGTTGGTTAGGATGCTTCACCAGTTTACGGGTGTTTCTTTGGAATTTATCTTACAATTGTTTTCTGCCAATATTCATGTTAGTGACCAAAGGCTTTAGAGATATCATAGATTATCAAAAACGATTGGTTACTGCTGAGAAAGATAAATTTGCGCTGGAACTAAGCTTTTTAAAGGCTCAGGTAAATCCGCACTTTCTATTCAACACGCTAAACAGCGTTTATGCCCGCGTCTTCGACTCTGATGAGCAGGCGGCTGACTTGATACTGCGCCTGTCTGAACTGATGAGGTACAATCTGTACGAGACGGATGTAGCCAAGATTACTCTTGACAAAGAACTGAGCTACATTCAAAATTACCTTGATTTAGAGCGTAACCGCCTGTCGGATCAATACGTCGTCATTGACTATGAACAGAGTGGCAACCCGTCGGCGTATCAGATTGCACCCCTGCTGTTGATTGCCTTCGTAGAAAACGCCTTTAAACACGGAGTCAAAAGGGCTACTGAACCATCCTACGTGCAGGTAAGTGCCAACTTAACAGACGGTAAACTGGTGTTTCGTGTCCAAAACAGCGTACCCCACCGACGGGAAGCTCCGCCTGCTGAATCTGAACCGTTGGTACATTCAGACAGAGAGTCAGGTGGTATTGGCTTAGTCAATGTTCGTCGGCGATTAGACGCTCTTTATAAAGGCCGTTATGAGTTGGTAGTAACGCCCAATTTAGACACGTATCTAATTGTACTGACCATGCGGTTAGAGACAGTAAGTACCATGACAAGCGTAAGAGTTTGAACGCACTGGTCGAAGGAATTTGCCTGTTGGTCGAATTATACTCCTCCATTTGTCGAAAGTAATTGAGTTGACCTGTGTCAATCCACTACTTTTGAATCGTCGGAAGACACGAACTGAACTCTTCAATCATAATGCTAACCAACTTCTACTAAAATCATGAAAAATCAAACGATTGCTACCGCCCCCCGTCTAATGTTGAAAAAACAACGGATTGTTTGTCTGACTTCAACAGCTATGTCGAACGCCAAACCTGGCAAGTCATATATTATTTGTGAGTACCTTACAATTGGCGGTCGATAACGTTGCGAACCTACCTCACCCTGAATTACTCAAGGGCGAGTCGAAGCCAACTTGCCCATTACCTCCAGCGCACCGGCTGGCTCCAGTTTGGTCAGATCGGGGCGTTTACGGAGGACATGCTTACCTGCGTACAGTCAGACGATTGTGCACTGGTATTTCTCCGGCTTGCGGACCCCAGCGAACAAGTGCCCGGTCCGTTTTTGGATGCCCTGCGGAATCACCCGGCTGTCATTGTCACCTCGCCATATCCGCAGCATCTATTCAATCACTTGAACCTGCACCCGTTCGATTTCCTGACCGAACCCTACTCATTTGAGCGGTTCGCGGATAGCATGGACCAGTACGTAGCACGATACGGCTGACAAGGTATACAAAGAATATAGTTACATACTGTTTCTTCTAACCAAAAGATAACAATAACTTATTTTGCAAATTGGTCGAAAAAGCAACGATTTCTTTGGTAGCATAGTAGGTGAGCCGTAATTTAGTTGTCCCTCAACTGCGAACGTGCTCCTTTTATGATCCAACTAAAAGACTTTTTCGTTATACGTCAACCAACGTATCCGGTTAACAAGCTACTTAAATTTTACGACCAACTTTCCACCCAATCTCTCGAAGAACTTTTACGACACCATTATCAGGACCCACTGGCACAGGAGGCCATTTTTGCCGCTTCGCCCACGCTCTACGAACGCTTCCGGCGGTGGCTGTCGGGCGAGACGCTGCCTGATCGGGAAAAACTGCTCGTAACGCTTCATAAATATTTGATCCGAATGTGTAGCCGGGCCACGCCCTACGGTCTGTTTGCGGGCTGCACAATGGGCACGTTTGGCGAGTATACCCGGCTCCGGGGTGGCACTGTTGACACCCTGCGCACCCACACGCGGGTCGATATGGACTGCCTGCTGGCCATTTGCCGGTGGCTCACTGACCAGCCTGATGTTCGGAAGCAACTCAAGCTTTTTCCAAACTCATCGCTTTACACGGTAGGTTCGTCGCTGCGCTACGTGGAGCAGCAGCGCGACCGCGAAAAACGCCACTACTTCATCAGCGCCGTGGAGGGCGATCAGTACCTGACGGTTGTTCTCAGCGCAGCCCGCAATGGCGCGACCATTGGTGAACTGGCAGCTTTGCTCACCGAACTGCGGGCGGAACCGGACGAAGCCGTTGAGTTTATCGAACAACTCATTGAAGGACAACTGCTCCTGTTCGAGATTGAGCCGACCGTCACCGGATTGCACTACCTAAACCGGCTGACGGAGCGCATTGCATCACTGACCAATACAGGCCACGTTGCCAACGAGCTGCGCCAGTTGCAGGCGCACCTGTGCCAACCCGACCGATTAGGCGCTTACGACCAAACCCGGCAGTGGTTTCTGGACCGCGCCATCAGCCCACCCGCAGCCGATATTGTGCAGGTCGATACGTTTTTTGATAATCCATCCCTGCAATTGAGCGAACGCGCCATGCAGCACCTACAGCGCGACCTGGAAAAACTGATGGTGCTCAACCAGCCAAACGTTTGTCCTGATCTGGACGAGTTTAGACGGCGGTTTCACAATCGGTACGAAGATGAAGAAATTCCGCTGGCGCTGGCTCTCGATGGGGAATTTGGCGTTGGATACGGCTCCGGTTCGACACTCGGCGTTGGCTACGCCCCCCTGATCGACGATCTGTCATTCGCAACCACGGCCACGGCACCAACTACCACCTGGGACTGGTGGCAAACGTTTGTGATGGACAAATACGCCGACGCCCTGCGCACAAGCCGGGTTGCTAATGCGCAGGGCGAAATTGTACTGACCGACGGCGATCTGGTCTACATTGGCAGCAAGCAACCCCTATCGGCGTTAATTCCCGACAGTTTCTACGCGTTTGGGTCGCTGCTGGCCCGCTCGGAAAAGACCCTGGATGAAGGTGATTTTCAATTCAATCTGTTAGCCTGCAAAGGGCCATCGGCGGTAAACCTGATGAGTCGGTTTGGTGAAGGGGATCCGGCGCTGGCCGAGCGAATCCGCACCTGCGCTGCCGCCGAAGAAGTGCATCACCCCGACGTAATCATTGCTGAAATCGTTCACCTGCCCGAAAACCGCGTTGGCAACATCCTAACTCGCCCAACCATCCACCCCTACGAAATTCCGTACATGGGTCAGGCGTCAGTTAAGCCAGATTTTCAGATTGCGTTGTCCGATCTGATGGTATCGGTTCGTAATAATCAGGTCGTGTTACGTTCGAAGCGATTGAACCAGCGGGTAATTCCGCGTCTGACAAACGCCCACAATTTTGCGCAGGGGCTACCCATCTATCGGTTTCTGTGTGATCTTCAGGCGCAGGACGTTCACCTCAACGTGATTTGGAACTGGGGCGTTCTGCGGACGCAGGCGTATCTGCCCCGCGTTCGCTATCACAAGGTAATCGTTAGCCGCGCTACGTGGCAACTGCAAGCCCGCAGCCTCACGCCCGACAATCCACTGCGGTTAGTGGCGCAACTGACGGCAGCGGGTTTACCCGATCAGTTCATGCTGGCGCAGGGCGATAATGAACTGTTCATTGCCATGCACGTTCCCGAATCGCTGGCGTTACTCTCGTCCGAGATTCGCCGGTTGGCTGGCTTACCTGGGCAGACTGATACTATTCGATTGATCGAGTTTCTGTCCCCGCCCGACCAGTGCCCGCTGGCTAACAAGCGCGACCACTTCACTCACGAACTCATTATTCCGTTCAATAACGCCCAAGCCCACCCTCTGCCGGGTTTGAGCCAGACGAACACGCAGCTCCCCCAGCGCAAATTTTCGGTCGGCAGCGAGTGGTTCTACCTGAAGGTATATACCGGCGAAAAAACGTCCGACGCCCTGCTACTGCAAACTATTTACCCGGTGGTGCAGCAGTTGCTGAAAACGCAGATGATTCAGGCGTTCTTTTTTGTCCGTTACAAAGACACAGATCCACATTTACGGCTCCGCTTTCGGGGCAACCCGCATCTGGAGTTTTATCACCACGTGGTGCGGGCCGTGGAAAAGGCGCTGCACGAATCGGTCGAAGCCGGGGTAGTACATCGGGTGCAGGTGGATACATACCAGCGCGAATTTGAGCGGTACGGGATGGAACACATTGGCCTGTGCGAGACGCTGTTTCACTGCGACAGTCTGTCCACGCTGGCGTTTATGACTCGGACGGGCGACGAATTCGACGAGAACCTGCGTTTTGCCTTCGCCATCCGCAAAATTGACCGGCTACTGATGGGAACGGGACTGTCGACGGCTGCCTGCCGAATGCTCCTGGACTTGATGAAAGAAAACTTTTTTCGGGAGTTTGGCGGTAACTCGGCCCTACGTCATCAACTTAACGAAAAATACCGGACGTATCGACCGTTAATGTGCCAGGCCTTCGCGGATAATTTTCCGGCGGCCGCTGGCCTTGACGAATGGGAGTCTACTCAAGCGAACTTACTCCAAAATTTATCAGCCGCCATTGCTGACTCCGGACAGTTATTCAGTATTATCAGCAGCCTGATTCACATGATTGTTAATCGGCTGTTTCCTTCCAAGCAGCGGGCTTATGAACTGGTATTGTATCACTGCTTAGCCAAACATTACGACTCTGTTCAGGCCCGGGAGCGAAGTGGAGTAGTTTAAAGCAAAACTGTTTCAAAACACGTGAGTCATCCCAAATTGTGAGTCAAAGCTAAATCATCATGAACGCGTTGGCAATGGCCAATCGTAGTCAGTAAATCGGCACTGAAGCCGTTCGGGATGACTGTTTACGCCTGCTCTAATACGAACCGTGACGCTTCCAGCAAATTCGGAGCGCAGCCGTCGCAATCAACAGTAGGGTGAATTTCTTCATGAGCGATGCGCACGGTTCTAACCCCAACACGCTTGCCTGCCTGCATGTCGCGGGGGGCGTCGCCAATCATCCACGATTCATTGGGTAGAATGTTGTACTTCGCCATTGCCTTTTCGAGCAGCAGCGAGCCGGGTTTCCGAGTAAGCGACTCGGTTGTGTAGCTGGGGTGATGCGGGCTGTAGTAGATAGCATCAATGACGTGACCACACTGTTCCTGCAAATAATGGTAGCACGCCATCACATCGTTGCGGGTATAGAGGCCTTTGGCAATACCCGCCTGGTTGGTGATGACAATGAGCAGATAACCCGCTTCTTTCAACGTCCGAAGTGCTTCGGGAACACCATCAGGAATGATGAAATCCTCGACCCGGTAGACATAGTCAGTCCGGTCTTCGTTCAGTACACCATCACGGTCGAGAAATATGCACTTATTCATTGATGAATTGAGCGTAGGTTTATCTGCAAAAGTACTATTATTCTGCTACTTTCTTGTAGTATTACAGGATAACTATTTATTAAATTTAGGAAAGGTAAACCAACCAACAGTCTCTAGAAGCTCGTAACCTTTAGCTGGGACGCGTAGCTGTTACCAAGCTTCTACGACCTGACGCTTACACGGTTAAATTTTGCAAACGCTGTTGCAATGCCTGAATCTTGGCCTCGGCGTCGGCAAGTTTATGGCGTTCACGCTCAACCACGTCAGGATTAGCATTGGTAACGAACCGCTCGTTCGAGAGCTTTTTGAGCGTTGAATCCCGAAAACCAATTTGGTAATCCAACTCTTTGCGGGTGCTTTCCATCTCCTGAGCTACGTCGATCTCCCCGGCAATGTCGACAAAGAATTCATCGCCTTTAATCAGGAATGATAATCCTTTAGCCTTCTCGTTGACATAGCTAATCTCTGATGCATTCGCCATCTTCCGAATCAGCGATTCAAGCGGCCGAAACCGTTCAGGTGCGGTAGTTTTAATGGCCAGTGGCAACTCTGTTTTCGGTGAGATTTGTTTGGCGTTGCGAATGTTGCGCACGTTGGTGATGACTTCAAATAATGTCTCGAAACTGGTCAACATCTGCGCGTCAATCGCGCCGGGCTGCGGGAATGGTGCTACGCAAATGCTGTCGCCGGGTTTACGCTCACGAATGTCCTGCCAAACTTCCTCCGTAATAAACGGCATGAACGGATGCGCCAGACACATCAGTCGCTCGAAAAAAGTTATTGTCGCGTCGTATGTTTCCTGGTCAATGGGCTGCGCCGTTCCGGTGGCCGGGTCGAAAGGTGGTTTAATGAGTTCGAGGTACTGTGAACAAAAATCATCCCAGATCAGCTTATAAACCGCTTGCAGCGCATCGGAGATCCGGAATTTACTGAAGTCATCTTCAACCTGCGTAAGCGTTGCATTCAGCTTTGCCTCGAACCACCGGATGGGTAGAGACGCCGGATGTGGAGCAGACCCAAGGTGTTGCGTCTCTACATTCCACCCCTTCACCAACCGGAACGCATTCCAGATTTTGTTGCTGAAGTTGCGCCCCTGCTCCACTAATTTCTCATCGAACGGCAAATCGTTGCCGGCGGGTGAACTGAACAGCATACCCGTGCGAACACCGTCGGCCCCGTATTGGTCGATGAGGTCGAGCGGATCGGGTGAGTTGCCCAGCGACTTCGACATTTTGCGCCCCTGCTTGTCGCGGACAATCCCCGTCAGGTACACGTTTTTAAACGGTGCTTCGCCTTTGTATTCGTAACCCGCAATAATCATCCGGGCGACCCAGAAGAACAGGATTTCGGGGGCTGTAACCAGGTCGTTAGTTGGATAATAGTAATCAAGATCGTTTGGTCCGGCTTTGGGATCATCGGCATTGCCGGATGGCAGAAATACCGACATTGGCCAGAGCCACGACGAAAACCACGTGTCCAGCACGTCTTCGTCCTGCGTCAGGTCGGCCTCGGTCATGGCGAAGAGCAGTTTCTCGTGCTGCACTTTCTCCAGGGCTTCGTGCTTCGTGCGGGCCACGATGATTGTTCCGTCCTGCATGTAAAACGCCGGAATCCGCTGTCCCCACCACAATTGGCGGCTAATGCACCAGTCGTGGACGTTCTCCATCCAGACCCGGTACATGTTTTTGAACTTGGGCGGATACAACTGAATCCCATCGTTCATGACGTTCTCAAGCGCGGGTTTCGCCAGTTCGTCCATCTTCAGGAACCACTGCAGCGATAGCTTCGGCTCAATCACGGCGTTGGTCCGCTCCGAGAATCCGACGTTCGATTTATACTCTTCAGATTTTTCTAAGCTGCTGGCATCTTCGAGCAGTTTGATAATCGCTTTCCGGGCGGCAAACCGATCCTGACCGACCAGAATCCGGGCCTTTTCGTTCAGCGTACCATCGTCGGCAAGAATGTCCAGCACGGGCAGGTTGTGTTTGATGCCCAGCGCATAGTCGTTCGGGTCGTGGGCGGGCGTCACTTTCAGACAGCCCGTTCCAAAATCCATTGTGACGTACTCATCCGTGATAATCGGAATTTCGCGGTCGATGAGCGGGATAATAGCTTTCCGACCGTGCAAATGGGTATACCGCTCATCGTTCGGGTTGACCGCAATGGCGGCATCGGCCATAATCGTCTCCGGCCGAACGGTGGCAATGGTAATGAATTCGTTGGTTTGGCCAGCAATTGCGTACTTGATATACACTAACTTTTGCTGAACCTCTTTCGTAATAACCTCCTCGTCGGACACGGCCGTTTTGCCCTGCGGGTCCCAATTGACCATACGAACGCCCCGATAGATTTTACCTTTCTCATACAGGTCCACGAACGTGTCGATCACCGCATCGTACAGAACTGGTTCCATCGTGAATCGCGTCCGGTCCCAATCGCAGGAAGCGCCAAGTTTACGGAGTTGCTGGAGAATGATGCCGCCGTACTTCGCCCGCCACTCCCAGGCGTAAGCCAGGAATTCCTCACGAGTCAGGTCTTTCTTGCTGATGCCGCGCTCTTTCAACATCGCTACTACCTTAGCTTCCGTAGCAATGCTGGCGTGGTCGGTTCCGGGTACCCAGCAGGCGTTCTTGCCCTCCATGCGGGCCTTACGGATCAGCACATCCTGAATGGTGTTGTTGAGCATGTGGCCCATGTGCAGCACCCCCGTCACGTTTGGGGGCGGAATGACGATGGTATACGGTTCACGATTATCAGGAACCGATTTGAATAGTTGGTTATCAAGCCAGTACTGATACCACTTTGCTTCTATTTCCTGGGGGGCGTATGTCTTTGAAATCATTCGTAGGGAGCGGGCCGAACCCGTTTAACGTGCAAAAATAAGCCCATCGCGGGAAATACCGGACGGGCTGCTACGTTAGATTGACCTGTGTCTGGCTTATAGTCAGATAGCTGATAAAACCACGGAGATAAAAGCCGTTTCTGACTTGTTAAAAACTAGTGAACGTAGCAGGCCGTGCAGTGGCCATTTCGTCACGACATAAATATAATCACGACAGGACAGCTTTGCTTCTTCCCTTATACTCCTTATGCCCAACCGCATCTTCCTTATCCACGGCTACGTTGAAGACCCGACGATTTTCGATAAACTCGTTCCCTTACTCCCCCCAGCCGAGTACGTCCGCATCAATCTTGCCGATGAGTTTATTCGCTGGCAACCGGTCGACCTGGTTAACGTCCGGCTGCTGGCGCAGTATCTAACTGACCACTATGCCATTACGCTTGACGATGTCGTGATTGGGCACTCAATGGGGGGCTGGACGGCCATCAACATCAAGCAGGTGAGCGGGGCAGCGGCCATTCTGTTGGCGTCGTTCACCAACCAAAAGAAAATCCTGTTTCCCACCGATAATCTCACCATTTTAAGACTTCTGGTCAACTCGGGTATTACCCAAAGCCGGACTTTGAACAACTACCTCAAGAAGAAATACCCGTTTGCCGGGTCGCGCGAGTTGTACAACCGTCTGATCGACGGGTCGGTGCAGATGCCGCGTCGGTACGTCTGGCAACAGTTGCAAACGCTGTTCGCGAAGGTGCCGCCATTGACAGCTCAACCCAATTTGCGCATCCACGCCCGTCCCGATAACATCGTGGGCGTGCCTGATGAATCGTTTGTGGAAGTGCCGGGTGACCATTTCAGCTTGTTCTTCCATCCAGAACGGGTGGCCGCGCCTATCCGGGCGTTGCTGAGTAGCCGGGTACGATAAGGTATCACGGACTTTAGTCCGTAAAGCTCCCCCATTAGCCAATCTATTATAGGTACGGGCTGAAGTCCAGGATACCTTACTCCAGCACCTTCGGAACTTCAAAAAACTGGCCGTCGTGCTGAGGGGCGCTGGCCAATGCCCGCTCACGGGGGAGGTGGTTGCTTGCCACGTCGTCGCGTAACACGTTCGTCTCGTCCGATAAGTGCGTCAGCGGGGCAACGCCGGTCGTATCAACTTCATTGAGTTGCTCCATCCACGTCAGCACGCCATTCAGGCTGTTGAGCAGGTCGGTCTCTTCTTCCGGGCTGATTTCCAGTCGGGCGAGATGCGCTATTTTTTGTAAGGCTTCGTGATCTACTTTCATGGCGAATGAGTGAGTGAATGAGTGAATGAGCTGGCGCACCGAGTCGCTAATTCACTCTTTCGCTCATTAATCTGGTGTCAATAATCTGGTACGTCTCCTGTTTCAGCTGCTCCACGTCATTCTGCGTCATACCCGTGGTTTCGATGGGTTCGTGAACCACCGCCCGCATTGGGTAACGATGCATTCGGATGCGGCCATCATCGGGCAGGATGCGGTGATTCGTCAGCAGCGTTATCGGCACAATCGGCACCTGCTGCTGAATGGCCATCGTAAACGCGCCATCTCTAAACGGGGCCATTATCGGTATGTCTTTGGCAACGATGCCCCCTTCCGGGAAAATCATGATGCTGCGTCCGGCCTGCAACGTTCGGATCGACTTCGCCAATGAGTAAGCCCGGCTGTTAGGTTGCTTCCGGTCGACCTGCACGTGTAATTTGGCGAACATATAACCCAACAGCGGAATCGTTTTCACATCGCTCTTTCCAACAAACGCGTAATAGTTTTTCACCACGATACCCATTACGGCAATGTCGATGTACGAGAAATGGTTGGCGCAGAAAACGTACGTCTGCTTTGGGTTGGGTCGAAACCGGTACTCCACCCGAATGGGTATGCCTGCCAGCGCGACGAATAGACGACCCCAGATCGCATTGATGCGGTGAGCCAGCGGTTTCCAGGTGTCGCGCTGTAGAAACACGAACTGAACCGGAAACAGGATCAGGTATAGGCCAATCAGACAGACCGCGCACCAGATGGTGTAGAGTAACCGCATCAGTGTTTGAAATGGCGAACGCCCGTCGTGACCATTGCTAACCCGTATTTATTGCAGCAGTCGATGGAATCTCCATCGCGAACGGAGCCGCCGGGCTGCACCACCGCCGTAATGCCTGCCTGGGCCGCAATCTCGACACAGTCCGGGAATGGAAAAAACGCATCCGACGCCATCACCGACCCGGTCAGGTCGAACCCGAACGCACGGGCTTTGTCAATTGCCTGCCGCAGCGCATCCACCCGGGAGGTTTGCCCAACTCCACTGGCTAAAAGTTGCTGGTGGGCGGCTCCGTTCTCTTTAGCCAGCACAATGGTGTTGGATTTTGTGTGCTTACACACCTTCAGCGCAAACTCCAGCGCTCGTACTTCCGGTTCAGTTGGGGCCTTCTGCGTAACGGTTTTGAACTGGTGGGACGTTTCGGTCTGGCTGTCCTTATCCTGCTCCAGCACTCCGTTCAGGATAGTTTTGAACATGACCGTCGGCAGCGCAACGGGCCTGCGTTTCAGAAGAATCCGGTTCTTTTTCGAGCGCAGCAGATCGAGAGCCTCCGGCGCGTAGTCGGGTGCAATCAGGATCTCCATGAATAGTTTATTCAGCTCTTCGGCCGTCTCGCGGTCGACCGGTACGTTTGTGATGAGCACTCCACCGAACGCCGATACCGGGTCGCAGGCCAGCGCATTTAGGTACGCTTCTTTGGCGGTTGGAGCGGTAGCAATGCCGCAGGCGTTGGTGTGCTTGATAATGGCGAAAGCAGCCGACGTTCCAGCGGCCGATGCATCAGAATCACTATCGACCGGCGAAAATTCATCGATCAGCCCCACGCAGGCATCCACGTCGACTAAGTTATTGTAGGACAGTTCTTTGCCATGCAGTTTCTCAAACATCGCTTCCAGATCGCCATAGAACGTAGCCTGCTGGTGCGGATTTTCACCGTAACGCAGGTGGCTGGCCGACAGCTTCCTGAAATCGTAGATTCCTTCATTAGTCGATAGTTGTCGCCGACTTGCTTCCCCCTCCGGCGAAACGGCACCGGCAGACTGCTGACCACTGGAATTCGCAAAATACGCCTGAATAGCGGTGTCGTAGCGCGATGTAACGGCGAACGCTTCTTTGGCATACTGTCGGCGGTCGGCCAGATCGGTCGCGCCGTTAGTTTCGGTGAGCAGCGTCAGCACGTCGGCATACTGACTGCGCGATGACACAATCAGGACGTCGTTGTAATTTTTGGCAGCCGCCCGAATCAGCGAAATACCCCCAATGTCAATCTTTTCGATCACGTCCTCATCCGACGCGCCCGCCATAACCGTTTCTTCAAAGGGGTACAAATCGACGATCACTAAGTCAATCGGCGGAATGGCGTGCCGGTCGGCCTGGGCGAGGTCTTCGGGAACGTCGCGCCGGTACAGAATCCCGCCCATCACGGCCGGATGCAGCGTTTTAACCCGCCCGCCGAATATGGACGGGTAACCGGTGAGATTTTCAACGGCCGTTACGGGAACCCCCAGTTGCTCAATAAACGTTTGCGTACCGCCCGTTGAGTAAAGTTTTACGTCTTGCTCGTGCAGAAGCCGGACAATCGGTTCGAGACCGTCTTTATAAAAAACGGAGATCAGGGCTGAGGAGATTTTCATAGGTAATGCAGAATGGATAATGGAGGATGAGTAATGGCGTAGATACAATGAATAATGCTTGCCCCAGCATTATTCATTCGGGGTCCGTTCCGGCGTACCAGCCCGCACGGTACATTTCTCATTGTTCATTTGAAGGTCAAAGATAGCCAAAGGTCTTAACTTTGCCGTTCGGGACGCATCGTCCTGAACCACGCGTCCCGAACATTCCTGCCGCACCGACGGCCTGCTGATGAGTACGTTTAAGAAGTTAGCGAGTGATACCGCCCTGTATGGAATCAGTACAATTTTGGGGCGGATGCTCAATTTTGTGCTGGTTCCGCTGCAAACGTACGTATTCATCCAGCCGAGTGAGTTGGCGTCCAACGTCGAACTCTACAGTTGGGTAGCTATTCTGCTGGCCATCTACACGCTCGGGCTGGAGACGGCTTTTTTCCGGTTTGCCGCCCGAAAACCAGCCGACCGGCCGAAAGTATTCAACGAAACCCTGAGCATTGTCATCGTCGTCAGCCTGCTGTTCACAACGCTAATCATCCTGCTGACGCCCCAGCTTGTGGTATGGATGAACTATCCGGGTCAGGAGAAATTTGTGATCTGGGTGGCGTTGCTGGTTGCTATTGACGCCATCATGGCTATTCCGTTTGCGCGGCTGCGGGTCGAGAACAAAGCGCGACGATTTGTGCAGGCCAAAATCACCAATATTGTCCTCGTCGTCGCGCTGAACGTATTTTTCCTGATTCTCTGCCGCGATATTTATTACGGCAAATACCTGCTTTCGCTGAAGCCGGTTATCGACCTGATCTATTATCCCAGCATTGGCCCCGGCTACATTATTCTGGCCAACCTGCTGGGCAATGCAACGTATTTTGTGCTCCTGCGTGATGCCTTTGCGGGGTTTCGCTTCCAGCTTAAACCGGCCGACGTGCGGGTGATGCTGACTTATGCTTTCCCCATTATGCTAACCAGTTTAGCGGGTTTGGTCAACGCGATGACCGACCGGCTATTTCTGCAATATTGGTTGCCAGACGGATTTTACTCTGGTCTGACAAGTAAAGACGCCCTAGGTATTTACGGCAATTGCCTGAAACTATCGGTGTTTATGGCGCTGGCAATTCAGTCGTTCAAGTTCGCGGCCGACCCGTTCTTTTTCGCACAAGCCGAAGACAAAAACGCGCCTGATTTGCTGGCCCGCGTCACGAAATGGTTTCTGATTGTTTGCGTCTTCATCTGGGTAGGTGTAAGTCTGAATTTAGATATTATCGGTCTGCTGGTGTCAGAAGGGTATCGTAGTGGCTTAAGTGTGGTTCCCCTGCTGCTGCTGGCCAATCTGTTTTTGGGTGTGTATTACAATATTGCCTTTTGGTTTAAACTCAGCGACAAAACCAGTTTCGGGACGCTGATTACGATGGTGGGGGCTGTGGTCACTGTAGCGGGCAACATTATTCTAATTCCCCGGATTGGCTACATGGGCTGCGCCGTGGCGTTCTTGGCGTCGAGTTTCGTGATGATGGGCCTGTGTTACGCATTGGGTGAGAAGTATTATCCTGTACCGTATGACGTGGGGTCGGCGGTGGGCTACGTTGCCGGTGCCGGGCTGCTGATTTGGGCATCCCAACAATTATCCATCCCCAATCTGTGGGTGGCGGTGCCCGTTCATCTGGCTATGTTCGGGCTGTTTACAGCGGTTGTGCTGTTTGTAGAACGCGACACGGTCCAGTTGGCGCTGACCCGATTTCGGAGACGAACGGAGAAGCCCGTTAGTCACCAATAAATTTCTTAAATGCATTCCGGTGTTTCGCCGGGGTATTTTTTATGGGTAAATTGCAAGATAATCTGCTAATGCTACCACAGTGGCCCATTTGCCTCTATTCATGATCATTCGTCGACTTGGCGGCTCGCTTTTACCAGTCGCAATAGTATGTCTGCTTACCGGCTGTAAAGAGAAACCCCTGTTTGAGCGGCTCGACTCGTCCGACACGGGTATTACGTTTGCCAATACCATCACCGACAGCGACACGCTCAACATTCTCAATTACCAGTACATCTACAATGGCGGGGGCGTCGGTGTGGGCGACTTCAATGGCGATATGAAACCCGACGTATTCTTCGCGGGAAATCAGGTTTCCAATAAGCTATACATTAATAACGGCGACATGAAATTTCGCGATGTTACGCAGTCGGCGGGCGTTGGCGGGGGCGGGCGGTGGTGTTCGGGTGTGTCGATTGTGGACATCAACGCCGATGGTAAGTTAGACGTGTATATCTCGAACACGCTCCATAAAACGGCCGCCCGGCGTGCCAATCTGCTTTACGTCAATCAGGGCAACGACACCGACGGAGCACCCCGTTTCCGGGAGATGGCCACCGACTACGGCATCGCCGATACGACCTACACGACGCATTCGGCATTTTTCGATTACGATAACGACGGCGACTTAGACCTGTATGTGCTGGTCGACCAGATCTTTGACGAGAAAACGACAGCTAATTTACGCACGCAGAAATCGGATGGCACGTCGCCCAACGTTGACCGGCTCTACCGCAATGATTTCGACGCCAAACTCGGTCATGCTTATTTTACCGACGTATCGAAACAGGCGGGTATTCTGCACGAAGGCTTCGGACTGGGCCTGAACATATGTGACATCAACCGCGATGGCTGGAAGGACATCTACGTCACCAACGATTTTGCGACGAATGACCTATTTTATATCAACAACAAGAACGGGACATTCACTAACCGCAACCGGGAAGCGTTCAGGCACACCAGTTCTTCAGCAATGGGCAACGACGTGGCCGACATCAACCACGATGGACTGGCCGATATTGTAGCCATGGACATGCTGCCCGAAGACAACCTGCGCAAAAAGAGCCTGATGGGTGGCAGTAATTACTTTGTCTATCAGGAGTGGGATCGGCTGGGCTACGCACACCAGTACGCCCGCAACACGCTGCAAATGAATCAGGGGGTACGGCCATCCGGGGTACGGCCGTCCGGGGTATCGCCCCGGCGCACCGGACCGTCCGGAGCACGGCAGAATGACACGGCGACGGCAAACATGCCGGTGTTTAGTGAAACGAGTATGCTGGCGGGTGTGGCCGAAACCGAGTGGAGCTGGTCGCCGTTGCTGGCCGACTTCGACCACGATGGGCACCGCGACCTACTGGTTACTAATGGGTTTCCGCGCGACGTGACCGACCGCGATTTCACCAACTACTACAGTGGCGTCAACAACCTGCTGACGAACGCCATGCGGATGGAACTGACCACTAAAATGCCGCAGGTGAAGGTCAGTAACTATGCCTTTCGAAATAAGGGAGATGCAAGCTTTGAAAACGTAACCGACCGCTGGGGCATGACCGAACCGAGTTTCTCGAATGGTGCGGCCTACGCTGATTTCGACGGTGACGGCGATTTGGATTACGTCGTTAACAACATCGACGACGAAGCCTTCGTCTACCGAAACAACCTCTCCGAAAAGAAACCGGAGAAGGCGCACTACCTCCGCATTCGGTTCGCGGGCGATGGGGCTAACCCGATGGGTTTGGGTGCAATGGTCGAATATGAGTTGCCCGGTGGCCGGAAAGAATTATACGAACATACACCGTATCGAGGGTTTCTGTCCAGCGTTGAGCCGGTGGCCCATTTGGGTCTGGGCGAGGTGACGACCATTAAAAACCTGAAAGTAACCTGGCCGGGCGGGCGGGTGCAAATCCTTCCCAGCGTCAACGCCAACCAGACAATTACGGTGAACGCTGCCAACGCCCGGCTAACCGCACCGGCATCGGCAGTGACTTCGCAACGGCTGTTGGAAGACGTAACCGACTCGCTTGGATTAACGTACCAACACAAAGAAGTAGACTTCATTGACTTCAACCAGCAGAAAACGCTGCTCCACAAATTCACTGAATACGGTCCGGCACTGGCCGCTGGCGACGTTAACGGCGACGGACTGGTCGATCTCGTTGCGGGGGGCAGCTCAAACTACGCGACGGAGGTACTGCTGCAACAGCCTACGGGCCGATTTATCCTGAAACCGTTACCCACTAAACTGTCGGAAGACGCTGGTTTGCTGCTTTTCGATGCTGATGCTGATGGTGATCTCGACCTGTACGCAGCCAGCGGCAGCACTGAATTCATGCCGAATCAGATGACCGACGCGCTGAAACACCGACTCTATTTGAACGATGGCAGCGGAAATTTTACACTGGTCCCGGATGCCCTGCCCAACATTCAGGTTAGCGGCTCGTGCGTGAAAGCCGCTGACTTCGACCGCGACGGCGACCTCGACCTGTTCGTCGGCGGGCGTGTGGAACCAAACAAATACCCCACGCCGGTAGCGAGTTACCTACTGCGCAACGATGCCGCACGTGGTAAACAGCCGCGCTTCACCGACGTAACGGCCCAACTCGCGCCTGCTCTTGCTAAAGGGGGCTTGACCTGCGACGCGCTCTGGACGGACTTCGACAACGACGGTGATGCCGACCTGATGCTGGCCAGCGAATGGGCACCGCTAACGATGCTTCGTAACGATGAAGGTCGGCTCAGCCCACTCGACAACAGCGGCTTATCCGACAAGAGCGGCTTCTGGAACTCGTTGACACCCGGTGACTTCGACAACGATGGCGATGTGGATTACATAGCGGGCAACCTCGGCCAGAACACGCTTCTGCGGGCCAGCCCCGAACGCCCCGTGCGGATGTACGCGGGCGACTTCGATAACAATGGATTCTACGATGCCTTCACGTCGGTGTATTTCAAGAATCCGAAAGGTCAGTATGATGAGTACCCGTACTTCGGTTGGGATGACATGGTTCGGCAGATGATCGGCATCAAAAAACGGTACGTGAAATACGGGGCGTTCGGGCAGGTTACCATGAGCGAAATACTAACCGAAGAAGAACGAAATCAGGCGCTGAAACTATCGGCAACCTACTGCATGAGCAGCTACGTCGAGAACAAAGGGGACGGCCGGTTCGACGTTCGCCCGCTGCCGGTGGCGGCTCAGGTGGCACCCGTGTTTGGTACGCTGGCGCAGGACCTTGATGGCGACGGAAATATGGACGCGGTGCTGGTTGGCAATGATTACGGCAGCGATTTAGTAGCCGGGCGGATGGATGCCTTTAGTGGATTGGTGCTTAAAGGCGACGGCAAGGGTGGCTTTATCCCAATAACCATGCAGAAAAGTGGCTTCTACGTGCCGGGTAATGCAAAAGCCCTGGTCAATTGGCCCGACGCGCAGGGACGCTGTCGGCTGGCAGCATCGGAAAATCGGGGGCCACTGCGGGTGTTTGCCGTGCGACAACCGCAAACGTTCGTTCCGGTCGACGCCCGCACGATGGCGGTTGATGTCAGGCTGAAAAACGGCCTTAGTCGGCGTCAGGAAGTACCATTTGGCACGTCGTTCTATTCACAGTCAGCTCGGGGCGTTTGGTTGCTGCCGGGTGAGCGCATCACGAAGCGGTATTCATTTTGAGTAAGTCGACCTGCTTTTCAACATTCTGTGAGCTTGGGGGCGACTACGAAATGCGTTTGGCTTGATTCTTGATTAAGTCGTATTAATCAATGGATTAATACGATATGAGGATCATTAAAATTTTCCTGGCTTTGCTGGTAGCCTTTTTGCACCTCGCCTTAACGTTGATTATGGCAGTGGGATTTCTGGTATTTCTCATCCCCGGTGTCGTTGTTCGTTACTCGTTGAGTAGGCAATGGCAGCCAACTGAATCCTAATTACGCGCGGCCAAATGCGCTCAGTTACTCACGCACATTTTCGGTCACGACCCGAACGGCACGGCTCCGTATGGCGGTTGCCAAGAAAAATCCGGTTGCTTTTCGACCGCTGGCGTTTTTGTTAACAATGTTCGTCGGCACGTTAGCGGGGGGCGTGGCAAACAAGCCGCCATTCGTAATTTGTTGACTAAACTGCTGCCAGAAATCAAAAGCCTCCGGTGTCAGCGACTGCACCTCCACCTTCACCGTGTCGTTGAGCGCGTACAGACTGTCCGGATTAATCGACTGGCGGAACGGCCGGATAAACACCAGCCCATCGGTGTTGGCACTACCCGGAAACGACGCGTCTTTCAGCGTGATAATATTTTGTGGCTTGTTCGCTATTTTGCCGTTGCGGTAGTACCGAACGCGATAATAGTCGGTTGCTCCCCGGAAATCGCGGGCGAAGAACTCAGCCTGATACCCTTCCGTTGTGGAGAGCGGATTTATCTTTTCTTTTCGGAAAATAATCGAATCGACCGTGGGCACCCGATTCATGCGCGACGTGGCCGTGTACGTATCACCCTGGTAGGTAATTGAAAGCCGGTAGGTTTGCCCAACGCGTCCAAGTGTGTCTTTCGCACCCGGTTTCCACGAATAATAGCCATCGTTATCGGGATCCGTAAAGGCGAACGTCCGGCCCGTGCTGTCAGTAACCGTCACCGCTGCGCCCGAAGCAACCGGCGGAGTACTATTGTTAAAATAAGGGGCCGTCTCGGTAAGCCGAATGGTCTGTGGACCGGGTTGGTCAGTCAGCGTACCATCAACCGAGAGTTGCACCGGCCCCGTATCGAGGTCGGCGTCAATGACCGTTTCGCAACTGGTCAGCGCGATGCCGGTCAGCAGGATTATGCTATAAAGAGGTGTGTGTTTCATGGTTTTGTTATCTTTTCCCTCACCGACCCCTCACCCCCGGCCCCTCTCTCAAAGGGCGAGGGGGTGAGGGATGTTAAAATTTAAAATTATACGTCACCGATGGAATAGCCGTCGCGAACACCGAGTAGCGGATGGCCTCCGTCACGCGGGGATTATCGTCATTGGCCTGAAAAAACACCGAGAATGGGTTTTTACGAGCATACACATTGTATACCGAAAACACCCAGTTGTCCGATTTGCGTTTGCCGGAGCGTTGGCGTCCCTGCAACGTAGCCGCTACGTCGAGCCGGTGATAGGGTGGGATGCGATAATTATTGCGTCCGCCAATAACCTGCCCCACGTAGTCGCCGTACTCGAAGCGGTTGGTAGGAAAGGTGGCAGGGGTGCCACTCGCCAGTGTGAAGGTTGCCGAGAAATTCCAGCGTTTGGCCTGTAACGGGTCAACCAACAGTACCGTTGTGAGCGTGTGCGGTTTGTCGAAACGCGTTGGAAACCAGCCGCCGTTGTTGATACCTGTTACCTGCCGCTCGGTGCGGGCCAACGTGTAGCTGACCCAGCCGTTGACGACGCCCGTGTTGCGCTTCACATAAAATTCAGCCCCATAAGCCCGGCCTTTACCACTCAGCAGGTCGCCCTCCAGAAATTCGTTCAGGATCAGGTTCGCGCCGTCGATGTAATCAATCTGGTTTTGCAACCATTTATAGTACACCTCTACAGAAGCTTCAAACTCACTGCCTGCCCCGTTCGACTTCCCAAAGTTTTTGAAAAACCCACCTGCAATCTGATCGGCAATCTGCGGTTTGATGTTATTGGTTGAGGGCGTCCAGATGTCTAAAGGCGTCGAAGCGGTTGTATTGGAAATCAAATGGATGTACTGCGCCAGGCGATTGTAGCTCAATTTGAGCGAACTGTTGTTGCCCAAGTCGTATTTGGCCGAGAAACGAGGTTCCCAGTTTCCATACGTTTTAATGGTTTCACCGCGTCGATACTGCACCGACGTGATCGGGAAGCGGCTCGTTCCAATGGGGACACTGGTTGTGAACGCATAAGCATCGCCGGGTCCAACGTAGTTGAACAAGGAGTAGCGAAGGCCGTATTGGAGCTGAATTTTTGGCGATAGCTGTTGCTCGTTGCCTGCGTACAGTGCGTTTTCGAGTGCGTATTTATTCGTTAACCCAAACGTTCGGATGTCGCCCGAACTGGCAGCGGTAGCCGTGCCGGGCTGAAAATCGTGCAGAATACTTTGCCCACCAAATGTGATCGTGCTTTTACCGAGGAACAGCGTGAAATCAGGTTTAATGCTGTAATCGACAATGCGTGAATCGGTTCGGAAGTAGTCACCGGAATTTTCGGGTTTGCGTTTTAGGTCCGAGTCGAGCGAGTAATCATAATTACTGTAATAAGCGGTAGTGTTCAGAAACAGTTTGTCGCTGAAGACGTGATTCCAGCGGGCCGACCCCGTGGTATTGCCCCAGTTGAACCCAAAGTCAGCCCCGAATACATCGCGGCCGAAGTAGCCCGACAAAAACACCGTATTTTTATCGTTGATGCGGTAATTGGCTTTGGCCGTCAGGTCGTAGAAATAAAACTTCGAGCCTTTCAAATCATTCCGTAGAAACGGCTGCGCCAGAACGTCGGCGTAGGACCGGCGGGCCGCTACAATGAACGATCCCTTGCCTTTGAACAAGGGCCGTTCGTACGACAGACGACTGAATATCAAACCGATACCGCCGTTCAGCTCTGGCTTTTTGGCGTTGCCTTCTTTCAGCCGAACGTCCAATATTGACGCGATCCGGCCACCATAATTGGCTGGAATACCCCCTTTAATCAACTTTACATCTTTGACGGCATCGGGATTGAAAACGGAGAAAAATCCGAACAGATGCGACGAATTATACACCGGCGCTTCGTCCAGCAGTACCAAGTTCTGGTCGATGCTACCCCCCCGGACGTTGAAACCCGTGGCTCCCTCACCCACCGTCGATACGCCCGGCAGCAACTGAATACTACGCACCACATCGACCTCGCCAAGCAGCGCCGGAATGCGCTGGAGTGTTTTAACATCGATTCGGTTGACGCTCATTTCAATATTCTTGACGTTGTCGTCCTCGCGCTTCGTCGAGACCACAACTTCCCTGAGTTGTCTACCTTCTTCCTTCATCTCTAAATCGAGCCGAATATTACGGTCGATCAACTCCACAACCTTCGTTTGTTTTTCGTAACCAACATAGGAAATTACGAGATTATAGGTGCCGGGCGGCACCGGGACGGCGTAAAAGCCGTAGCTGTTGGTAACGGCCCCGGTCCCGGTTTCCTTTACGTAGACCGATACCCCAATTAGCCCTTCGCCGTTGGCTGCGTCTTTAATGTAGCCGCTAACGGTGTTATTAGCCTGAGTGGCAGGACGATTAAGTGAATTCTGATTAGTCTGCGCCCGAATATTGGGAGTAATAGTTAGTATCGAAAGCAGGCTAAGCAGCCAGGGTAGTCGGTTATATTTCATAGTGTTGTCAGTGATGGGGTTGGCTGAGGATCGGCCGCCGGAGTTGTATTCGGTTGACAACGCAAAAGTACCTCCCTATAATTTTGGGGCGCTTAGTATTTAGATGAAGTCGTTATTTATCGGGGTGAAACCCTTGATTTAGTGGGGTGAACGGTGTATTGTAGAAAGCCTTAGACCAGTTAGTGTCGCCAGTTGTTGACGATAACCCTTTATTTATTCTGTTTCTCAATCGCCTTAATCAACTTCTGCGCTTCTTTGTTATCCGTCTCAGGAAACGACGTTGGCAGCGACTCCAGTAGTTCGGTCAGGATGGTTGCAATGATAAGCTGTTGATTCGGCCGGTCGTCGCTCGGGATCACATACCACGGATTTTGCCGGGTAGCCGTCGCGTTGATCGTATCTTCGTAAGCCCGCATGTAGTCAGGCCAGAACTGCCGCTCCTCCAGATCATTATCCGAAAATTTCCATTGTTTCTCTGGGTCGTTCAGGCGGGCAATCAGCCGCTTTCCCTGCTCTTCCTTTGCCACGTGCAGGTACAGTTTCACGACCGGGAAGCCATTGCGGAACAGGTAATCCTCGAAATGCACAATGTCGCCGAACCGCTGCTTCCAGAGTGTCTTCTCATCTTTTGGCAGCAGGCTTTCGGGAATATACTGATTCTGCAACCGCTTGGGGTGGACGCGCATTGCCAGCACCTCCTCGTAGTAGGTCCGGTTGAACACGCCGATGTAGCCCCGTTCGGGCAACTCCTGCCAGAACCGCCACAAAAAATCGTGCTTTTGATCTTCTTCGCTCGGTTTTTTAAACGCAGCCATTTTAAACCGTGACGGATTCACACCCTTAAACACGTGCCGGATGCTGCTATCCTTACCGCCCGCGTCCATTGCCTGAAATAACACAAGCAAGCCATAATGGCCATCGGCGTGCATCCGGTTCTGAGCCTGGTCAATGCGGTCGGTGAGCGCATTGAGCTGACGGCCCCGGTCGGCTTCGTCCGCGTAGAGCAGCTCAATCCGGGTGGGCGCATCCGCAATGGAAAAGGGTTTCGTACCGCTATAGCGGAATTGGTTGGTGTTGAGCATGGGGTTACTGACCCTGAATGACAGAGATCAATTTTTGCAGTTTCTTAAACCGCTCCTCATCCGGTTCGGGTTCGCGGATTGGAAGCTTCTTCAGTTCGTCGATTACAACACGGCCCACTAACAGGCGCATGTTCTTTTTATCGTCGGCGGGAATTACGTACCAAGGTGCGTTAACCGTGGCGGTTTCGTTAATAGCTTCCTCGTAAGCGTCCTGATAATCGTCCCAGAATTCGCGTTCGGCTACGTCGCCCTCGTCAAACTTCCAGTTTTTGTCAATTTCTTCAATGCGGGCAATGAGTCGTTCGGCCTGCTCTTCTTTGGATACGTGCAGATAAAACTTGATCGTTGGAAAGCCGTTGCGGTGCAGAAACTTTTCCATGTCGCGGATGGCTTCGTAGCGGTGCTTAAAGAGCTTGTCCAAATCGTCGGTCGTTTTTTCGGGCAGTCGCTGACTCTGCATCAAAATTTCGGGGTGAACTTTGGCCACCAGTACCTCCTCGTAATAGGACCGGTTGAAGATACCGATGGTGCCCCGTTCGGGCAATTCACGCCAGCTCCGCCACAAAAAATCATGTTCCAACTCCTGCTCAGACGGCCGTTTGAAGGAGTACACTCGCACTCCGGTTGGATTAGTACCCGTGAAAACGTGCTGGATGGTGCCGTCTTTACCCGCTGCATCGAGTGCCTGGAACACGAGCAGTAGTCCATAGCGATTGTGGGCAAACAAGCGTTCCTGCCACTTATCAATCTCTTCGGCCTGCTGACGCAACAAGGCTTCATAGTGCGCATCGTCTTCGTAAAGGTCATCTACTTTGGTGGGCGCTTTCTTGATCTTCAGAGGCTTGTCGCCGTCGTAGCAAAAGCGGTCGGTATCGAAGTTTTCCACAGAATGGGCGCGTAAACTTTACGCTGTTCGGTTATGTTCTTAGTATAGCTACCAAAACAACCACAAACGAACCCAATGGTTACGTCTGTCTTTCGTAAACAAGTGTCCATGCTGGCCCATTCTTTAGCATTGGCCCTTGGACTGAGAACGAAGGCGCGGCCGGTTGTTCAACAGCAACCAACAACTATGACTACGAATCAATCCGAAAATTTTGAGAAAGCGACCTTCGGCACTGGCTGTTTCTGGTGTACAGAAGCCCTTTATGAATCGCTCGATGGCGTTATCGATGCGGTGTCAGGGTATGAGGGGGGCGAAAAGCCAAACCCAACCTACAATCAGGTTTGCTCCGGCACAACGGGCCACGCCGAGTGTGTGGAAGTCACGTATAACCCCCAAAAAATAACGTATCAGGAATTGTTGGAAGCGTTCTTCCGTAGTCACGACCCCACTACGTTGAACCGTCAGGGGGCCGACGTTGGCACCCAGTATCGCTCGGTGATTTTCTACCACAACGATGAGCAAAAGCGACTGGCCGAGACGGCGAAAACCGAACTGGACAAAGCCGGTGCTTACAACGACCCCATTGTGACAGAAATCAGCCCGGCCGAAACGTTTTACCCGGCCGAAGCGTACCACCAGAGTTATTTCGCCAACAATCCGAATCAGGGCTACTGCGCTTTCGTAATCGCGCCCAAGCTGGACAAGTTTAAAAAAGTGTTCAAAGAGAAATTGAAAACTGTAAATGCGTAGTTAGCGCTACTGGCAATTTATTAAAGCCCCGATATGGGGCTTTTTTATTATACTTATTTTACCATATCCTTCGACCTGTTTTTAATGTACATACACTAATTTGTTTAAAGTTAATTACAATAAAGGTGTAACTAACTTTGTGCTTGTATACAGCGACTTAATCAATTTTATAAAAATTACATTTCTATTTTGCGTCATTTGTTATATTTGCCCATGTCAGGTTATAGAAAGGTCTTATACTGGTGTGCAGGAATCTATATCTTGATAATTTAAAGTTTAGCAAAACGTTTAACCTACTCATCGTATGACCCGTAACGACTTGTTTTTCAGCAA
Organism: Spirosoma arcticum; assembly: GCF_054779955.1. Taxonomy (NCBI): domain Bacteria; kingdom Pseudomonadati; phylum Bacteroidota; class Cytophagia; order Cytophagales; family Cytophagaceae; genus Spirosoma; species Spirosoma arcticum. The sequence goes on from NZ_BAAGXG010000005.1 coordinate 422,839, forward strand.
TTTAGTAGCAAAAGGTTACACGCTATCGTCCCGTCAGATGACTATCATTAACGGAAAACGTATTTTTCGGCTGACATCCAGCTTAGATTTCGACGCGGACGACTTGTTAAAAACGTTCCGAAGCAACGGGCTGAGCGTTGACGATTTCGATGTTCAACAGCAGGGAAACGGAATCTATCAAAATTATCAAATCAAGGTTACCGTAACCACTTAACTTTCCGGCGGTCGGTAGTGGGTATTGGCTTTTGCGGCTTCAATTGTCCTGCCATTTGATCAACAACGCCAGTCCCGGCAATCATCAGACCCTTTTGTGATTGCGTATGACAATAAATCACGACCTCAACTGCTATATAACACCGCATGGACCGTATTGGCACGGTACGTATCTGTATGAAACCAGCGTGTCCGGTATTCCTACCGTACGATGTTGATTAAAATGAACATCGTACGGTTTTCCCGGCCCTTCTGTTCCGGTCAATCTGATAGCACGGCTGGTTAGGTTACGACTAAATAGGTGCCAGTACAGTGCTTTTTCGACCAAATCACTAAATTGGCAAGCTGTTTGTGTTTATGTTTGCGCTACTGAATCACACGTGCATTCGACCGCTAAGTAAGAGTACATGGCCGTGATTTGGCAAGCGAAATGAATACGCGTTTATTTGTCCAAGTTTTACATAAATCACGTTTTTCACATGAAAAAATTCAACTTTCTTCTCCTGCTGGTCATTGGCCTACTGGCAGGCACTCAATCATTCGCACAATTAGCCGTCGACAAAGGCACTAAATTTTTAAACGTTGGCGTCGGTGTTGGCGGTGGTTATGGATACGGTGGTCTTGGCGGATATGGTGGCTACAACCGGGGTATTTTGCTTGGTGCTTCGTTCGAGGTTGGTGTGGCTCCAAATATAACCGTCGGTGGCTTCGCTGATTACCGGCGCATTAGCTTCGACGGAATTACTGGATTGAATGATTATGGAGTCAACTACATTTATATTGGCGCACGCGGCTCCTACCATTTCAATCAGCTTCTTAGCCTGCCCACTGACAAAGCAGACCTCTACGCGGGCATCGGCTTAGGTTACCTAAGTGCGAATTATGATGATGCTTATTTTAACGGTTATAATGCAGGTGGTATTTTTGTTCCCATACACATCGGTGGCCGGTACTTTTTCAGTGAGAAAGTTGGTGGTTTCGCTGAACTCGGCTCAGGCGTTTCCCTACTCAAACTTGGCGTGACGTTCAAATTTTAACGAACTGAATCTTCTCAACAAAAAAGCAGCACTTTCAATCGAGAGTGCTGCTTTTTTATTGGGGACGACACTACTTACTGGCTACTTCCCGCAACGTTTTCATGCCCATGCTCCAGAAAATAGATGCTTATCTCATCGATATATTACTTGTAAACATCCTTGCGGTTGCCAACTTTTAATACTTCTATTAGCAGCATGTCGTCCAGTATCGAATAAATAATGCGGTAATCCCCAACCCGAATGCGGTAGTTCTCGGAACCCGACAGTTTGACACATTTAGGGGGCCGTGGCTGATGGGCTAATTTATAAATTGCCTTAATTAAGCGTTCAGCGGTCTGAACGGGTAGTTTGTCAAGAGTTTTCTCCGCCGTTTCGGTAATGAGAATCTCATACATCCGCCCGATTCTTTTTTGACAGAATACGCTGAGCTACTTCGTCAAATTTCTTCTTCGGTTCCTGCTTCAGTTGCTCAGCTTCCAGTCCATCCAGAAAATCCTGCAAGGCATCTTTGTGCAGTTCAGCGTCGATCTGAACTGCCTTTAAACGATCCTGCTCATCGCGCAAATAGGTGATTCCTTTCATGGTGTTACTGGCCAGTTAACAAATTTACGGATAAAACAGCATTACTTACTGGCTACTTCCCGTAGCGTTTTCATGCCCATATTCCAGAAAATGAACGCGTAGATGTCGGCGGTAGTTTCGATATTCTTCTTGGTATTGCTGGCCCCGTGACCCGAGTTCACATCGACCCGAATGAGAACAGGGTTCGTGCCTTGGTAGACCTCCTGCAATGTGGCCGCGTATTTGAACGAGTGAGCCGGTACGACCCGGTCGTCGTGGTCGGCGGTGGTAATCATCGTGGCAGGGTAATTGATGCCCGGCTTCAGGTTGTGCACCGGCGAATAAGCGTAGAGTGCTTTGAACTCGTCCGCATTATCGGCACTGCCATAGTCGGCAATCCAGTTCCAGCCGATGGTGAACTTGTGAAACCGGAGCATGTCCATCACGCCCACCTGCGGAATGGCCACCCGGAACAAGTCGGGCCGCTGATTCATGACTGCGCCCACGAGCAAACCGCCGTTAGACCCGCCCTGGATGGCTAAATTGGCCGGGCTGGTGTACTTCTGGGCAATCAGGTATTCGGCAGCGGCAATAAAATCGTCGAACACATTCTGTTTTTTCAATTTCATGCCCTGCTCGTGCCAGGTTTCGCCGTATTCGCTGCCCCCGCGCAGGTTGGCCTGGGCATAAATGCCGCCCTGCTCTAAGAACGGTATCCGCAACGGGCTGAAGGCGGGTGGCAGGCTGATGTTGAAACCACCGTAGCCGTAGAGCAGCGTGGGATTGGTGCCGTCGAGTTTCAGTCCTTTGCGGTACGTCAGAAACATGGGCACTTTGGTTCCGTCCTTGCTGGCATAAAACACCTGCTTCGTTTCGTAATCGGTCGGGTTGAAATCGACTTCGGGGGCGCGAAAAACTGTGCTTTTGCGCGTCGCAATGTCGTAGCGGTAAATCGTGGGTGGGAACGTGAACGAGGTGAAGCTATAGAACACAAACTTGTCATCTCTCTCGCCCCCGAAGCCCCCCGCCGAGCCGATGGCAGGCAGCGTAATGTCGCTTTCGCGCTTACCAGCGTAGTTAAACACCTCCACCAGCGAAGTTACATCTTTAGAGTACTCCACAAATAACTTACCCCCGGCCGCACTGACGCTATTTTCGGCGATGGGCTGGGGCCGCTCGGCAATGAGGGTCGAAAATGCCCGCTTCTTCGTGTCGAAGGCCACAACTTTACTGTTCGGCGCTTTCTCGTTGGTCAGAATTAGCAGCCGGTCGCCGTCGTTATCCACCACATTGTAGCTGAAGTTGGTAACGTCGGCCACAACCGGCGCGAACGTTTTCTGACCAGACTGATCGTCCATGAAAAACAGTGCGTTACCATCTTTTCCCTGCCCCCGGTCGCTGATGGTGAGCAGCACGAACCGCTCGTCGTCGGTGGTGGCAACGGTGTGGAACCGCTGCGGATTTTTGGCATCTTCATACACCAACCGGTCAGCCGACTGGGGCGTGTTCAACTGGTGATAAAACACCTGATGGTTCTCGTTTTTAGCCGCCAATGCCGAGCCTTCGGGTTTAGGATAGCGGCTATAGTAAAATCCATCGCCCTGCCAGGCCGCGCCCGATACCTTTACCCAGTCGATTGTTTCGGGCAAATACTGTTTCGTGGCGAGGTCCATGATCTGGTACATCTGCCAGTCGGAGCCACCTTTTGAGGTGCCCACAACGGCGTATTTACCCGTTTTGGCCAGTGAAAACACGCCCAGCCGCGTTGTGCCGTCGGTTGAGAGTTTGTTGGGATCGATCACTAACTCAGGTTTACCCTGCAAACCTTTCTGGCGATACAGCACCGATTGGTTTTGCAAGCCATCATTCTTGTAGAAGTAGAAGTAATCTCCTTTACGGCTGGGGGCCGAGTATTTGGGGTAATTATACACCTGCTCGAGCCGGGTTTGCAGTTGCTTCCGGTAGGGTATTTGGGCTAAATAATCGAACGTGACCTTATTCTGCGCTGTCACCCAGTCGGCGGTTTCGGCCGAGCGGTCGTCTTCGAGCCAGCGGTAAGGGTCAGCAACTTTCGTACCGTGGTACTCGTCGGTCTGATCGGTTTTGCGGGTGCCGGGATATGGCAATCGGATGTTTTCTTGGCCTGATACTACGGACGAACTTAGCATGAGCAACAGATAAATCGGGTAAGTACATTTATACAGAGACATAGGCGAGAAATTTACAGGGGTGTGCATTAATTATAAGCCCACGAATAACGCGCTAATGGGTCGCAAAGGCAACTGCCAAACAAGCATGACAACGGCTCACCGTGAATTTATGAGTATGTATGAACTCGTGTTCCTTGATAGACTTGGAAATATGATAAATATGTGGCTCATTTACAGCCTCTTACCATTACCCACTCTTATCAGATGAGTCTACGTATACGTTGCATCTGTCTGTGTACCAGCTGGATTCTACTAATCCAGTTGGGGTGGGCACAAACGAACCCAACAACCAGTACGGCGTTTCGGGTCGATCATATCGGCGTTAACGATGGGCTGACCCAGGGGTCCGTTTATTCGATTCTCAAGGATAGCCGGGGGTTTCTGTGGCTGGGTACGCAGGACGGTCTCAACCGCTACGATGGCCATAACTTCCGCACGTTCCAGCCCGCCAGCCGACCTTTATCGGCTGAACCGGCCAAAACAAGTTCGGGCAACATTCGGGGCGTCAGCATTCTGGGAATCGTTGAAGACCCGGACGGTAACCTATGGATTGGTACGGACGACGGACTAAACCGCTACGACCGCCGACGTGATCGTTTCGATTTTTATCCGGCTACCAGCCCCGACGGAAAGCCGCTGATCGGCCGGACGTTGCCGATTTGTGTGGATAAAACCGAACTGCTCTACCTGAGCGATGCGGAGGGATTGGTTCGGCTGGATTACCGAACCCGGAGCAAAACGACCCTGTCGGCCACTTTACAACTCACCAACGAGTATGACCTGCCCAATTCGACCGTCCGTACCCCCTCGGGCGATATTTGGCTGCACGCGCCGAGCGGGTTACTCCGCTATAACCTGCGCGACTGTACCCTGTCGAGCTACTTCAGCGACCGGCGCGACAATCGGTTTGGACCGGCGCGCACTGTATTCTCGTTCTTCATCGACGCCGACGATATTGCTTGGCTCGGCACCGAAACCGGCCTGATTCGGTTCGACCATCGGCGTAACGTCTACCAGTCCTACGAACGGCTGGGCATTCAGCCACTCAGCGCGGTTTACAGCATTGCACCTGACCAGAATGGTCAGCTCTGGATTGGCACCAAGCGCGACGGTGTACTCCACTTCGATAAACGGTCGCACCTGTTCGGGCAAGTTGATGCGTTCACTAATGCGAGCCAGCGACTGAGCGAGTTTGAAGTCAGCAAGGTATATGTCGATGACTTAGGCATTATCTGGGCTAACCTGGACCCCAATGGCCTGGCCCGCATCATACCCGGTGCGTTTGTGCTGAATGGCCTGACCAAACATCAGTCGTTGGGTACCCTCGCCCCCAACCAGAAATTAACGAATTACACGGTACGGGGATTTCTGGAGGAACGGTTCGACCGGGTCTGGATTGCTACTGAGCAGGGCGTTGATGTGTTCAATCCACGCACCAACCGCATTGTGCAGCGTTACCTCACCGACCGAAAGCGCGGGTCGCAACCAAAGCATAACATTATGAGGTGCCTTTACCGCGACCCGCAACGGCGCATTTGGCTGGGGGCATCGGGCGGGGTGCTGGCGTTTGACAATAAAACCCAGGCATTTACTCCAATTTTGTTCACGACTCCGGCCAGCCAGGTAAGTGATAATTATGTGCGCAACTTGGTGAGCATCAATGACACCACCCTGATTGCCGCTACGGAAGACGGTTTGTATTCGCTCAACACGGTTCGGCGTAGCTGGTCGAAACTGCCCGTGCTGGACAGGGTGAATATTTTCAATCTTTGGTACGATATTCCAGCGCGGCAGTTGTGGGTCGGTACGGAACTGAACGGATACTACTGCTACCAAGTGCCCAGCCAGCCAGCGGCCCCGTGGCGAAAAATTCGGTCGGGCTTAGCCGGTTACATGGTGCTACACCTGCGGCCCGATACGATCCGCCAGTGTATGTGGTTAGCCACCGATCAGGGATTGGTATCGTTGCAACCCAGGACGGGAAAAATCAGTGTGTACACAACCCAGCAGGGGTTGGCCAATGCATTTGTGTACGGCTCCCTTGCCGACACCGACAATATTGTTTGGTTCAGCACGAACCGGGGCATCTCGCGGCTCGACCCGGCCACCCGGACGATTAAGAATTTCGACCTGAACGACGGGTTGCAAGGGTATGAGTTTAATGGTAACGCGTTCCTGCGAACGGCCGCTGGGGAGTTGTATTTCGGCGGTGTTACAGGGTTCAACCGGTTTCGGCCCGATCAGTTTCGCAGCTCGTCTATCAACTCGCCCGTCCATATCTACAATGTTAAAGTCAACGAAGAACCGATCAAAACAGAAGAATATGTCGGTGAACCGGATCAAATTAAGCTGGAACATGGCCAGAACACTATTTCGATGGAGTTTGCCGCACTCGACTACCGAAGCAATGGCCGTAACACCTACCAGTATCAGCTCACTAACTACGATCCGCAGTGGGTAGTGGCTGGCCCGAGAAACTACGTTCGTTATGCGAACCTACCACCGGGCGAGTACGTATTTCAGGTAAAAGCGGCTAACAAAGACGGCCACTGGAGCCTTCAGACCCGCAAACTGAGCATTCATATTCAGCCCCCGTTTTGGCAAACAATTCCGTTTATCCTGCTTTGTATTACGCTGCTTGGGCTGGGCATTTTCGGCTGGGTCCGGCAACGGGAGAACGCCATCCGCCGACAGCAGGCCGACCGGCTCCGATTAGCGTTCAGCATTCAGGAGCAGGTAAAAAAAGACATTGCCCGCGATCTGCACGACGAAATCGGGACACGGCTGGCCACCATCAAACTCTACACCACTCAGCTAACGCAGCAGGTGGGCGAGACCCCGGCCATTCTGACACTCAAAACCACAATTTTTACGCTCATCAATGACACCATCGGCGACGTCAGGAACCTGCTTCGTAAGTTAAATCCACAAACGCTGGAGCAGCACGGCTACGTAGCGGCCGTCGACGAATTGTTAGCCAGGGTCAATGCCAGCGGGGTCATCAGCACCAAATTGCTGGTCGACGAACTGGCCCCGGCTGACGCACCGAATGGACCCCAACCAGCCACAACGGCTGCCCCCCGGCCATCCGCCGACACAGAGGTGATGCTGTACCGGATCACGCAGGAACTGGTGAGTAACTCCCTCAAACACGCCAACGCGCATCACATCGAACTGCGCATTCAGCAGCAGTCCGACCGGATGTTGCTGGACTACAGCGACGATGGACAAGGGTTCGAGTACGACAAAGCCCGGCGCAATGCCTCAGGCTTAGGATTAGGCGGCATCGACTCGCGGATCTCAGTGTTGAATGGAAAGGTAAATTGGCAAACGGGACCGGGCATCGGTACGCGGGTGCTGGTTGAGGTGCCGATTGGACTGGTCAGCAACGGGCGACGGCCCAGATTCCCAAACCAAATGCCTGCTTCTACCAACTCAGCCGGGTAGCTGAGGAGTCGGTTCCAAGCGGGGAATCAGTCCCCGGTCGTCGTGCCGAAGTAACAGTTCAAATAGCCGGACCGTAGCCGCTGCGTCGCCCTGAGCGCGGTGACGGTCGTTGAGTGGAATATTCAGCGAGTGACAGAGCTTGCCCAGGCTATAAGAGGGATAGCCTGGAATGAGTTTACGACTCGTTCGAACGGTGCAGAGTGTTCGCCGGAAGTAATCATGGCCGAGCCAGTTCAACTCTTTTTTAATGAAATTGAAGTCAAAGCCGACGTTATGGGCGACGAAGACAGCATCCTGCGTAATATCAAGCACGGCAGGAGCGATGTCGGCAAAAGCTGGGGCATTAGCGACCATAGCGTCCGAAATGCCGGTCAGGTGCCGAATAAACGGGGGAATAGGACACCCTGGATTGAGCAGGGAGTGGAACGAGTCGACAACCTGCTGTCCATCATGGCGAAAGATAGCGATTTCGGTCAGTCGGGAGGGGCCTTTCACGCCCCCGGTGGTTTCTACGTCAACGATGCAATACACGGTATAAAGATACGAATCATTGGCGAAAGAGTGAATGAGTGATAGAACGACGGTCATTCTATCACTCATTCACTCTTTCACCTTTATCGCAACGCCTGCAAGCGCCGAACCGATTGCCCATCCAGCGGTGCCCCGCCGGGACCGGGACGAATCACGATACCCTCCCGAATCAGTTGGAGCGTGTAGGCGAGCACATAGTCGCGGTTAGTCAGCAAATCGTCGTAGCTGCGTGCGACGGCAAAGTCCGGCTCCACCGTGAACCCATTGGCGCAGTCGGCCTCGACGGCGTGCGTCAATTTTTTTAGTGGAATTCTAACCTGCATCCGCGAGTTGGGTAGGGTGACAGTTTTGAAATGACCAGCAAAATCACCCCAATAGGCGCTGCCACTGGCTTCCCCGATAAACGTACCCAGGCCCGCATCGAGCGTTTTAGCCAGCACCGAGGTAGCCGCCGAAAACGACGCTCCGTTCATCATAAAGTACAGATTTCCGGTGAACGCGGTGCGGTGGCGGGGCCGGTAGCGGAAACGGGCCGACCGGCTCACAAAGCTGCCCGCTCGGGTAGGCCGGTATTTCATGCTGAAATTCAGGGCCGACAGCGGATTCCAGCGCGTGACAAATTCCGCACGGGCTGCCCGCTTCATCTCTTCGTGTTCCATGATGGTGAACGAATGCGGCATCCAGTAACGCAGCAGCCGGGCCGAATTCAGTACAATGCCGCCCCCGTTCCCCTGCATATCGACCACTAAATTCTGAATATTTTGGCGTTTCACTTCGCGAAAGGCTTGCCTAAGCCGCCGGTTGAATACGGACTGAAAGGGGTCCATCTTTTTGAGGCCCATAAACGACGAGACCCGCAGCACGGCCGTTCGGGTGAGGGTATCAACGACGCGCACGGACAGATTAGGCCGGTGGTCGATCTCAAACTGATACCGCCGGTGCAAAATTGACCGGAAGCCGTTGAGTGTTGGACACCGCAGGCTGGTTTGCCGGATGAGCGTGTCGCCAGAAAGCCGGTAGCTGATGGTAATGGAATCGGCCGAACCGAACCAGGCCGCGTAGTAGTCGGCAAACTGTATCAAACTCCACTGACGTCGGCCGGTGAGGTTGTCGCCGTCGGAACCTGAATGGTCATACTCCATCAGCTCGCGGTGAAGATCGGCGACGGTGCGGTTGTTGATGGTGAGGAGTTGGGTACCCCGCCGGAGACTCGTATCGGCCGACACATTATGGCTGATGTAATACTCATCTTTAACCGGTCGAATAAAAAACGGAATGAACCGCGTCGTTCGGCCGATATAGTCTTTGCGGTGGTTAAGATTGGTATGCCCGTCTTTAATGGCCGTTACGAGCGGACTCACGTGATGGAAAAGCGTTCGGTAGTCCATCGGGGCCGTCAGCCGGTTATAGAGCGAATCGTAAAGCTGCTCCATCCGGGGCTGGGGCGTGTAATACCCCATGCCGGGGTGCAGCAAATCGAGTTTTCGCTTCAGGTAACTGAGGTCCTGGCGGGCCTGGTCCGGGGTGAATAGCTGGGCAATAGCTGGGGACTGACACAGCCCGGCACAGGCAACGATTAAGAGGAAAAATCGAACACGAGTCATCACCAGAAGTCACGGTTACAAGCCAAGAAGTTGGCTTAGCAGTTGATCCGTGAATATAGAGTTTAGCGCAACTATTATCAAGCAATATTGTTTAAAACAATATTTTAATTTCGTTTAAGGTTATTTTCTCAGAAATAAACGAACCAGACCATAAAGCAGTAGTCCGCTCGGCCCCAGCATAAAGCACAGCAGCATACAGGGGATAAGCCAGCCGTGATGGATACCCTGCGCCTGTCCATCGCGCAATACATAACTCCCGGCCACCAGATCGAACGCTAAGTAGTGAATCCATCCGGCCAGGGCAGTTTCTTTCTGGCCGCTGCCCATGAGTGACATGACACCGGGCAAGGTGCTGAACGCCCGGAAATCCAATCCCGGACTGGATGGTCCCGTACCCGTATTTGATGCAGGCGCGATGAACAGATAATAAATGTACATACTGCCCAGAATCATGGGGATGGGGAGCATCTGAGCCAGCATCTGCGTGACGCGCCAGCGCGGGGCAACAATCATCATAATCCACTGCGGCAACACCAGCAGATTAGCATACTGAAAAGCGGTTTCTGGAGTCATTTTACAGAGCGAAGTTGTGCGTGGTGAAACTAAACAAATTTCGGCGACAACTGCTTTTATCAAACCTGCAAGGTCTCAGAGACCGTACAGTTTTTGAATGACCAATCGACCGGCAATCAACATTCTCTGGTTTAAGCGCGACCTGCGCCTGCGTGACCATGCTCCTCTGCAAGCGGCAATAGCAGCAAACCGACCGTTGTTATTGTTGTACTGCTTCGAGCCTTTGGTCATTGCCGATCCAAACTACGACCTGCGTCATTGGCGGTTCGTGACGGAGTGTCTGGCCGATCTGAACCAGCAGTTGCCCAACTTTCTGAACAAGAATCAGTCGGCATTGGCCACCCAACTAACGCACGAATGGTTGCCGTTCGAGTTCGACGATGAACCTGTCGAAGCGAAGTCAGCAGGTCAGTCAAGGGTATGGGTGTTTCATCGGGAGGTGCTCGACGTGCTCAATGCCTTGCAGGAACAGTTTACCATCGACACCCTTTTTTCGCACGAGGAGACCGGGTTGAAAGTGACTTACGACCGGGACAAAGCTGTTGCTCAGTTTTGTCGTGAGAACGGCATCGCCTGGCAGGAGTTTCAGAGCAACGGCGTTATCCGTCGCCTGAAAAACCGCGAAACCTGGCCCGATGACTGGCAGCGTACCATGCGGGCACCGCAGCAACACCCCGACCTGACCCGGTGGCAACCAGCTAACTTGCCCGACATATGGTATCAGACGGAACGTGGGGCTGACCTGCCTGCCGACTGGCGGGAGCCCAACCCGCTGTTTCAGCCGGGTGGGGAGCACAATGCGCACCGCTACATGGACAGTTTCATGACCGAACGCGTGGCGCTTTACGCGAAGTCCATCTCGAAACCGCTCGAAAGTCGGCGGGGGTGCAGCCGGTTATCACCCTACATTGCCTGGGGATGTCTGAGTATCCGGCAGGTGTTTCAGGCCCAGCTACAAGCGGCTAAAAATCCAGTTATGCCGGGGCTGGGACGGCAATTTGGGGCGCTTGCGTCGCGGCTTCGGTGGCACTGTCACTTCATTCAAAAGTTCGAGACCGAGGACCGGATGGAATTCGATAACGTGAACCGAGCGTTCGATGACTTGCAAAAAAACGAAAATTCAGCGCACTACGCGGCCTGGCACGACGGGCAAACGGGCTACCCGATGGTGGATGCCTGTATGCGCTGCCTGACCGCAACGGGCTACATCAATTTCCGAATGCGGGCCATGCTCATGTCGTTTCTAAGTCATCACCTGCTCCAGCACTGGAAAGAGGGCGCGTTATTCATGGCCCGCATCTATACCGATTTTGAGCCAGGCATTCACTACGCCCAAATTCAGATGCAGTCGGGCATGACGGGCACCAATACGGTTCGCATTTATAACCCCGTCAAGCAGTCGCAGGACCACGATCCACAGGGCGTTTTCATTAAGCAGTGGATACCCGAATTGGCGCATTGTCCCGTTGCCTACATCCACGAGCCGTGGACCATGCCGCCGTTGGAGCAGGACATGTACAATTTCCACGTCGGCATCGACTACCCCGCCCCTATTGTGGACATTACCGCAACGGCCCGCGAAGCCCGCGTTAAACTTCACCAGCCCCGCAAAACCGAAACGGGCAAAGTGGAAAAGGAGCGCATTTTGAAAAAACACGCCATTCCCCGCACCTTCGCCGACAAGAAAAAACCCAAAGCCATTGCCGCCAGCGAAGAACCGATTCAGGAAGAGAGTCAGGCGGGAGTTGAGAGGACTTGACTACAAGCCTAAACCTACGTTTGCATTGATTTGCAAAGCAATTTTATAACGTCGTCTCGTAACGATGACATCCGCTGAATTAAATTGCAAATAGTTGTTAAACCCTACCAAAATAGAAAATGCCGGGGTTAGCTTACGTTCAACAGAAATGTCAGCACATTATCTTGACTTTAGCCTATACTACCCGCAACTTGGCGAAACTTAGCAGCAGCGTCCTCTCGCCTGCTACCTCGAACAGAATCGTGGCTTTGCGCTCAATGCCGTTTACATCCACCGCTTTAACCGTGCCAAAACCAAACTTGGCGTGTTCAACGCGCTGCCCGGCCGCAAGTTCGGCGGTGCTGGTGGGTGCGAAGTCAGCCGAGGGCGTGTGCGAAACAATTGGCTGCGGGGCTTGGGAACGGGCCGTTTTCTGCGCCAGACTCCGCACGAACGCCATTGAGCCGCCCGTCGATGTTGTTTCACTGCGGTCGCGCTCCGGCCGGTCGAAATCCATTCGGCTTGGAGCCGCCCGGTGTTTCGACATTTTCATGTATTTCTGGTCAATCTCCAGCAGGAACCTGCTGGGTTCGCACATTTTCAGCCGTCCGTAGTGGTAGCGCGTTTCAGCGTAGGAGACCGTCAGGCGTTTTTCGGCACGGGTAATGGCCACGTAGAATAGCCGCCGTTCCTCTTCCAAATCGTTGCGACTTTCGAGCATCATCTGGCTCGGAAACAAATCTTCCTCCAGCCCGACGATATTTACATGCTTGAACTCTAAGCCTTTAGCCGCGTGAATGGTCATCAGCGTCACGCGGTCATTATCGCCGTCGTCCTCTTTTTCGTCGGCCGTCGTTAGCAGCGACACCGATTGCAGGAAGGCGCTCAGGCTCTTATCATCGTTATCCTGGTTGTCGACAAACTCTTTAATGGCGTTCAGTAACTCCTGTACGTTTTCGTACCGGGCCAGCCCTTCTACGGTCTTGTCATCGTACAACTCCTTGAGCAAACCCGATGCTTTGGCAATGTGTGAGGCCACCTCGAAGGCGTCTTTCTGATCGAGCAGTAGCTTGAAGCTTTTAATCAGATCGGCGAAGCCTTCGATAGCGATTGCCGAGCGGCCCGTGACGTGCTTACCAATCTCGGCTACAATTTCCCAGACGGAATCTTCTTTCTCAGCTGCAATCACGCTAATTTTAGCCACCGTCGTGTCGCCAATGCCGCGTTTGGGCAGGTTAATGATCCGCTTGAAGGCCTCCTCATCCTGCTGATTCACGGTGAACCTCATGTAGGCAATCAAGTCCTTGATCTCCTTACGCTGGTAGAATGACAGGCCGCCAATGATGCGGTACTTGATACTCACCTTTCGGAGCGCTTCCTCAAACGCCCGCGACTGTGCGTTGGTGCGGTAGAGAATCGCGAAGTCGTTGTTTACGAGCGACTCGTTCATCTTGGCCTCAAAAATAGACGAGGCCACCAACCGCCCCTCCTCATTGTCCGACGACGCTTTAATGATGTCGATCAGCGGACCATCCTCGTTAGCCGTGAAGACGTGCTTCTCCAGTTGGTTTTTGTTGCGGGCAATAATCGAGTTGGCCGCCTGCACAATGGTGTTGGTCGAGCGATAATTCTGCTCCAGTTTCACGATTTTGACGTTCTCTTTGCCGTAATCGCGCTGGAAGTTCAGGATGTTTTCAATGTTAGCCCCCCGGAAGGCGTAAATGCTCTGGGCGTCGTCGCCCACGATGCAGATATTCTGGTGAACGGCCGCCAGCTTGCGCGTAATCAGGTACTGCGACACGTTGGTATCCTGAAACTCATCGACCATCACGTGCTTAAATTTGTGTTGATACTTATTCAGGATGTCTAAATGATCGCGGAATAGCACGTTCGTGTTGAACAGCAAATCGTCGAAGTCCATCGCGTTGGCCGCAAAGCACCGCAGCGCATACTGCTTGTAAATCCGGCCGGTATGCGGCATCCGGGCCGATTCGTCGTCGGCCTGAATTACGGCGTTATTGATGTAATCGTCCGGGCCAATGAGCCGATTCTTAGCCCCCGATATTCGCCCGAACACGGCATTAGCCCGGTAGACTTTATCATCCAGCCCCATCTCCTTAATAATACTCCGCAACAGGGACTTGGAGTCGTCGGTATCGTAGATCGAGAAGTTGGACGTATAACCGATGGCTTTGGCTTCAATGCGCAGAATCTTGGCAAACACGGAGTGGAACGTGCCCATCCAGATGTTGCGGGCTTCCATACCCACCACGTTCTCAATGCGTTTGCGCATCTCCCCGGCGGCTTTGTTGGTGAAGGTCAGCGACAGAATCCGGAACGGGTCGACGCCGTTTTCGATGAGATACGCAATGCGGTAGGTCAGAACGCGGGTCTTGCCCGAACCGGCACCGGCTATAATCATCAGCGGGCCGTCGCCGTGCATGACGGCTTCGCGCTGGGGGTCATTCAAGCTTGATAAGTAATCGATCATCAACGTCGCATCTATCTTATTGTAACAAGTAAAAGTAGGAAAAAATTTGGTCGGGAGCGGGCTGAAAAGGGGTATCTTTGACCAGTAACCAGCCAGCGTAACGCTATGATCGCAACACCAGCACCGGCCATGTTGCTACCCACCAACTTTCAAACCGTAGAGGAGTTTGAGCAGTGGGAGCGTCAACACGCCCATGACAGCAGTTACGAGTTTGTCCGGGGGCGCATCGTCGAGAAAAAAGACATGAAGTAAGCTGAGTACCTAATCTTAAAATTCCTGACCCGCTTATTCGCCCGGACAGCCGCTTATGAACGGGGAGATGAATTAACGCCTGAGATGGATTCCTACGTGGACGACACCCGTAAGCGTCGGCCCGATTTGGCTTATTTTACCCTGGAACAGATTGAAGAGACAGGCAACAGGATTCGCCAAAGAACCCGATTTGCCATTGAGATTCTGTCCGATGCTGAATCGTATCAGGATGTGGTCGACAAAATTCAGGATTACTTCGACGCGGGAGCAGAGTTGGTCTGGTACATAATTCCAGAGAGCAAGAAAACCTACGTTTATACGTCACCCGACGAATCCAAAGTTTATAAAGGCATTGACGTTATCTCAGCCGCGCCGATCGTGCCAGACTTCCAATTTACGGTGGCAGACTTGTTTGCGTAATTCATCACACCATCTCCCCCATTTCTACGCCCATTACCTCCGAAAACGACGAGGCCGTAGCCGCTCCTCCGTCGCCCTTGCGGTAGCGGAGCCACTCGCGGGTCTTGTAGTTGTAGACGAAGCCTTCTAAAATGCCGCAGTCGTCCTCCTCAATCAATCGAATAACCTTCCTCAGATCATTCCGCTGGCCGTTTGTCTGACAAACCTCGATGATGACTTTGGTATCTTCCGCTACTTTGTCATAAAGTATGATATCAGGGATAGCATGACCCGGACCTTCGTCCAGGGGCGTTTTGGGCAACGGCACCAGTGCTATCGTCCGTTTGTGGTATGATAGAATACCTAATTCGACCGTGAGTTTGCTAATAACGAATTGGTGTTCCAACGGCGAATTTGTTCCATCATCATTAACCAGAAATGGCGAATTGTATTTTGTCTCATACATGGCCGTATTTTTTAACCCGAGTTACCAAAATTCTTCACGCGTTGGTGCAACGTTCGGCCGTACTTCCCATCTTTCTACCAATTACCACCTAAACCGCCCGGCACCTGAACCTGTTGAACTCTAACCGAAATCGCACTCGTCCGGGACAGGACGGCGAGGGTCCCGGAACGCCGTACCCAGACCGCCACACCGATCTGGTTAAACGCTGCCAACTGGGAGAGCGACGGGCGCAGTATGACCTCTATCAACAGTACGTGAAGGCGATGTATAACGTTTGCCTGCGCATTGTGAACCACGAGGCCGAAGCCGAAGATGTGTTGCAGGAAGCCTTTGTCGACGCATTCAGCCACATTAATACGTTTCGGGGGCAGAGTACGTTTGGTGCCTGGCTGAAGCAGATTGTCGTTAACCGGGCAATCAATCACCTGCGCGGTCGTCGGCTGGAACTTGTCAGCTTAGAATCGAACCAGTTTGGCGAAGATGAGTCGGCCGACCGGGCCGATTGGGCTGACACGGAACCATACGATGAAGACGACATTCAGTTGGAGGTCGAGCGGGTCCGGCGGGGAATACAGCAACTACCCGAAGGCTACCGCGTGGTGCTGTCGCTGTATCTGTTCGAGGGATACGACCATGAAGAGATTAGCAACGTACTGACCATCAGCGAGACAACTTCCCGAACGCAGTATCTGCGGGGTAAAAAACGGTTGCTGGAGTTATTGAAGTAAACAACAAAACAGATGAAGAAAGATAATTTGGAACGCTTCGTCCGCGACAACCGCGAAGCCTTTGACGACCGGGAGCCGCCAGCCAACGATCTCTGGCGAAAAATAGAGACCGGACTCGATAAGCAACCGTCCAACCAAACGGGTCCAAACCAGGTATCACCGTTTCAACAGATTCATAAGAATCCATTGTGGTTTGGTAAGGGGTTGCACATTGACTGGCCACGTCTGAATTGGCTCGGTTTAGGCGAGGAACTCCTGGATTGGCGCGTGGCGGCTTCCATAACCGTGCTGCTACTGGCGGGTAGTTTTTTATACGTAAATCATAAATATGGCGTATCACACCAGCCCGAAGTGGTAGCGGCCAGTCCGACTTACGCTAAAGAAGTGGTGGCCTACACGCGGCTGATCGACGATAAACGCGCCGAACTAAGACAAATTACCGAAGACAACCCGGCTCTGTACCAAGAATTTGCTACGGATCTGGACCGGCTCGAAAATTCGTATCAATCGCTTAAAGCCGACCTGCCTAAGAATCCGAATCAGGATGTGCTGATCAGGGCTATGATTCAGAATCTGCATTATCAAATTAACCTGCTCAATGAACAGTTGCGCGTCATTCAGCGTATCAATCGACAAACCAATGAGAATCCTGTATAGCCTGTTGCTGTGTGCCTTACCGTTGCTGACAAAGGCCGAAGGCCCCGACCCAGCCTGCACGGGTACCGTTGAGAAGAAAAAAACCATTATTAAACTGTTCGATGTCGATGCTAACGATGCCCTTACGGTCGATAATCAGTTTGGACAGGTGACAATCGCCATTTGGGATAAGCCCGAAATCCGGGTTCAGATCACGATCTCGGCTAACTCAGACTCCGACGAGCGAGCGCAGCAGTTCATGAACGCGGTCGACATTGACGAGAAACGGACGGGCAATCAGATTGTCATCCGCACTAATTTCAGTCAAAGCACCACATCGAACTGGAACGTCAGCAACTGGAAAAGCAGCAAAGAGCGCAACAACGTCCGCATTGACTACGCGGTATCAATGCCGCGCCAGAACGCGCTGACCGTTCGTAACCGGTTTGGTAACACCAGCATTCCCGCTTTCTACGCTCCCCTAACGGTGCACAACCGCTACGGTAATTTTAGCGCCGACGATCTGACGAATCGCCTGAACGACATTGACGTTGCCTACGGTCAGACGAACATCCGAACGCTCGATCAGGGTAAGTTAGACATCGCTTATGGAAGCCTTGACCTCGACCGGGTTAATGTGCTGACGCTGGTGAACAAGTTCGGTAAGCTACGCATTGGCGAAGTTGGGCGGCTCAATGCCGATATTGACTACTCTGGTGCTACCATCGGCACCCTGCGCGAGTCGGGCAAGATTAAGCTGAGCTTTTCGGGTGGCTTCCGAATTGAGCAGATGCCCAAAACCGCCGATAATCTTGACATCCAGGCTTCGTACTCGTCCGTTACCTTGCCGATGGACAGCAACGCCGATTCTGATTTCGATGTGACAGTTACGTACGGAAATTTCAATTATTCGTCGGGTCCGGCCTTCCACCTCACCACCAATCCCGACGACAAAAGTGATAATCGGGGCGTGCGCATGACGAAACAGTACATTGGCAAAATTGGCCGTGGCACAGGCACCAAAGTGCGGATTGTCTCCAAGTTTGGGAACGTAAGCTTCAGGTAGTCAGCATCTCGATCACCATTTGGTGTTGCGGAAACTCACGGAGCAGCGCAGTACGGTCACCCATCTCGAAATCGGCAAAATCGAAACCCGGCGCGACCGTGCACCCAACGAGCGAGAAGTCGGTGCCGGGAGCCGCTTTGGAGCCGAACCAGCACCCCGCCGGAACCACCGCCTGGAACACCTCCCCTTTTGTTGGATCGTTACCCAGTTGGATTACCATCAGTATTGCATCGGGGTTGATAACGAACACTTCCAGCGGTCCACCCGCGTAAAAATGCCAGATCTCGTCAGCCTGAATGCGGTGCAGCGCCGAGAAATGGTGACTTTCCAGCAGAAAATAGATTGCCGTACCGAACACCCGCGCCCCGTCGAACCGATCCGGCAGTGCGCTCTGCGGAATCGATTCGGCCGAACGGTAGGTTTCGGCAAAGAAGCCGCCTTCGGGATGCGGCTGGAGATTGAGGGATTGGATGTAGTCTTGGGCGTTCATTAAACAGCCTTCACCACGTTCGTAAACTCGCGCGATTTGAGCGATGCTCCGCCAATTAGGCCACCATCAACGTCGGGTTGGGCAAAGAGTTCAGCCGCGTTTTTCTCATTGGCGCTGCCCCCATACAAAATACTCGTTTCCTGCGCTACTGCATCCCCGTACTGACCGGCGATGTGCCGACGCAATTCGAAGTGCATGTCCTGCGCCTGCCCCGAGGTGGCCGTCAGTCCGGTGCCGATAGCCCAGATGGGTTCGTAAGCGATAACAACCTTGCCAAAGGTCTCGGCCGATAAATGGAATAAGCTTTCAGTAATCTGATTTTTCACGAAGGCGTCATAATCGCCGTTTTCGCGTAGGTCGCGCGATTCGCCACAGCAAAAGATGGGCGTCAGGCCATTTTCGAGAGCGATGGCCACTTTTTCGGCTAACTGCGCGGCCGTTTCGCCGAAATATTGCCGCCGTTCGCTGTGCCCCAGAATCACATATTCGACGCCGATGGACTGAAGCATGGAAGCCGAAATTTCACCGGTGTAAGCACCCGACGCTTTCTCGTGGCAGTTTTGCGCACCCAGCGAAATTTTGCCGCCCGCCGTTACGTATTGCCGAAACGTGGTTAGGTAAAGCGCGGGGGGGCACAGCACAACTTCCACATCCGAGGTGACTTCGTCCTTAATCATATTGACCACTTCCGACAGCAACGCCTTCGCGTCCTCGGCCGTCTTATTCATTTTCCAGTTACCGGCAACGATTTTCTTACGCATGATAAATTAATAATGTGGTCAGAATCAGTCCATGGAATTCTACGACCGTAGCTGCTGTTCTGAATTGCGGGCGAAATTAGGCCTTTTAACCTAAATGGTACGGTTACTGCTACGCTAATTTACCTTAACCGGGCATGGCAACCTGAGACCGTTTATGAGCTTAGTAAACCTGCCCTGTATGTTTTGTGTTATTCTGATAAAAAGTACGTAATTTCAATGTTATAAAACGATATACATGAAAACGCTGGTTCTAATCGTCGGACTGATATGTGCCAGTCTGGCCGCACGGGGAGATGACCATCACCGTACGCCCGATAAGGACCGCTATGGCTTTTTTATTGCTGGCAATCGTACCTGGACCCGCATTCCGTTTCAACTGCACTCGAACCTGATTATTGTTCCTGTTCGCATCAACGAGTCCGATACATTGCAGTTCATTCTGGACACGGGTGTCAGCAACACCATCATTACCGATCCCTCTGCTTTTCGCAAACAACCGCTCCGGCTCACCCGCAAAATTAAACTGATGGGAGCGGGAGAAGGTGGTAATCTGACCGCTTCCGTTGCCATCGACAACCGGCTGAGCATGGGCGGATTGAAGGCATCGCACCACAATCTTGTCATTCTGGACGAAGACATTCTCAAGCTGTCGGAATACGTGGGTACACCCGTACATGGCATTTTCGGCTACGATATCTTTGCGAACTTCGTGGTGAACGTCGATTTCCAACGCCGGGAAATCACAATAATGGACCCCAAAAAATACCACTACAAAAAACGCAAAGGCGACCGGTATCCAATCACTATTCAGGACACGAAAGCCTACACCGACGCGCTGGCCGTATTTGATGGCGAAAAACAGCTACCGTTGCGTGTGGTGCTCGACACGGGCGCGGGCCACGCCCTGTTGCTCGACCGGTCGCGAAGCACGGCCGCTATGCCCCTACCCGTAAAAAGCATCCGGGCGCAGTTGGGCCGGGGCCTGAATGGGGTCATCAACGGCAGCATGGGTCGTATTCAGAAAATTCGCTTCGGACGCTACGAGCTTGACAACATCCTGGCGTCGTTTCCCGATAGTGTGTCCTTTGGCATGAAGTTAGTGGACATGCCCGAGCGGCAGGGTAATGTAGGCTGCGAACTGTTGCGCCGGTTTGACGTCACCTTTAATTACCCGGACCGGTACATTGTGATGAAGCCCATCAAACGATTGATGCGCGAGGAGTTTGAGCACGATATGAGCGGCCTCGAACTCCGGGCGAAGGGCGAGCGCTTTCGTACCTATTACGTCGATAAAATCATTGATGGGTCCCCCGCCGATCTGGCGGGTTTACAGGAAGGGGACGAACTGCTGTTCATCAACAATAACTCGACTAACGACCTGTCGATCAGCGACATCTACAAAGTATTGCAAAAGGGAGAAGGCAAGGAGGTGTCCGTATTGGTCCGGCGAAGTGGCCGAATTATTATTGCCAATTTTGCGCTCAAGCGATTGATCTGAGTAGCTTGGTGCACTGTATCCTGGTGATGCCTCACTCCAGCCGTTCCAGCTTAAAGCGAAACGTAGTGCCTTTGTCAATCTTGCTCATTACGGTGATTTTAGCTTTATGAGCGTTCAGAATGTGCTTCACAATAGCAAGGCCTAAACCCGTGCCGCCCCGATCTTTGGAGCGGCTTTTTTCGACCCGGTAGAAGCGTTCGAAGATTCGGCTCAGGTGTTCGGGTGGGATGCCGGGGCCATCGTCCCGAACCGAAACGATCACCTGTTTCTTGTCATCCTCAAGCGTTATCAGCACCCGCCCATCCTCATTGCCGTATTTTACCGCGTTTTCGATTAAGTTGGTCATCACCTGCGCAATACGCTGCGGATCGGCTTTCACCCATACCGGGCCGGGGTGCACGGCCCTGAGTCGCAGCGAGATTCGCTTCGTGTGCGTCATCTTCTCTAATTGCTCAAAAATTTCCTGTGTCACGTGCCGCAGGTCGACCCGCTCAAAATTCATTTTGACTTCCCCGGTTTCCAGTTGCGACAGCGCCACCAAATCCTTTACCAGTGCATCGAGGCCGTCGAGGCTTTTAGCCGCTTTCGAGAGAAATTTGTCCCGAACATTCTCATCGTCCACGGCTCCGTCGATGAGGGTATGAATAAATCCTTGTGCGGCAAATATGGGCGTCTTCAGTTCATGCGAAACGTCGGCCAGAAACTCGCGCCGGAATTGCTCCAGTCGCTTTAATTCGTCAATTTCCTTTTGCTTTTTAGCGACGTACACAAAAATCTCGTCGTTCAGCCGCTTGAACGGATTGATATTCTTAATGATCGTTTTTCGGGAGATCGTGAAGTCGCGGATTTTCAGTTTATGAATGGTTTTGTACATTTTGTTGACCTCCCGAAACACAAGCAGTTCGATGGCGTACAAAACCAGAAAAAACGAGACGACGAACGACGAAATGCCAACAACAAACAGCATGTTGTTGGTAACACCCTCCACAAACGTCAGAAATGCGACAGTGAGGGCCGAAATCAGACATGCCAGCAAAAGCGCAATGATGCGGGGACTCAGGGACATTTAGTGAATTGGCGAATGAATGAATTGGCGAATGAGTGTTCACTCACCTCTTCCCATAAACTGTAAAATTAATTCACTAATTCGCTCATCCGCCAATTCACTCATTCGCTTTGGTCGGTGAACATGTAGCCCACACCTTTGAGCGTCCGGATGTGGGTATCACCAATCTTCTCCCGGAGTTTGCGAATGTGAACGTCAACCGTGCGCTCAAGGACATAGATGTCGGCTCCCCATATTTTCTGGAGTAGCTCTTCGCGGCTGAACACTTTATTAGGATGCTGTGCCAGAAAAAACAATAATTCAAATTCTTTTTTAGGCAGAATAATCGACTTCTCGTCCTGAGTGACCGAATAATTTTTTCGATTGATATTCAGATCGGCAATGGCAATTTGTTCACCCGGATCGGCTTTCTGCGCTTCGCGCCGGAACAGCGCATTGATGCGGCTCATTAAGGCACGGGGTTTGATGGGCTTGGTGATGTAATCGTCGGCGGCAACATCAAAAGCGGCTACTTCGGAATACTCTTCTGAACGGGCCGTTAAGTATAGGATATAGGTCTGGCGCATCTCGGGAATGTCGCGCAGTTGCCGACCAGCCTCAATACCATCTAAATGGGGCATCATGATGTCGAGCACGACCAGTTCGGGCAGGTAGGTCCGGGCTACTTCGAGCGCTTTTCGACCGTCGGTAGCGGTGCGAACATCGTATCCTTCTTTGGTAAGGTTATATTCGAGCATCTCGACAATGTCGGCGTCGTCATCGACGACTAAAACACGATGCAGGGGTTGAGCAGCTTTAGCAGCACTCATAAGAACGGGGTTTGTGAGAATGGTCGGACAGAATTGACTAATTGCCGGATGCCGACCGCCCGAAGTTACGCGGCTTATCCACAACGTTATGATGCAGATGCCCATCCTTAACAAAAATTTAACAGCTCCTGTGCTTATTTCTCACTGACAGCGAGCAAGTTGCCAGTCTGAATAAACAGAATTCACCATCAGTTGATTCGTAACGAAACGGCGCTCCTGCGCGTTTATGGTTCACTATGAGCAGACTCTCACGCGCGGTGCATTTGCCTTCTTACGTTAAATTTGCCTGTGTGTTGGTAACGTTGGTTATCATCATCTACGGCCTCTACACGCTTCAGGACACGCTCGTGTCGCTGGTTTTCGCTATTTTATTTTCGGTCATCCTGTTTCCCCTCTGCAATCTGCTGGAGCGATGGAGGTTTCCCAGGGTAGCCGCTATTTTAGTCTGTATTGTACTAACCATTGCATTTCTATACGGCTTTTTCTACCTCATTTCGTTACAGATCGGCAATTTCACCAGCGAAGCGCCTAAGTTGATTCAGCGCAGCAACGAGATTTTCAATAAAATACAAAAGCTGGCCGACGAAAATTTTAATATTGATCGCCAACGCCTGATTACCGAAGCCCGCAACTACCTCAACCGGGCTTTACAAGACAGCGGCACCATTCTGACATCGACGCTATTAGCCACCACCAATACGCTGTCGACCATTGCGCTGTTGCCACTTTACATTTTCTTCTTCCTGCTGTACCGGGATTTTTTTCGGTCTTTTTTCTACAAAGTGTTTAGTGATACCCGTCACTCGGCGATTGATGGAGTCTTCGACCGGATTTACGCCGTCATTAAAGATTACGTCGTTGGGTTGGTGCTGGTGATTGGGGTAGTAGGAGTTCTCAATACAGTGGGTTTGTTAATTCTGGGCGTTGAATTTGCCGTGTTCTTTGGTTTTTTAGGTGCTTTTTTAATCCTGATCCCCTACATCGGCATTGCTATTGGGTCGGTGTTACCCGCGCTCTATACACTCGTTACGCACGACAACCCGCTGACGGCAGCCGGGGTGGTTGGGGTGTTTTTGTTCGTTCAGTTGCTGGAGGGCAATTTCATTACCCCTTACATTGTCGGGTCCAAAGTGAGCATTAACCCCTTGGCATCCATTATTGCGCTGTTGCTGTGGGGACAGTTGTGGGGTTTACCGGGGCTGATTTTGGCTTTGCCCATGACGGCTATCCTGAAGGTTGTGTTCGACTCGGTCGATGCCCTTAAGCCGTACGGTTTCCTGATTGGCGAAGCGGAGAAACCCCGCCCACCCATCAAAAATTTACAGCAGTTAGCGAATCAGTTACCCCACCGGAAACGCCGGGCCGTAATCGTCGATAATTCGTTACCAGTTGGCAAAGAAGAGGCAAGCCCGACTATCTGACCATCAAAAATTTAGTGGATCGAGGTTTTTGAAGTGCCCGTTCATGCTGATGCGCTTCTTGGTACGCTCCATGTCCGACACCACGGGAAGCACATTGTTGAGGTGCTGAATCAGGAATAGCTGACGCTCGGCCTCGCTCTCCAAGGTTAGCAGTTCATACTCCTGCTCCACCGACAAGCCAACTTTGTGGGCCACCCGGTACGAGAAATTCTCAACCACCGGGTCATAATCGGTTTCGATCTGCAGGAGGGTGTAGAGCTGCGCGACCCGGTCGGCCAATGCATCGACGTGAGCGCTAAACCCATCGCCCGATTCAACCAGTTCAACATCGCCCCCGGCATAGAGCTTACCGGCTACTGGATTCTCAAAATTGACTAACCGGAAAACGCCCAGCCCTTTCGACTTCACGTCCATGCGACCATCGTCGTAGCGTTTGTGCAGCGTCGTCACGTGCATTTCGGTGCCGTAGCCGGGCAGTTTATTGTCGATAAACGCCGGAATGCCGAACGTGCGCTCCTCTTCAATGCATTCGCTGATGAGCTGGCGGTAGCGAGGCTCGAAAACATGTAGGTTCAGATCCTCACCGGGATACACAATGAGGTTGAGCGGAAATAGGGGCAGCGTCTTCTCCATAACGCCGAAAAGGTACGGGTTTTCAGCTAAAAATCGCGCCGGATTCCATGAAACGAACCTTCCGGGTCCGTGCTTCCTCATAAATAGGATCGGCAAGATGGCCCAGCCCCGCCACATCGGATGTGCAGTCGGAGACGACGACGACTTTCGGCACCAGCGATGGAGCAAAATCCAGCAGTTGCTTCAGGCTGTTGGCGACGCAGTGCGACCTGGCTTCACCCATCAGGTAAACGGTGTCGAACCGATCAAGGTCGGCGATGAGCGCTGTGTTCAACTGGGTTTCAGGCACGGCCGGGTCAGGCACCTGCGCCCGGAAAATGCCGAAGTGCTCGGTCAGCGGATACAGCCCCTTTGGCACGGCTACGTAATCTCGTTCGCGCTTCCGCGACCAGTGTTTGAGCGCATCCAGTAACGTATCGTGCAGGGCCGCCCCGCGCGACCCAATCAGGCAGTGTTCAGCCCAGATGAAGTGCTCAAACTGCCCGTCGGCTTCAAGGTCACGGACGTACTGCCTGGTTTTGTCAGGCGAAAATTGCGGCACCCACCGGCCAGTGTCAACATCATCGGCAGCAACGCGTGTGAAAGGCGCGGGATGATCGCCCTGCGCATTCTTCCAGAAAAGCGGGTGGGCAATGTCGAGCAGGTGGTGCGTATCAAGCGTGACGACAATATGGTCAATGCGGTTGGTGTACTGGCGAATCAACCCCGCCATCCGATCAACGTCCTGCTCGGCCCCCGGCACGAACAGGGCACCGTCGGGATGGCAGAAATCGAACTGGGAGTCGATGATGAGAAAGGCGTTAGTCATTTAAATTTTATTCTGTTCGATTGCCTTTACCCCTTCCCGCGCCAGTACCTCAACGCCCATCAGCAAATTGGCGAACCGGGCGTCCTTCGTCAACCCTTTCTTATAGCGACCATAAATCTGCTGGAGCACAACGGCGTTTTTGAACAGACCAAATACGTAATAATACAACAGGTTAGTGATGTCGCGTCCGCTACGTTCAGCGTAACGCTGAGCAAACTCCTGCCGGGTCAGATTGCCAGGCAGGTGGGTTAGGTTAAACGTCCGCCGAAACGGATCGTCGCCCGCTTCGGCCCAGTACGACAGTGATGTACCCACGTCCATCAGCGGATCGCCAACGGTACACATCTCCCAATCGAGCACCGCCCAAATGTCGCGGTTCCCTGTTTCAGACAGGGCATCGGGGTCGAATACGACGTTATCATATTTAAAATCGTTGTGGAGCAACGTTGGCGCATTGTGGCCGAGCCGCGACAGGCTCGGCGCGTTCTCATCGGGCATGGAATCGGTCAGGTAGCGGGCAAGGTCGGTCATGGCCGCAATGTCGTCGGTTTGAGCCGCGCCGTAGCGTTTGTGCCAGCCCATCACCTGCCGCCCAATGTAGCCTTCGGGTTTGCCGAGTTGAATTAACCCGGTTTTCTCAATATCAAGCGCGTGAAGCTGAACCAGATTATCGACCAGCGACTCGGACAGCCGACGCATCGCATCAGCCGGAATGTTCAGCTTTTGGGCCGTATTAGCCCGTAGAATCACGCCCGGCACCCGCGCCATGACGTAGAACGGGCAGCCCATTACGGATTCATCCTCGCAAAAAACAACCGGCTCCGGAATCTTCCTATAATCGGCATCACGCAGCATCGTCAACACCCGGAACTCGCGCCCCATGTCGTGACCACCTTTGATGTCTTTGGCACCCACCGGCGGCCGACGCAGGACGTATTCCCAACTATCCGTCTTTACTAAGTACGTCAGGTTGGAATAGCCACCGGGGAACTGCGCTACATCAGTGATAGTGCCGAAGTCCGGCAAATGGCCATTGAGATACGCCTGTAGTTTGGCGATGTCGAGTTCTTCGCCGGAGCGGGTGGTCGTAGGGCTGTCCTGCTTGACTGTATTCATAAATTTATGTTTAAACCGCACTGGCGGACCGGCAGCGCAGTTTAATAATCCTATACGCGTTCGACTTGCGGCTTGTTTTTCTTCGTGTCCAAGCCGTATTCCTTCAAAATACTCCGCGCTAAGGCTGTTTTATGCACTTCGTCGGCTCCGTCGTAAATTCGGGCACCGCGCTCGTGGCGGTAGTACCACGGCAATAGCACATCATCCGTAATACCCATTGCTCCGTACGTTTGAATGGCCCGGTCAACGACGCTGAGCATAATATCTGCTACGAAGAACTTGATTTCCGAAATCTGATTCCGTACCGCTGCGGCCCCAAGCTGGTCGATATTCTGAGCCGTGCGCAACACCATCAGGCGGGCAGCGTCAATCTGAGCGCGGCTTTCGGCAATCCAGCCCTGCACAAACTGTTTCTCGCCGAGCATCACACCGTCTTCCATTTCGCGGGTGGCAGCCCGGCGGCACATCAGATCGAAACACCGCTCGCTGATGCCGACCCAGCGCATACAGTGGTGAATTCGGCCCGGACCCAGCCGCTCCTGCGCCAGCGTGAAGCCCATTCCCTCGCCCCCGATCAGGTTCTCGACCGGCACCCGAACGTCGGTGTAGCGCACTTCGGCGTGGCTACCCCAATGGTCAGAACCGTCGCCCATGATGCTGATGTTGCGTACCAGTTCAAAGCCCGGCGTATCGGTTGGCACTAAAATCATGCTGGCCCGGCGGTGAGGTGATGCATCGGGGTTGGTCACGGCCATAACCACTGCAAACGCCGATCCATCGGCCGAGGAGGTAAACCATTTATGGCCGTTGATAACGAAATCATCCCCATCACGGACGGCCATCGTTCCCATGCGGGTGGGGTTAGAACCGGCAAATTCCGGCTCGGTCATGGAGAAGCATGAGCGGATTTCGCCTTCTTTAAGTGGCTCCAGGTATTTATGCTTGAGGTGTTCGGGCGCGTATTTATTCATCAGCTCCATGTTGCCAATGTCAGGAGCCTGGCAGTTGAATGTATAATGGCCAAAGGGCGTCCAGGCCAGCACCTCACTGATCTGCCCGAATTCGCAGAGCGTTAGTCCCAGCCCGCCCTCGTCGATGCTGTGCTGCAATCCCCACAGACCCGCCCGCTTCACCAGTTCGCGCTTCTGGTCGAGGATTCTGGCCACTTTCGAGAAGTTACCGGTGAGGTGCCCGGACGTTTCGAGCGGCACGAGTTCGTTCAGGACAAACTCGCGGATGCGGGGCACGAGGGCCTCGGTTTGGGAAGTAGCAAACAGGGGTTCCATAGATAAGGGGAGAAAGGAAAACAGAAGAAGTAAGGGGTAAAGGACTGACGCAAGCCTTACGCCTACAACACCTTACTCCTTCTGCACTTTATCCTATGTCGTACATTTGATTCTCGTGGCTCTTGCGGTGCGGAATAATGGTCCAGTGTTCCGTTCCGGGCAGCTCATCTTTAATAATCTCAGCGGCAACATCCTCCAGGTTTTCTTCATTGGTAGTGAAGAATAGGCTTCGGGGTTTGTCAGTCTGGGTGGTCCGCACCTCAAAATACTCACTATGTTTTTCGATGTCGTGCTTCTCAACGAGTTGATACTGTGCCATATTACATGATTTGATTAGTTAAAGTTAGCATTATTTCGGGTTAATTCAGTGGTTCCGAAAGTCTACGGTAAACGACTCATGCCCGTCGACTGTTCAACAAAGGTCAGTTAGGGGGCTGTTTTAGTAACCGGCCAACAAAATTCTTAAACGACGGTTTACTCTGTTTACAATTCACCACTCAACACTACTATGGAAGCAACTGAATTTCGGCCCAAAGCCAACGAAATTCCCGGTCAGCAACTTCCCTATCCCGCCCGACAGTCGGACATGGACCCCGCCCCCGATAGTGATCTGTCGAACTACAAACCAGCGGGTAAACTTACCGGTAAAGTCGCCATTATTACTGGGGCCGACTCTGGTATTGGCCGGGCCGTAGCGATTGCCTTTGCCATGGAAGGTGCCGACGTAGCTATTGTCTACAACGAAAACACGGACGACGCCAAGTACACGAAGCGCTTAGTTGAATCGAAGGGCCGGTCGTGCTTAGTAATTCAGGCCGACGTTCGGCAGAAAGCCAATTGTGAAGACGCCATTCGGCAAACGGTTGAAAAATACGGTAAGCTGAATATTCTGGTCAACAACGCAGCTTACCAGATGGCGCAGGAGAAGTTGGAAGACATCAGTGAAGAGCAACTCCGGCGCACGTTTGACACCAATATTCTGGCATACTTTTTCATGGCGCAGGCCGCCCTCCCCCATCTCCACGAAGGCGACGCCATTGTGAACTCAGGCAGTATTGTCGGCATCGTTGGCCACCCGATTTTAGTGGATTATACAGCGACCAAGGCCGCTATACATACGTTCACAAAGTCGCTGGCGCTGCAGTTGGGTGAGCGCAACATCCGCGTCAACTGCGTGGCTCCCGGCCCCGTCTGGACGCCCAACATTCCGGCGACGATGCCCAAAGATGAGGTCAAAAACTTCGGGCACGAAGTAGCGCTGGCCCGCCCCGGTCAACCCGAAGAACTGGCTCCGGCCTACGTCCTGCTGGCTTCCAGCGACGGCAGCTTCATGACCGGCAGCATTGTGGAGGTAACGGGGGGAAAGCTGGGATGAGGTAAATACATAATGTTTAATGGGTAATGGATAATGTCGGTTTGCAAGCCTTAGCCATCTGCCCCAATCCATTCCATTGTATATTTTTTATTAGCCATTATGCATCATTCACCCAACACGGCCCGTGTGTTGCTGGCCACTGACCATGTTACCGATGCCACCCGGCAGGTACTAACTGAACGACTGAACGCTCCGCTTCGATTGTCAACCTTTTTTTCGATGGATGAATCTGCGTTGTTACAAGCCGTCTGCAACCGGCTGATTCCGCAAGATAACCGCCCGGAACCCATCGACATAGCAGGCGGCATTGACGAACGGCTTACCCAAAACAAGACGAACGGCTGGCGGTACGAGGTGATGCCTACCGACAGTGACGCTTACAAACAGGGGTTAGCAGGAGTAGAAGAAAGTGCGCAAATATTGTTTGAACAGTCTTTCCGCCAACTTTCCGACGATCAGCAGGACAAAGTCATCAGTTTAATTCAAACGGGCGATGCACCCGGTGCCACCTGGCAAACGCTTCCCGCTGTCCGCTTCTTTGAGGAGTTGCTGGCCGAAGCAGTGGAGAACTACTACAGCCACCCCTTGGCGCAGGAAGAAATCGGATACGTCGGCATGGCCGATTTACCAGCTTGGCAACGCATTGGACTGGATCAGTTGGAAGATCGGGAGAAGAACTCATGAGAGATGAAACTGTCGACGCCGTGATCATCGGCACCGGAGCGGGCGGAGCACCGTTGCTGGCGCGATTAGCGGCTGCCGGTATGCGCGTTGTAGCGCTCGAAGCGGGCAAGCACTGGAACCCCGCCAAAGACTTTGCCACCGACGAGCGGGCGCAGGACAAACTGTTCTGGAATGACGAGCGCCTGAGCGCAGGAAACGACCCGCTACCCTTTGGTAATAACAACTCCGGCATCGGTGTCGGCGGCTCGACACTGCACTACACCGCCTACACGCCCCGCGCCCAACCCGACGATCTGCAACTCCGTACCGATTTCGGCGTGGGTGAAAACTGGCCGTTCGGTTTCGACCAGATTGAACCGTATTACGACGAAGTTGAGCAGTTTCTGGGCGTGTCGGGTCCGTCGCCGTACCCGTGGGGACCGGCCCGCAAGAAAGCCTACGCGCTGAAGCCGTTGCCTATCAACGGGGCGGGGCAATTGATGGAGCGGGGTTGCCGGGAATTGGGCATCAGTACGTCACCAGCGGCCAACGCGGCATTGTCGGCGGGGTATTACCAGGAAGGCGTTGGCTACCGGCACGCCTGCACAAATCGGGGCTTTTGCCAGGCCGGTTGTAACA
The DNA here is from genome assembly GCF_054779955.1 of Spirosoma arcticum. Lineage (NCBI taxonomy): Bacteria > Pseudomonadati > Bacteroidota > Cytophagia > Cytophagales > Cytophagaceae > Spirosoma > Spirosoma arcticum. The sequence goes on from NZ_BAAGXG010000005.1 coordinate 453,356, forward strand.
ACGGGGCAAAAGCCAGCATGGATGTAACCTACATTCCACTGGCTATCCACCACGGAGCCGAAATACGCCCGGAATGCTTCGTTACTCAGTTTGTACGCAATGCAGCAGGCAATATCAGCGAGGTCATTTACATCCGTAATGGGCAGGAAGAAAGGCAAAAATGCCGGTACGTATTTCTGTGCGCCGGGGCCATTGAAACCCCACGTCTGCTGCTCCTGAACGGCATTGCCAATAGCAGCGGGCAGGTTGGCCGGAACGTGATGGCGCATACGGCCCTGCAAATCTGGGGCGAATTCGAGGAGGATGTGCGGCCCTACAAAGGCATTCCTGGTGCGCTGATTTCGGAGGATACGCACCGGCCGCATAAGCGGTCCGGCGTACCGGCTGATTTTGCGGGTGGCTACCTGCTCCAGTCCATTGGTGTTATGCCCGTTACGTATGTCAGCCAAATGGCACGGGGCCGGGGTTTGTGGGGGCCGGAGCTTAAGCGGGCGGCTGCGGCTTACAACCACGTCGCAGGAATAAACATTCTCGGCGACTGTTTGCCCTACGACGGCAATTTTCTGGAGTTGTCCGACGAAAAAGACATCCGGGGCCTACCCAAACCCCGGATCTACTTTTCCAACGGCGAAAATGAAACGCGCATGACAGCCCATGCCGACAAAATTATGCGTGGTATCTGGGAAGCTGCCGGGGCTAAAAATGTCTGGACGTTTCCGCGAAATGCGCACATCATTGGCACCTGCCGTATGGGTAACAACCCCGACACGGCCGTGGTAAACGCGAATGGGCAGTCTTACGATATTCCGAACCTGTACATCAGTGACAATTCGACATTTCCGAGTGCCCTGAGCGTGAATCCAGCCCTGACAATCATGGCCCTGGCATTGCGAACAGCCGACCAGTTTCTAAACAAGTCGTAAGGTCATAAGTAGGTCAGCGCAAGCGTCAGCTACTTACGATTTTACAACTTATGACCGCACGGGCGTTCCCGTCCTACGACTTCCTTATGAATTTCCTTCAGAATATTAAAAAACAGTTTGGCGACGGTGATTATGCCGGTGACCAGTTTGGCGGAGCGGGTGGCCACGACGGTAGCGGCCTGCCCGACGCGAATCCGGGCAATTTCATGTTCGCCACGGGCATCGAATGCTCCTACCCAACCATTCAGAACGGCAAAGTCCGGCGCGACCAACTGCGCGAATGCGGCCACTACGACCGCTGGAAAGAGGACTTAGGCCTGGTAAAAGAAATGGGGCTGCGGGTACTGCGATACGGCCTGCCGTATTACAGCATTCATAAAGCACCGGGCAAGTTCGACTGGAGTTTTGCCGACGCAGTGATGAACGAGATGAAGCGGCTCGACATTATCCCCATTCTGGACCTGATGCACTTTGGTGTGCCGGACTGGATCGAGAATTTTCAGAACCCCGAACTGCCTGTTCATTTCGCCGAATACGCCGGGGCTGTTGCCAAACGCTATCCGTGGGTTCGGTACTACACGCCCGTTAATGAGATTTACGTAACAGCCCGCATCAGCGGCAAAGACGGCGTTTGGAATGAGCAGCTCAAGACCGAAAAAGGCTTCGTGACGGCCATGAAACACGCCGTAGCGGCCAGCATCATGGGGACGCAGCAGATTGCCAAACAGCGGAACGACTGCGTGATTGTGCAAAGTGAAAGTGCGGAATACACGCATGAACTCTGCGCCACGCCCTGCGCCCAAACCATATTGGACAACGAACTTCGGTTCCTCTCGCTCGATTTACTGTACGCTAACGCGCCCTCAGCAACGGTGTTTATGTACCTGATGGACAACGGCATGACGCGGCAGGAATACGACTGGTTTATGGTTGGCAAGCCGCCCGGTTACCAGATTATGGGTAACGATTACTACGGCCGAAATGAGCGCATTAAACTGTCGGATGGCAGTATCCAAACGTCGATGGATGTCTTAGGCTGGTACGAGATTACGAAAGATTACTACGAACGGTACAAGCTGCCGGTGATGCACACCGAAACGAATGTGTTTGAGGCTGACCAGGCACCGATGTGGCTTTATAAGCAGTGGATCAGCGTGATGCGGATGCGCCGGGACGGGATTCCCGTGCTGGGCTTCACTTGGTACAGCCTGATTGACCAGATTGACTGGGACATTCAGCTCGCCGACGTAAAAAACCATGTCAATGAATGCGGCCTGTATGACCTCGACCGCAAGCCCCGACCCGTGTGTGAAGCGTACAAGAACCTGCTCAAAGAATTTGGCCAGATTACCATTGTCCCTCACGCCGAACTGCTTGAAATAACCGACCGCCCGGCCCGGCTTAAAGTGGCGATGTGATGCGATACAACGTGAACAACATCCTGCTCAACGTTCTCGAACAGGGCGACGGGTTACTAACGCTGGTATTCCTGCACTACTTTGGCGGGTCGGCGCGGGAATGGCAGGGCGTGATGAATCAGCTATCAGGTGAGTATCGGTGCATTGCCATTGACCTGCGCGGCCACGGCGATTCTGATGCTCCCAGCCGATCCGCCGGTGTGGTGGATTCGCCATCAACCCAGTACGCCGTGGACGATATGGCCGACGACGTAGCTGACTTGTTGATCACATTGGGCGTTGACGACTTTGTGCTGGTGGGCCATTCGATGAGCGGCAAAGTGGCGTTGGCGCTGGCCAGTCGGCAACCCGTTGGCTTGCAGTCGCTGCTGTTGGTGTCACCTTCTCCACCCGTTCCCGAACCAATACCGGCCGACGAGCGGCAGAAATTACTGGCGGGTTACGGCAAGCGATTAGCCGCCGAAAAGATGGTTAAGAACACAACGGCGGTCCCCGTTTCCGAAGCTGTGCAGGAACAAATCATCGCGGATAATCTGCGCACAGCTAAACCTGCCTGGGATGCCTGGCTGTTGCAGGGCAGCAACGAAGACATTTCGGCCCGGATGACCAGCATCAATGTTCCCGTGCGGATTATCGTCGGCTCCGAGGATCGTGCGTTGCCGCCAGATGTTCAGCGAACGATGACACTGCCTTACCTGACCGACGTTACGCGGGAAATAATTGATGGAGCCGGACATCTGTTACCGTGGGAAGTACCGGATGATCTGGCGAAATTTATCTGGAAAAATTTACCCGTTTACACGCTCATCTGAAAAACAATAATTTTACCTTTGTAACCCATTCGGGGTGTAGCGCAGCCTGGTAGCGTGCTACGTTCGGGACGTAGAGGTCGTGGGTTCGAATCCCGCCACCCCGACAAAGCGAGAAAAGGATTTTTAAGTGTGTATGTGTGTGAGTATCGGAACACGAAACACCTGAACACTTATACACTATTTAAGTATTATGAAGAACTCGGTAAACTTGATTTGGTGGTGGCATTCTTCTCATTTGGGATGAAGGTTGCCGCTTTGTGTTTTATATCAGCACTATCAAAGGCTCACCGTCAATCCCGGTGAGCCTTATTTTTTTGTTTGTCATGCTGACGGAGGAAGCATCTTCGGTAGCGACAAATAGTTTTCGCTTCAACTAACGGCCACCCAACGAAGATGCTTCCTTCGTCAGCATGACAAACAACCATGACCACCCTTGCTCCTCCAACCACCTACCGCGTCGTTAGTCGGCACAAGCGAATGCTGGCCGACATCATTACGCCGGTTAGTATTTACCTGCGCATCCGCGACCGGTACCGCAACAGCATCCTGCTCGAAAGCTCAGATTACCACGGCAACGACAACACGTTTTCCTACATCGCGTTCGATCCCGTTGCCCGGTTCTCGTACGAAAATCAGCAGTTGACGACGCAGATGCCGGGCGAGGACGAGCAGACAAGCGACGTACCTGCGAGTGGAATGCTGGACTCGTTAAAACGATTCAAAGACAGTTTTGCCCACGAGAAAGCGCCGTTTCCCTTCATCAACAATGGCCTGTTTGGGTATTTTAGCTACCAGGCCGTGCAGAGCTTTGAAGACATTACGCTCCACGCGCCCGTGCCGACCGAGAATCAGATACCAGCGGCCGTCTTTGCCGTTTATCGCTACGTAATCGCCATCAACCACTTTAAAGATGAGTTGTACCTGTTTGAGCATAGCTATCTCCGCGACGGCGACACTGAACCCAGCAGCACATTAGATGACATCAGCGATCTGATTACGGGCCGCAACTACCCAACCTACACGTTCAGCGTAGCTGGACCGGAACAATCCAATTTCACCGACGACGAGTTTCGGGCTGTGATTCAGAAAGGGAAAGATCATTGCCAGCGGGGCGACGTGTTCCAGATTGTGCTGTCCCGGCGGTTTGAGACGCCGTTCCAAGGTGACGAATTCAATGTTTACCGGGCGTTACGGTCGCTGAACCCGTCGCCGTACCTGTTCTATTTCGACTACGGCAACTACAAGATTTTCGGCTCCTCACCCGAATCGCAGATTGTCGTTAAGGATCGAAAGGCCACTATCTATCCCATTGCCGGAACGTTCCGGCGCACCGGCGACGACACCCGCGATGCCGAACTAGCCCAGAAACTGTATGACGACCCGAAAGAATCGGCCGAGCACGTGATGCTGGTCGACCTTGCCCGCAATGACCTCAGCCGCAACTGCGACGTAGTAAAAGTCGAGACGTTTAAAGAGGTCCAGTATTATTCGCACGTCATCCACCTCGTCTCGAAGGTTGTCGGCGACCTCACCGCCGACGCTGACCCACTCCAGATCGTGGCCGAAACGTTTCCCGCCGGTACGCTGTCGGGCGCACCCAAGCACAACGCCATGCAGCTCATCGACCGCTACGAAAGCCTGAGCCGCTCGTTTTATTCCGGCAGCATCGGCTACATGGGTTTCGACGGCGAGTTTAACCACGCGATTATGATTCGCACGTTCATGAGTAAAGACAATAGGCTCTATTATCAGGCGGGGGCCGGTGTGGTGGCCAAATCCGTCGTGGAAAGCGAACTACAAGAAGTTCACAATAAGTTAGCCGCCCTGCGGATGGCCATTGAACAGGCAAAAAGTATTTAAATGCACAATGTAAAATGGATAATGAACAATGTCGCCTTGTCGAATAAGCGCGCATTATCCATTTTACATTAATCATTATTCATTATGCGTCTTCTCGTTTTAGATAATTACGATTCGTTTACCTACAATCTGGTCTACATTCTGCGGGAATTGGGCTACCGACCCGACGTGATTCGGAACGACAAACTGACCGTTGACGAAGCGGATCAGTACGACAAAATTATGCTCTCGCCGGGGCCGGGTATTCCTTCTGAAGCGGGTATTATGCAGGATTTAGTCAGGGAGTACGGCGCTACGAAGAGTATTCTGGGAATTTGCTTAGGGCATCAGGGCATTGGCGAAGTGTACGGTGCAACGCTCGAAAACCTCGGCGACGTGCTGCACGGCGTAGCGCACCGGACCACCATCACCGACCACTCCGACCGGCTCTTCGCTGATATCCCCAATGAACTGACGGTGGGCCGTTACCATTCGTGGACGGTCGTACCCGGCTCCATGCCTGCCGACCTGCGTACGACGGCGGTAGACGAGTACGGCCGCGTAATGGCCCTGTCGCACGTCCGGCATGACGTGAAGGGATTACAATTCCACCCCGAATCCGTGCTGACGGAGAACGGTGTGCAAATGATAAAAAACTGGATAAGAAATTAATTAGTGAATTGCGAATGAGTGAATGTTTGGTACATCGCTGTTCGCTAACTCGCTCATTCACTTACTGAAAATGAAAGCAATCTTAAACCACCTGTTTGAGTACAAGACACTGTCCAAAGATCAGGCGAAACAAACGCTGATTGGCATTGGGCGGGGCGAATACAACCCGGCCCAGATTGCGTCGTTCCTGACTGTGTACATGATGCGGAGCCTGCGCGTCGAAGAACTCGAAGGCTTCCGCGACGCCATGCTCGAACTCTGTCTGCCCGTCGATCTCGCGGCCTACGATCCAATGGACGTCTGCGGCACCGGGGGCGACGGTAAAGACACGTTCAATATCTCAACATTGTCGTCGTTTGTAGTAGCCGGGGCGGGTCAGCGCGTGGCCAAGCACGGCAATCATGGCGTCTCGTCATTGGTCGGCTCCTCAACGGTGATGGAACACCTCGGCTACCGGTTCACGAGCGACGTAGGCGAGTTGCAGCGTAAGATGGAAACGGCGGGCATCTGTTTTCTGCACGCGCCCCTGTTTCACCCCGCCATGAAGAACGTCGGACCGATTCGGAAAGAGCTGGGCGTGAAAACGTTCTTCAACGTATTAGGCCCGATGGTAAACCCCGCACGCCCTCAAAAACAGCTTGTTGGCGTCTTCAGCCTTGAATTGGCTCGATTATATGCGTACCTTTATCAGCAGACAGACAAGCGGTTTATGATCTTGCACGCGCTCGATGGCTACGACGAAATTTCACTGACGGGGGCGTTTAAGGTGATAAGTAACCACACAGAGCAAGTTTTGGAGCCAAAGCATTTGGGAATGAGCGCATTAAACGCCAAATCATTAGCGGGTGGCCGAACGTTGGATGAGTCAGCACAAATTTTTATGAACGTACTGAACGACGCAGCAACACCGGCCCAGAAACAGGCGGTTCTGGCCAATTCGGCAATGGCTTTGCTGGCTGCCGACAAGACCGAAAACCGTGAAGAAGCCGTGTCGATGGCTCGCGAATCGTTGGAAAGCGGCCGGGCGTTGGGATGCTTTAAGAAATTAATGAATTGACCTCACCGCCCCGGCGGCCCCTCTCCCCGAGAGGCCGCCGGGGCGGTGAGGTCAACGAGACAGAACATGACGATTTTAGACCAGATAGTTGCTCAGAAACGCATCGAAATCGCCGAGCGAATGGCGGCTACGCCAATATCGGCGCTGGAAGCGATGCCCGACTTTAAGCGAATGCCGCTGTCAGCACGGGACGCGGTTCAGGACTTCCGCTCCACGGGTATTATCGCCGAATTCAAACGTAAGTCTCCTTCCAGAGGTATCATCAACGACCGGGCCGACGTAACAGCCACCACCCAGGGCTACGTGCGGGCGGGTGCGGCTGTGCTCTCGGTGCTGACTGATGAGCCGTTCTTTGGCGGCCTCCCCGCCGATTTACAGGTTGCCCGGCTCGCCAACCCCGAAACGCCCATCCTGCGCAAAGACTTCATCATTGACGACTATCAGATTCTCGAAGCTAAAGCGTGGGGAGCCGACGTCGTGCTGCTTATTGCGGCCTGCCTGACGCCCCAGCAGGTTATCGACCTCAGCGAACTGGCCCATAACGTTGGCATGCAGGTGTTGCTGGAAGTGCACGATGAGGACGAACTTAATCGTACGTTAACGCACACCGTCGATTTGGTAGGCGTCAACAACCGAAACCTAAAGACTTTCGTTACATCCATTGACACGTCGATGCGATTAGTTGAGCGCATTCCCGATACGTTTGCCAAGATCACCGAAAGCGGTTTGCACGATGCCGTTACGATGCAGGCCCTGTTCCGCGCTGGTTTCGACGGATTCCTGATCGGCGAAGCATTCATGAAAACCCCCGACCCAGCCGCAGCGTTAGCGGGGTTGGTCGCTCAATTTAATTCGACAACCATACCTATCTAACTCGTACAACTATGAAAATCAAAGTGTGCGGTCTGCGTGATGCCGACAACCTGAAGGCCATTGCCGCCCTTGGTCCCGACTTCGTGGGGTTTATCTTTTATGACCAGTCGCCCCGCTTTGTGGGTGAAGAGTTAGACGAAGAAGTGGTCCGGGCACTCCCCCGTTCGATTCGGAAAGTGGGGGTTTTTGTTAATGCCAGCCCGGAGTTTATTCTGCGTACCGTTAAGAAATACGATTTTCAATATGTGCAGCTCCACGGTACCGAAACCCCTGATTTCTGCCGGAGCCTGCGCAACCGGGGCATCAACCTCATCAAGGCGTTTCGGGTCGATGAATCGTTCAACTTTTCGATGCTGAACAACTACAAAGCTCAGTGCGACTTTTTCCTGTTCGATGCCAAAGGCGACCAACCCGGCGGTAACGGCCACACGTTTGACTGGAGCATTTTGAGCCGTTACGATAACGAGAAGCCATTTTTTATTAGTGGCGGCATCGGCCTCGATAACCTCGATCAATTGGCAGCTTTAAAGGGCATGAAACTCTACGGGGTAGACGTCAACAGTCAGGTTGAAACCGCACCGGGCGTTAAAGACGTAGCGAAAGTGAAAGAACTGATCGCGCGGTTACGACCGGTGGAAGCAGAAGAGACGGTGTAAGAACAAATAGCTATGCAAACTACCCTCGAACCACAAACCTCCTTCACTGTTTCCGATAAAGGCTTTTATGGCCATTTCGGCGGGGCATTCATTCCTGAAATGCTGTACCCGAACGTGGAGGAACTGCGGCAGAACTACCGCCAGATCATCGCTGATCCTGCATTCCAAGCCGAGTTCTGGCAACTGCTTGAAGACTATGTTGGGCGGCCAACGCCCCTATTCTTAGCCAAACGACTTTCGGCGGAGGTTGGCGCAACGGTGTATCTGAAGCGCGAAGATTTGTGCCATACCGGAGCGCATAAGATTAATAATACGATCGGGCAGATTCTGGTAGCGCAGCGGCTTGGCAAAAAACGCATCGTGGCCGAAACCGGGGCCGGTCAGCACGGCGTAGCGACGGCGACAGTTTGTGCGCTGATGGGCCTCGAATGCATTGTTTATATGGGCAGCGTCGATATGAAACGGCAGCAACCCAACGTCGACCGGATGCGGATGCTCGGCGCAACGGTCGTTCCGGCGACCTCAGGCAGTCAAACGCTCAAGGACGCGACCAATGAGGCCATGCGCCACTGGATTAATAACCCCGTCGATACGCACTACATCATCGGCTCGGTGGTGGGGCCGCACCCCTATCCTGATATGGTCGCGCGGTTTCAGTCGGTTATTTCGGAGGAGATCAAGAAACAACTGTTCGCTAAAACCGGCAGCGATAACCCCGATTATGTAGTAGCCTGTGTGGGGGGCGGCAGCAACGCAGCCGGAGCATTTTTTCATTATCTGGAGGAGCCGTCAGTGCGGTTGGTGGCAGTTGAAGCGGCCGGTCTGGGCGTTACATCGGGGCATTCAGCCGCGACGACGGCGCTTGGAAAGCCAGGTGTGTTACATGGTAGCCGCACGATTCTAATGCAGACCGACGACGGGCAAGTTACCGAACCGTATTCCATTTCGGCGGGGTTGGACTACCCTGGTATCGGTCCGCTCCACGCGCACCTATTCGAGTCGGGCCGGGGCGATTTCTACGCCATTACGGACGATGACGCCATTGCGGCCGGGTTCCAGCTCAGCAAGCTCGAAGGCATCATTCCCGCCATCGAAACCGCCCACGCCTTAGCCGCCCTGCCCCTGATGAACCTCAAAGCCGATGATGTTGTCGTGGTTTGTTTGTCGGGGCGCGGGGATAAAGATTTGAGTACATATTCCAAGTATCTCTAATGACTCTCACCCAGAACCGTATCACCGATCTCCTTGCGCACAAAAGCGAACGGTTGCTCAACGTCTACTTCACAGCCGGATTCCCGCATCTGGACGACACCATGACCATTCTGCGCGGTTTGCAACAGGCGGGCGTGGATCTGGTCGAGATTGGCATGCCTTACTCCGACCCCATTGCGGACGGCGAGACAATCCAGAAGAGCAACGGCCGGGCGTTGGAAAACGGTATGTCGCTCAAAAAGCTGTTCGCCCAGTTGGACGGTTGTCGGGACGAATCGGCTGGGGAGCCGATCACAATACCGATTTTGCTGATGGGCTACATTAATCCGGTGCTTCAGTACGGCGTCGAGAATTTCTGCCGGAGGTGCCAAGAGGTAGGCGTCGATGGGGTTATCCTACCCGACCTGCCGCTGGATTTGTACTTAGCCGAATACGCGCCGACGTTCCGTGAATACGGCATTTTGAACGTTAGTCTCATCACCCCCCAAACGTCCGATGAGCGCATCCGGCTCATCGACGAAGAGTCAGAGGGATTTATTTACATGGTGTCATCGGCGAGCATCACTGGGGCCGTTACAGGGATCAGCGATCCAATGCGGGCTTATTTCGAGCGAATCCAACGTATGAATCTGCGCAATCCCTACTTTATTGGCTTTGGTATCAACAACCACGAGACGTTCGACGCGGCCTGTGCAAACGCGAACGGGGCCTTCGTCGGCAGCGCATTCATCCGGCATCTGGACGATCATGGAACCTCGCCGGAGAGTATGCGGTCGTTCGTTCAAACGATTCGGAACTAACGATAGTACGTTTACGATTGTGTAAGGCAATGTGCGAAAACGCGTGTTGCCTTTTTTAGTAGCTGACAATCAATGGAAAACCCCATCGTACTCTACCAATCCGAAGATGGACAAGCTAATTTGGAAGTTCGTTTGCAAGAGAACACCGTCTGGCTGACACTTAATCAAATTACGGACCTGTTTCAACGGGACAAATCCGTCATCTCCCGCCATTTACGAAATGTATTTGTCGAAGGTGAATTGGGTTACGATTCAGTTGTTGCAAAAAATGCAACAACTGCCGCTGATGGGAAAACGTATCAAGTTGAGTACTTTAATCTCGATGTTATCATCTCCGTCGGCTATCGCGTCAAATCGAAGCGCGGAACTCAATTCCGCATTTGGGCGAATAAAGTTCTTAAAGATCATATTGTCGAAGGTTATACCCTCAATGAGCAGCGACTTCGTCAGCAGCAGGATCAGTTGACGCAAATTCAACGGACGTTGTTGCTGTTTCAGCAAACGGCAAATGATGAGGAGTTGAAATTAGGGGAAGCAAAAGGATTGTTGGCGCTGATTACTGATTACGCTAAGTCGTTTTCGTTGCTTAATCAGTTCGATATTGATGAAGTGCCGTCAGACGGCCTGAATGGGCTGATTACCTACGAGATTGATTACACCGAAGCTGTGCTGGCTATTCGGAAGTTAAAACAGCAGTTGATCGACAAAAAAGAAGCGTCCGAACTGTTCGGAAAAGAACGGTCTGACGGTTTTCAGGGCATCCTCGGAACAATCGTACAAACGTTTGACGGGCAGTATCTGTACTCGACCATTGAAGAACAAGCCGCCAACCTGCTTTATCTGATTATCAAAAACCATCCGTTCAGCGATGGCAACAAACGCATTGGATCGTTTATGTTTGTGTGGTTTTTAGAGAAGAATAAACACCGCCTGAACCGTGACGGGGCGTTGAAAATAAACGATAATGCGCTGGTGGCGCTGGCCCTGCTGGTTGCTCAAAGCGATCCGTCGACAAAAGAGCTGATGATTCAGCTCATTATGAATTTGATCAAAACTGATTAACGAGTGTCTGAAATTAATTTTGAAAAATCACCCGACGGGCTGATTCCAGCCGTTATTCAGGATGCCCAGACGGGTAAAGTCCTGATGCTGGGCTACATGAACCGCGAGGCTTACGACAAAACCGTTGCCGAAAAAATCGTAACGTTTTTCAGCCGAAGCAAACAACGATTATGGACCAAGGGCGAAACGTCCGGCAATTTTCTGCATGTAAGCAACATACTGATCGACTGCGACGGTGACACGCTGCTCATCAAAGCATCGCCCGACGGACCAACCTGTCATACCGGAGCCGACACGTGCTTCGACGAGGTAAACCAAGGCCGCACCAATCCAGGCCGGGCCAATCCAGGTCGGGGCCAATTCCTCAATTATTTGCAGGGCATCATTCACGACCGGAAAGTCAATCCATCCGATTCGTCCTACACAACATCGTTATTCGAAAAGGGCGTTAACAAGATTGCGCAGAAGGTGGGCGAGGAAGCCGTTGAGTTGGTGATTGAAGCTAAAGACGACAATGACGACCTATTCCGGGGTGAAGCGGCCGATTTACTGTTTCACTTTCTGGTCCTGCTGGAGCAGAAAAACATGGACCTCGACGACATCATAGCTGTGTTAGAAAGCCGCCACGCCAAATGAGGTAATTAAACAATGCCAGTCATTCGTTGTTGGTGTTTCTGATGTTTACCAATTCACTAAACCAACGATTGACATGGGTATAATCATTCGCATTCTCATTAGCGCGGTAGCCGTTTACGTTGCCAGTTTATTCATCCCAGGCATTTCCGTCACGGGTGGAGCCACAACATACCTCATTGTCGCGGTTGTGCTGGGTTTGCTCAACGCCTTCATCAAGCCAATCCTAACGGTACTGACCATCCCGATTACAATCATCACGCTTGGGTTATTCTTGCTGGTTATCAATGTGCTGATGGTTTACTTAGCCGATTACCTGATACCTAATTTTGCCGTTAGTGGCATCATTGCCGCGCTGCTGTTTAGTCTTGTTGTCTCCCTGGTAACGGCGCTGATCGACGCAATCGTTTAAGGTGTTACGGACTTCTGTCCGTGGTATCGAAAGCCTGACACGAATTTTCGCTGTCAGGCTTTTTTTGTAGGTTACAGTTTCTATTACTAAACCTACCATGACCGAACCCGGTGTTCCTTTCGACGTCATCATTGTCGGTGCGGGCTACGCAGGTCTGACTGCCACCCGTGAATTACTCAAAGCCGAAAAAAAGGTACTGCTCCTCGAAGCCCGCGACCGCGTTGGGGGGCGAGTACATACACAGCGGTTCGACGACGGTTCATACGTCGATCTTGGTGGGGCCTGGGTAGGGCCATCGCAGGACCGGATTTATGCACTGGCCCGCGAATTTGGCGTCGAAACGTTCAGGACGTTCGATCAGGGCAAGAGCACCCAATTATTTCGTGGGCAGGTCAAACGTTACAAAGGGCTGATTCCTCCCCTACCTGTTGGCGCACTGCTGAGCTTGGACATGGCCATTAAAGCAATGAACAAATTAGCCCAAACCGTTGATCTGGCCGAGCCGTGGAAAACGCCTGACGCCCGCCAACTCGATTCGATGACGCTGGCCACGTGGATGCAACAGCAAATGCGATTTGACGTGGCCCGGCAGTTTTTTAAGATTGCTGTTGAGGCTATCTGGGCGGCTGATCCGGCCGAGATTTCATTACTTCACGCGCTGTTCTACGTTAAATCAGGGCGAAATCTGGACACGCTGATGAACGTGAAAGATGGGGCACAGGAAGAGCGATTCGTGGGCGGTGCTCAAACAATAGCGGATCGTATGGCCACCCAGTTCGCCGGGCGAATCATCTATAACTCGCCCGTTCGGGCTGTTGTACAAGAGGGTGAACGCGTTCAGATTTTCACTGAACGCGAAACCTACGTGGCCCGGCGCGTAATTATGACGGTGCCGCCCGCGCTGCAAAGCCGGATTGACTTTCAACCGCTGCTGCCTGCCCAACGCGCCCAACTCATTCAGCGGATGCCGATGGGAGCCGTCTGTAAGTGTTACGCGATCTATGACAAACCGTTCTGGCGCAAGCAGGGGCTGAACGGTCTGGCCGCTACGCCCGATGGACACGTTACCGTTACGTTTGACAATTCTCCTGAAGATGGTAGTCAGGGCGTGATGATGGGGTTCGTACTGGGTAATCAGGCCAAAGAGTTCTCAGGATTGTCGGACGAGGACCGAAAACTATCGGCCCTACACGCGTTCGCAACGTTTTTCGGGCCGGAAGCGCTCACCCCCGTTCGCTACCTCGACCATTCGTTTATGAACGAAGAATGGTCACGTGGGTGCTACGCGGGTGTGCCCGGTCCTGGCTTCTGGACAACCCTCGGCCCAGTCCTGCGCCAACCCGTTGGTCGGATTCACTGGGCCGGAACCGAAACGTCCGACGTCTGGAACGGCTACATTGACGGGGCCGTGCGTTCGGGGGAGCGGGTGGCGCAAGAGGTGATGAAGCAAACCTCCGAATCTGTGCTACAGTAGAAACAAGCAGCTAATTTGGCTAACCATCAACTGCGATTCAACGGACCCGGAGGTCCGTTGGTACGTGAACCCGGTTGCCGGTTGATCGGGCCGAGAATTCGGGGGCGTAGAAGCATTGCACGGTGGCAACGCCCGTGGCGAAATCTCCAGTGTGGACAACGCGAAGCGCATATTCAAAAACGTGCGTACCGGGGGGCAGGTTGCTCAGGTAAAAGTCGGTGCTGGCGTCGCGGAGCGCTTCGTAGTAGCTTAAGCCGTTCTGATACTTGTAGCCCGACAGCGTTTCGGCTGGCTCGAATCCCGACGCCCGGCTGTCTTTCAGATGCACGTATTGCATGTCGCGGTCGTTGCGGAGTTCAAGGCGAACGCGCAGGCGGTCGCCGGGTTTGAGGGGCGTTTTGTCGGTAACGAGCGTACTGACTGGTCCGGCCGGGCTATCGTGCTGCACGAATAGCTGCTTCGTAAGCGTCAGGCTTCCCATCGCGTCCTTTGTTTCTGATGAGGGCGTCACGCGGTCGAGCGGTTCAAAATGCTGGTAGTAGATACCGCCCCAGACTGGTCCAGCGCCCGATTTACTGACCGCTACAACGCCCAGTTCGGTTTTGATGTCGGCGGATTGGTACGTCACTTTCTGATAACCCGTTAGCTCATTGGCGTTCGCTTCGATAAGCTTCCCTCCTACCCGTAATTCCGCGGTGGCTTTTGTATCGAGCCAGTTGCTACTCTTTTCCGAAATGGGGGAAAGAAGCAAGGCGTAAATGGCCTCGGTGGTGGCTTTGGTACTGGGCCAGGCTTGCGTACGCTTCTGACTCAGCAACCATTGTTTCATGGCATCGACCGCTTTTGTGTCGTTCGTGATTTCAGAAAACGCTTCGATAAGCAGAGCCTGCGTTTCGATGGGAGCCTGCTGCCAATAATAGCCTGACCGGTTGTCGGGCCAGTACATACCCAGTTCATAAGATGAGGCTGCGCGTTCTCCAAGCGACTTCAGGATGGCGATGGGCGTTTGGCGATCACCCAGCCGGTGCAGGGCCAGCGCGGTGAGGGCCTGCTCATAAATACCCTGCTTCAACCAGTTTCTGGTAATATTGGCCTGTAGATAATCCCGCACGGACTTGTCGGCGATGGGCTGCGCCGGATAAAACGAACGGGCGTAGAGGTATTGTACCGGCCAATAGTCACCGTAGTTAACATCCTTGCGCTGCTTTTGCCGCTCTACCCATTGCTGGGCGGCTTCGTCGGCGAATTGTAAGGCGCGGCCTTCTAGCGCAGTAGCAATAGTCTGCTGTCTCGGTGGCAATACCACGCCGAGCTTGGCTAAATGTCCGAAGCCGGTCAGGACGTGCAGCGAAATGGTGCGATCAACGGGCATTCCCGAAAACCACATGAAGCCACCCTCCCGCGTTTGCAGTTGCTGAAGCTTTTCGAGCGCCACCTGCTGACCAGCCAAAAGATTTTCATCCTGCAAAAACCGCCCAATCTGCGCCTGTTGTCTGGTTTGGTCACGAGCAGCGCGTCGCCAGGGCGTTTCGTTGAGGGTTACGCTCTTGAGTTCGGGGTTTGCTTCGAGTGGATTAACGGGGGCTTGTTTTGCCCAGATTTCGGCTACCGCCCGAATGTCGGGGCGGGCGTTGATAATGCGGCTGGCCAGTGCATTAGCGTAAAACTGACTGAACACCTGCTCGGCGCACTGGTGCGGAAACTCCGCCAGATAGGGCAGCGATTGCAACGCCGTCCAGACCGGGTTACTCGTTAGTTCGACCGTCAATCGCTCAGCCTGACTTGGCAATTCTGAATTCTGGTTAGTTAGTGCTTTCAGACGAATCTCTTTCTTTTCCGATCCGTTTACGTAAAATGGCTGCGAGTCAAGCACCAGCATCCGGTTGGGTAGCACGGGTACTGTTCGCTCTTCGGCATCAGTGAAATCGCCCGCCTGCGCCGAAACGCGGAACGTCACATTTTCTACATTCGTCGGCACGACGAGCGTCCAGGCAAGAGCGGCACTTTGGCTGCTGGCTACGGTGAATGGCTGACTCGTTGACGCATTGAACAACCGCGTCGTGATTGCCTGACCAGTTGCGGGATCGAGCGCTTCGAGATGAGCGATACCCGTCAGCGGTTTGTTCTGGTCGGTAGCTGCCATCAAATTGTTGATGCGGGCAGTGAGCCGGAGTGTGTCACCTTCGCGCAGAAAGCGGGGCACATTGGCCGAAATCATTAACTCCTTCTGCGTCACCACCGTCCGATTGAGCGAGCCGGTTTTTAGGTCGGGCGTATGGGAAAAGGCCATTAGCCGCCAGCGCGTGAGGGCTTCGGGCATAGTGAAATTCAGCAGCACACGGCCCTGCGCATCAGTTTGCAGTTTGGGAAAGAAGAACGCCGTTTCGTTGAAGTTCCGTCGGGGATTAGCAGCAATTGGCCTGTTCGGATTAACGTTTTCAGCCGCAATCGCTGGTTCCAGTTCTACTACTGCCTCCACAGACGATTCTACCTTAGCCATTCCTGCTTCGGCAAAGGCTCCTCCGCCCCTCATGGCAACCGCCCCGGCCATATCGCGTTTCTGTCGCGTTGCATACCCCGTCACCACGACTTCACTCAATGCATTGTTGTCGTCCAGTAGTAGCTGCACGCCTGGTCGATTGTACTTCCCCCAGGTTAACATATCATAGTTTCGGCCCAATGGCTCCACCGTCCGGTACGTGTACATGAGTAAGATACTTGCGACGGTATTGAATCCCTGCGCCCACCACCGTGGCATCGGCTGATACGGCGTCTGGTAGGGAGAAGTCGGCCAGGTGAGCGGCACGAAAGCATCCAGCGAAGCGTCGTAAAGCGTTGCAACGGTTTCCGCCAGTAGTTTTTCTTTACTTGGCGAATCCACCGCACCGGCGGACCGGCCGGGTCCGCTGATGCGCAGTGTCCATTGCTCAGCTTGGCCAGGTTTGAGATGGTCGCGAAATGTGAGCGTTTCAATACGCAAATTTCTGTCCGGCATTGGCACGGCAACTGACTTCGACACGTCGTATACCCGCCCATTCTGCACCTTCGTGAACGATACGACAAACCCACCGACCTGCGCTTTCGTAATCGAAACTTCAACCCGAACGGGTTCGGCGGTTAGTGCAACCCAGCGTTCCTGGCGCACCCGGCCGTTCTGCACCACGCGCATCAACGCCCGGCCAGTCTCGCCTAAATCGCCATTCGTCAGCAGAAACGCGGCCGACTGACCCGGTTTGACTTCGGGATTCAACGCCTTCACCCAACCGTCTGGCTGGGCAGTCGATAGTGGTTTTTCGTCGGTTACGACCGTGAAATACTGCGTCAGGGTAGTGTTTTCGCCAGTTGCATCAGTGACGCGCAGTTCGGCGGCATACGTTCCGGCGGGATAGCGACTCAGGGCCAGTTTGATCGTATCGGCACCGTCGGCCGTAACCGTTTCGACAACCTTGCCCTTAGGCCAGTTAAGTAGCTGATCTTCATTGGTGTAAACATCAGTCGGAAACAGCTTTTTGAACGTATCGCGGTCAAGTGCGAAGCGGTCGGGGTGTTCCCAGAGTCGTTTGCGTAACGGCTGGCCAGGCGGCTGTAGGGTCGAGACGATAAGCTGCCCCGTCGTCGTTACGCGTTCGCCCCCGGCGTTGGTCACGCGCAGGGGAATGGACCGGTCGCGGTTGTCGAGTTGGGCGGGCAGGTCGAGCGTGGCCGTCAGGGCTGAATAGCCGATGGTCAGCGTTTGTTCGGCCGACCGGGTCTCGCCCGTTCGGTCAGTTACGTCGACCGTAATAGCGAAATTGAAAGACGGGCTGGTAACGCGGTCAACGGCCGGGTCCGGTTGGGCCACAAACGTCAGCGACACCGCGCCAGTGGCATCGGTTGTGAGCACGCCATTGGCAACTTCCGATTCGCGCCCGCCATTCGGTACGCGCCCCCCCGGTCCGTACCAGTCCCACCAAATCCAGCGGGGTCGTAGCCGACGCACCACGCGGTAGCGCACCGACGCCCCATCGACCACCGCCCCCGCGAATGTTTTCGCCGTAGCCGACACCGAAACCGGCTCTCCCAGTTTGTAGCTGCCCCGCACGGGTTCAGCCTTCACCTCGAAGGTTGGGCGTTTATATTCCTCCACCCGAACAACGGTCTGGCTGTTGTTAATTCGAATCACCATTACGCCCGTCAATCGTCCGGTTGGTGCCGTAAACTGCCCATCGACCGTACCGAAGGCATTGCTCGTCAGGGTCAGCGAACTGATGGCCTCACCGTTGACGTCGGTCAGCGTGGCTTCAGTTTTCGCATTCGCCACAACCCGAAACTCGTTTTTGGCTCCATTGTAAAGGACGCCTTTGAAAAAGATCGGTTGCCCCGGCCGGTAGATGGCCCGGTCGGTGAATAGCAGCACTCGAATCTCATTCGGGTCGCTGAGTGTGCGGCCCTGGTAGCCGGGCCAATACACCGGCTCCGTTTCGAGCGAATCGTGTCGGGTTATGATTCTGAACCGGTAGCTTCGGCCAGACGACACTGTCATGTCCGGCACAATCAGCCCACCGTTCACATCGGTGCGTACCGTACCCACAACGCGCGGCACTTCACTATTTTTAGTGTAATCGGCATTGATAACATCTACCCGAACGCCGGCCATCGGCTGGCCCGTTTGTCGGTTCAACACATACAGTTTCGGGTCTTGAGCGACGAACTCTTCCTCATCGGCTGTCGGGTTACGCTTCTTACCAGAACCCGCTTCGTTCCGAATCGTAGCAGGTTGTTGACCAACTAAATAACCAATAGCCGTAACGGTTAACCAGGTGTAAGACAGCAATTCCGTCGTGTCGGTCGGGCGGGCGGTGGGCGACGTTAGCACGAGGTAATGGCCCAGCGGCAAGGGTGGCAGGGCAATCTCCGTGCGGTGTTCCTGCAAATCGCCGTCGTCGGGCAGGCTGACTGTTCCTTCCCGCACAACCGGACGTTTAAGATACAGCCGAATCAGTTGTTTGTTGTCGGCATCGTAGCGTCGGCGGTCAAGGCGGGTTTGCTCCCCGACACTAACCCGAACAATGCGGTAATGCAGCGTCCGCACGTTGCGGTACCCCACCGACGCCCGGATGGGCTTATCGGGATCGTTGCCTTCTTCAACGGTGAGGGCAAGCGATTGGTGGCTAAGCCGGTCGAGCAAGCGCCGGGCGTTGGCGGTTTCGATGCCCGAGTTTGGGAAGCGCTTGATTAGATCGGTCGCTACGTCAACCGCTTTGCGTCGCCAGCCACCGGTTTTAGTTTTATCGCCCAAATCAGCCCATAATTCTACCAGCGCGAGACCATAGAACACCTCGGCGGGCTTGTTTTTATACAGCCGGATTTGACGTTCCAGCGTTTGCTCATACCGTGCGTCCTTATCCACCTCGGTACTATGTTGATGCACGAACGCCAGCCGTTGCGCATCAACATCAGCCAGCGCCAATGAGCTTTGTAGCCCATCGGCACGGTCCGTTTGGCGGAAGGCGATCAGGTTCTGGTACAACCGCAATGCCCGAAAATTTAGTGAAAGGCTGTCAGAACTGGTCAGTTTCGCCCTAACGAATGAATTAGCATCGGCCAGATACGCCGGTTGGTCCAGTTCAAATCGGTTGGCGGGGCGGGTAATTTCGGGTTCCGTGTTCTTGTAGAATGCCAGCGTCCGGTGCGCCAGAAAGTCGTAAAGCGTCGGGCGGAGCGGGCGGGCATCGTCGTCGCCTTTTTTCACGATCACCTCAAACGCGTCGATGGGTGTTTTTTTGAGCAGATCAGCCGGAGTCAGCGAGGCTTCGTAGGCGGCAACGGTTTCGGCCACCAACCGACGCAGATTCCAGGTACGCGGGTCGCCAGACGGACTATCATCGGTGTTGCGTTCGTTGAATTTCCAGCGATTTCGCTCGTAGTACTGCCAATACGTTTCTGCCAGAATCGATTGCAGAATCGTACGGGCGGGCGCGGGCAAATCGGCAATGTCGCGCCGGAGCGATTCGATTACCCCGGCATAGGTTTCTTCGGTCGTGTAGGGTTGATAGATCAGCCGGTACATGGCCGCTTTAACCACCTGCGGGTCGTTGCGGTCGGCTTTGGCCCGTGTATAGATCTGATTCACAACCTCCAGCGCCGACTTGACCAACCCACTTTTAGCTAAGGAGTCGGCCCGTTTCCAGTTGCGGGTGTAATTCGGATCGCGACTATCGGCGGGTCGGTTTTTTTGGGCGTTGGACGGCAAGATGGTCAGAAACAGAAGCAGGATAGTCAGAAAGCGGTTCATAACTTGACAGCGAATGGGCGTTCGTACCCACATGATGAAGGTACACCAACTTTTCCACACCCGCTGCGGCTATGATGCTGATTTGACCAGAAAGGTTTAAACGGCCGGGCTACAGCTTTGGCTAACCTGCATACTTGCTGAAAGAGCCAGCCGGAGGCTGGCTCAGCCGTTATTGTTTCAGCAGAAACGCCGTCAAATCAGCGAGTTGCTGCGGCTTCAGGCCCATTGCTTCGGGGTTGGGCATCAGGCTGGTTTTGTACTGCCGTCGCGACGAAATTTTCTCCGTTGGAACCGTATGTTTTTGTCCTGTCACGCCCTTAATCACTACAGACTGCTCACCATCGCTAACCAAAAAACCGTAGTAAGTCTGACCCGTTTTGGTCGTAATCAGCCAAGGCTCATAACCAAAGGCAATACCGGCGCTGGGATAGAGAATGGCGTCTAACAGCGCGTTCTTGTCAAATTTCTGATGAATTTGAGTCAGTTCAGGGCCAACGTCATTACCCTGCTGACCATGCCGGTGACAGGTTGAGCACATGGCTTTGAACACGCCCAGGCCTGCACGTTTGTCGCCGGTTAAGGCCGCGATTTCTGCTATGTCCGCCTTCGCTCCCGAACTGACAGCGGCTGCTGTAGCCGGAGTGCGTTCGGGTAGCACACGGTCGGCGGGTGGGTTGGCTGCGGTCGAAGCGACCGATTGAGCCGGAGTATCGGGGTTGGCAGTCGTTTCCGGGCGCTTCCAAGGGAAATACTCCTTCGCCATCGTCCGAACGGTCTGATCGGTGTTTCGGCGAATGTTCGGTCCGGCTGCTTTGATGAGGTCTTCCGACAGCTTGTTATCGGCGGCTAAGCCAATCAGGAGTTTCGCCCCTTCTACGTCCTTCGCCATTTCAATGGCTACCTTCCGTTTTTCGGCGTCGGTTTTATATTCATCTAACAGCACCTGCCGCTTAGCCAGCATTTTCTGTTCTTCAGCCGACACCTTATTGGGCATCAATTCGTCCCAGTTCAACAGTTTAGCCCAATCGTTGCCACGCCGGAAACCCGTCCAGTAATTTGCCTGATCGGCCACGTCTTTATCGGTCGATTTGGTCAGGTCAATCATGGCTTTAGCCGCAACTGTACTTTTAATGAACCCCAGCGCCACTACCGACTGCTTGCGGGCATCGGCGGTAAGTTGGGGGGATTCGGCCCGCTTTTTCAATAATTCAGCCGCCGACGCCGGGTGCAGTTCCCACACCAGATTAGCCGTTTTCTGATCCCACTCAGCCGGATCTTCGGGGAGCGTCGGGCGCAGGTCAGCGAATAAGGCTTCTTCTTTGCCGTCGGCGGCCTGCCCAAGTGCGGTTAAATAATAACGGTCCTGTCCATCGTAGCGGTTTACTAAATTAAGCAACATATTGCGACAGTCGGCGTAGGGCACGTCGCGCAGGGCAATGGCTACTTCCCGCCGGACGGCCGCGCTTGGATCGATGGAGAGGTTTCCTAACAGCGGCAATAACGCCTGCTGAGATGCGGTCAGGGCCGGAATGGATTTAGAATTTTCGGGCGTAATGCTCCGCAAAGCGCGCAGAGCCGCAATTCGGATAGGCGCGTCGGCCGCTTTCAGTAGCCGCTCGACCTCAAACTGCCCTTCGGCTCCCAGGTGCGCCAGCAGGAAAATAGCACGCGCCCGGTGGTACGGATTCGGCGACGACAGCAGACCCATCACCGGTTCAATGACCTTTTCGCCCTGCGCTTTCAGGGCCTCAAAACCCAGCATCCTGACGTTCACGGCGGGGTTGAGCAACGCGGCAATTTGACCTTCGGTGCTGCGAAGGTCAATTTTGGGTAGTCGCAGCTTTTTGCCCTTAGGCGTGATGCGATAGATGCGGCCGTAGCCTTTTTGGTCCTGCATCTGGTGCCCACCTACGACGGGATCGTACCAGTCGGCGATGTACAGCGCCCCATCGGTTCCGACCGCCACGTCGCTTGGCCGAAACCATTTGCGCGTATCGTTCTCCTTAGCGTCCCACTTATAGTTTTCGTCCACCTTCGGGAAGGTACTGATGAAGTCGGTCCGCGGCATCCGGTAGCCCGCGCCCCACGGTTCGGGCTTGTAGGCGAAAACGACGTTCCGGCCCGCTTCGGCACTGAGCAACATGCCCCGGTACTGCGGTCCTAGTTGGTCACCCTCGTAAACAACCACGCCGGTGGGAGAACCGGCCCCGCTAATGTCGCCAACGGGCATTACACCGGGGTCTTCCTGATGCCAGTGCGCCACCGGAATCGGCTGGCCGGGGCGTTGGTCGCCCTGCCAGTAGCGGGTGCCGTCGTTACTGAAATAGCCCGCGTTGCCGCCTTCCATGAGCCAGCTTGTGCGGCAGGCCACAACCTGATCGTCGTTGTCGTTCTGCCACATAGTCCCGTACGAATCCAGCGCGGTTTCGTAATTATTCCGGAAATTATGCCCCATCACCTTCAGGTTCGACCCGTCGGGATTGATGCGCAGAGCCATCCCGCCCGTCCACACGCGACCGTCGTCGCTGACCTGCCCGCCGTGGTTGATTTTGTTATAAGGCGTTCCGCCGACGTACAGACTTCCCGACCGGAGCGTCCAGCCGTCGCGGTCGGTCACAACATGTGGTCCGGCATTGCCCGTGTTGAAGTAGTACTTACCATCGGGTCCGGCCACAACGGCGTGCAGCGAATGGTCGTGATCCAGCCCGCCAAAACCCGTCAGCATAATCTCTTTTTTGTCGGGCTTATCATCGCCGTTTTCGTCGGTATAGACCACGACGTTGGGCGCACACGACACGATGACCTTGTTGCCGATCACAGCGATGCCGAGGGGCGACACCAGATCGGGGTCCGTCACGAATACTTTGCTGGCGTCGGCTTTTCCATCACCGTTGGTATCTTCGAGAATCATCACTCGCTCGCCCTCCGGGTGGTCGAGCCGCTCTTCCGCTTTGTTGTTAAATTTGCGATAATTAACCGCTTCCGTGATCCAGACCCGGCCTTTGGCGTCTATGTCCATGTTGGTCGGGTTATAGAACATGGGTCCCTCAGCCCAGAGCGTAGCTTCCAGATCATCGGGTAGGTAAAGCCGCTGCGTAGAATCCCCATCACTAACGACCACACTGCGCTGACGACGATCACCGGCTCCGGCGGGGCCGTAACTGCTCGATGAGGTGGTTTTCGGTTTAATCGTTTGTCCGGCGAGGTATATAAGTCCAGCCGTAAGCAAAGTCAGCGGCAGCGCGTTGAAAGCAGTTATCGTTGTCTTCATAAAGTATGCGATGATCCCAACTTAATTTGTATCCTTATTGATGAGGGAATAAAACCCATTCACGTTTTATACGAACAGCGCCCGGACAGTCCGGTTATTTTCAATGTAGCTTTCGACAATGGGTTTGCCGGGGGGTACGGCTCCCTCAATTTGAAGCCATCCCGAATAGCCAATATCGTCCAGCGCCTGCCGGACTTTCCCTAAATCGACCTTGCCTTTACCCAGCAGATACCCGTTTTCTTTCAGATGAACTTCGCAGATCCGGTCCTTGCCCAGCTCACGAATTTCGTTAAAAATATTGTACCCCATCACCGACGAATTACAAACATCGTAGTAAACTTTTATGGCCGGTGAGCCAACGGCATCCATAATCGCCAGATGCTCCGGGGCCGACAGCCACGACTCGATGCCCAGCACCACGCCCGCCCGTTCGGCTTTAGGCGCAACGGCTTTCAGTTTGTCGATAACGGCCTGTGTACCGGTTTTGTCGTTGCGCAGGTCATTATTCGAGAAAAAAGCCAGTAGCACGTTACGCACACCTAAGGCACTGGCCACGTCGACGCTGTCCTGCACCCACTGATCGGTGCGGGGATCGGACTTGTAGGGGATCTCGTTGAGTAAACCAACGGCCAAACCACCGAAACCAACCCCCGCTTGCCGGGCCGCTTCCTTAAAAGCTTGTTGCTTATCGGGTCGGCGCAGGTGTTCGTGGTCTGCTTTCGTGTTCAGGCTTACCTGCACCCCATCTAACCCAATTTGTTTTGCTACCGCAAACGTGTTAATGGCCCCCGCCGGACCAATGGACCAGTCGCAGGCACCGATTTTAAACCGGGCTTTAGGTATCGAGGTCATCAGTTGCGACAAAGCCGGGGAAACCAGTGCCGTTAACCCAGTACCCAGCGAGTAACGTAGTGCATCGCGACGATTCATAAACAGATTCGGGAGAAGGGTTTATCAAATATACATGAATCGACAGCAACGCGTTTAACTTTGGACAATAGTCGTCGATTCGTGAACGCCTGTTGCTGATCGCCGTGCCCCTGTACTTTTTTGCCGGTGGGCACCTGATCGTGCCTGTTTATAAGGAGCCAATAAATTATTTTTACCCGGTTCCAACTACTCAAACCAGAAGAGGGTCTTTAGTGTATCAACGTTGGTATGCAGGATGAATACGCGTTAGTTGAAGGATGCCGTCGGCAGGACCGGATTGTGCAGCGACAGCTCTATGAGCGGTTTGCCGGAAAGCTCTTTGTCGTTTGCAAACGCTACGTGAAAGACCCTGATGAAGCGGAGGATGTGCTGCAGGATGCGTTTGTGAAGGTGTACCGGCATATTGGTACGTTTCGGTTCGAGTGCCCATTAGAGGCCTGGCTCAAGCGGATTGTGATTAACACGGCCCTGAAGCATATCAGGAAAGAGAAGCCCTGGGAGCATTCTGCCGATGTGCAGGAGTTAGCGCCCGTGCTCCCGCAGGCCGATCTGAGTCTGCCCGCGTTAAACTATCAGTACCTGCTTCAACTGATTCAGGAACTGCCACCGGGTTGCCGAGCCGTCTTTAATTTATATGCCATTGAGGGGTACAACCACCCGGAGATCGCCGAATTGCTCGACATTGCCGAAGGAACCTCTAAATCGCAATACGCCCGAGCTCGGGGCCTGTTACAACAGAAATTACAACGTGAACAACGATACGGTTTACCACCAGTGAAAAATGAGTGAATTTGAACAGAACATACCGGACGATTTCTGGCGGAAGGCTTTTGAGGAAGCTGCCGAAACGCCCCCACCCCGCGTGTGGGACGCTGTGGAGCGCCGGTTAGATGAAGGGGAAGGGCCAAAGATCCTGCCACTTTGGGGAGCGGGGCTGGTTTCATCGCCCTTGGTGGGCTGGTCCGTTGGCGTGGCCGCAGCGGTAGCTCTGCTGCTGGTCGGCTGGTGGGCTTTGCGGACAACCACGCCCGGCAATCCGGTTACTATTGCCAGTCAACAGCCGTCGAAGCAACCGGTGAGAGCGTTATCACTGATTGACAGAAATGCCAAAGTTGCCAGCCAACAGCCAGCGAAACAAACCGGGCGCGTATCTGTGATTCAAACGCCGAAGCCAACGGACTGCTGGCCGTCGTTCAAAAGCATACCGAAACGACCATCGTCACCCGCCGAACAGGCGCAGGAAACGGTTGCTTTAACCCAGAAGCCAGTGTCAGCAACCGGTAATCATTCGCTTTTAACATCTGACCAACCCATGAATCGACCAGCCGCCAAAGCGTTTACGCAGCCGTCGGAGGCACTGGCAGCCAAAACGCCTGAGCCGGTTGATGAACAACAAATCAGCAACGCGCAACCAACGGGAATAGCTCAGCGGGCCAACGTGTCTAACACCCGCGAAACTGTTGTGTCAGTAGATCGGGTGGCGTTTACCGGGGTTACAGCCGCCCCCACAGCACCCGCAAACGGATTCGTACCGGAATCTGACCGGGCAACGGCATCAGCGCAACCAACAGCGAATAGACAAAGCCTGTCGTTCGATCAGATTCCTACCTCGCCCCTGCGGTTGCGCGAAGTCGGTTCTATTCAGCGCATTGTCTGGCTGCGTCCTGCCGAGCCAGCAACCGAACCAACTGCGACTCAACCGAAACGGCAACTGCGCGAAGTTTGGGCGTCGGTCAGCCTGATGCCAGGTGCGTTCGACCCGGCGGTGGATCTGCGGTCGGCACAACCGTCGTTTGCTCAGTCCAATGCGCTGACCAATACCAGCACCAGCCAGCCGTCGATTAACAGCCGGGCAAATTTCTCGGTGGCGTATCAGGCGGGGGCGGGTATTCAACTGACCGAACGCTGGTCTATAGAATCGGGGGTTGGGTATCTGGCGGGTCGCTCAGTCGTCGACAGCCCGGTGCAGAACTCCGTAGCGGGAATCAAGTCGGGCAGTGTTAACCGTACGGGGCAGGCGAGTAATTTGTACGTCGACGCCCTGCGCAACAGTTCATCCAGTGTACCATCGGCGAATAACAACCAGACAGCGAGTTTCGATTATGCATTCGCCAGCAATCAGTTCAATGCGCTGAACACCTACAATCCGCAAACCCGGCAATCGCTGAATAACGACTATCAGTATGTGCAGGTGCCCGTTCAGGTGGGCTATCAGTTACGGCCGCGTAAGCGACTCAGCTTAGCGCTGTTAGGTGGGTTTTTGTCCAATATTTTCGTTAGGAACACGGTGGGCGACAACTTGGTTATAACAGGGAGAGATGGCGTTTATCGGCCTCTTTCGTGGGCCGCTAACTTAGGCGCACGGTTCCGGTATCGGCCGTCGCGGCAATGGTCAGCGTCGCTGGCGGGTGTGTATCAACCCTCGTTAGGACCGGGCACCCGGCCGGAGTCGACCGTGCAAACCCGCCCCACATCAGCCGGTATGAGTTTTGGTATCGACTATCACTTTTAATTGATTCCTCAACCATGAAACTACTCCTCTTATTCGGTATGGCCGTGCTGACGCTAAGCCGTTGCACACAATCTACCGCACTGACACCCGAGGCAGCTTCGACCGACGGCGTTATTATCCGCACCGGCACGTCGTTTGGCATGTGTGTGGGTTATTGTCAGAACGATTACGTTTTCGACGGCACCCGGGTTACGCTCACCCAGAATGGCACTCGCACCCAAGCGCAGTCACCAACAAAAACCTGCCAAACGACACTCAGCGCGGCCGATGGAGAAGCGTTGAGAGCATTGACTAACTTCGATGCGTTTAGCAGTAAACCTGCCACTTTGGGCTGCCCCGACTGCGCCGATGGGGGCGCTGAGTACATTGAATTGCAAACGGGCGACCGGACACACCGCGTCACGTTCGAGTTTGGTAAAACCATTCCAGGATTCGAACCCTTAGTCAATGCGCTCCGCAGACAACGGGAGGCATTCAACGAATGTAAGTAGACAGCCGATTTGTAGTGGCCACAATTGAATGGGCGGTCCTGTTCACTTGTGGAGAAACTTAACTGACACATCATGAAAACAAACCCATTTTCACTCCTGACCGTAGCGGTTGCCGGTTTTCTGGTATTGGCCGTTAGCTGTAGAAATACCAATGTGACGCCCACCCCTGGCACGGGCACGCCAACGGGCGACTTACGCGTGTCGGCTCCCTTTGCCCAGCAGACGACTCAGTTCGCTTTTGATTTGGCGAAGCGGGTGATGGCGAAGGAAGGCCCTGACAAAAACGTGTTCGTTTCACCGCTGAGTCTGCACATGGCGCTCGGCATGATTTTAAACGGTGCCAATGCGCAAACGGCCCAGGAGATTCAGAAGACGCTGAACCTCGACGCACAAACGCTGGCCGAAGCCAATCAGACGTACCAAAACCTGATGGCTAACCTGCCCGTCACCGACCCGAACGTAACGCTCCAGTTGGCGAACTCGCTTTGGTATCGCAACACGTTTGCCGTGGCAACCACGTTTCAGGACGTGCTAAAGCAGACGTTCAATGCTAAGGTGTCGGCGGAAAATTTTAACGATCCGGCTACGGCAGGCAAAATAAACACCTGGGCCAGCGAGAATACAAAGGGTAAGATTCCCAAAGTAATCGACGCCATCCAGCCCGATAACGTCATGTTCCTGATGAACGCCCTGTACTTTAAAGGCGACTGGAAAACGCCGTTTTTACCGGCGAGTACAATGGATGCGCCGTTTAAACTTGCCTCGGGTGGCGAAACAACCGTGCGGATGATGCGACAGAAGACAGACCTGCGCCGGGCGTTTCGATCCACTTACGCAGCGTTTGAACTGCCTTACGGCTCCGGCCAGTTTGCCATGACAGTATTACTGCCTTCGGAGAACACCACCGCCGATGCGCTCCTGACCAGTTTGACCGGTGCCGACTGGACTCAGCTACAAAAAGATATGATGCTGGGTAAAATGGACATCGGGCTGCCCAAGTTCACGCTCAATTATGAGGTCAAGCTGAATGACATGTTGAGCGATATGGGTATGCCGACAGCGTTTACGGATCGGGCCGATTTCACCAAAATGAATGCAGCCGGTGGTCTGACGCTAAGCCTCGTAAAACAGAACACGTTTGTGGCCGTCGATGAGAAAGGCACCGAAGCGGCTGCCGTCACAACGGGGGAAATATCGGTTACTACGGCGGTGGATTTCCCGACGCTTTGCGACCGGCCGTTCGTGTTTGTGATTCACGAGAAGACGTCAGGTACGGTGCTGTTTGTCGGTAAGATTGCGGATCCAACCAAAACGAACTCATGAAAACGACCCTGTTAGCCGCTTTCGTCATCCTGTTGATGACACAGTGCAGCCGGGAGGAGCGCGAAGTAGCGCCGAGCGTTGCTAAATTAGTGGGCACGTGGCAACTCGTCGAGCCGGATTCTGCTTACGCTGTTACGTTACTGCTGGCGCTCGATACGGCTAATCCACCAAACGACATCATTCATTTTAAGGCAAATGGGAAGTCGGCCATCAACACCTACAACGCTTCTCTATCGGCCGCCGTGGATGGGCTGATGGTCGTGACGAGTGTGGGTAGTACGAAAATAGGTGGTTCGCCCGAAGCAACAACCGTTGAACAAGCGTACTTCGCCAGCCTGCGCGACGTCGTTCGCTATGAACTGCCTACAGACAATCGGTTGCGGTTGTATTATGGCGGGAATAAATCGGGTGTGCTGGTGTACAAGAAAATAGGCTGACAAGAGAAGACCCGAACGCGGGCCATGCGGAGCAACCATTGCCGACAGCCCGACGTATGAATACCAACGACAGTAATTTCTGACTTTTTGTGTAAGACCAATATTGCCCGGCCGTAATCAGGACAGCCGGGCAATTTATTTTTCGTTGATTCCAACCGTATCGTCTCGAATAGAATCATTTCATCAGTCAACCGCTATTAAACAACTGCGCATGAAACGATCTATTCTACCCTTCTTTCTACTGCCGCTTTTGTACCTGACGGCCTGCACCGACAACTGCGAACAGGTTAGAACGTACCGTAAATACGTCCCAATTCAAATTGCCCTTACCGACCTGCGGCAGGCCGTTACGTCTGGTGTACCCCGCCCGCTGGAAGAGCCAGGAAAACTGTACGTGAAAGACCAATACCTGTTCATTATCGAAGTAAAAAAAGGGATTCACGTTTTTGATAACAGCAACCCAGCTTCGCCGAAAGCCATCTCGTTTCTAAGTATTCCGGGCAACGTGGATTTGGCCGTGCGCGACAATATTCTCTACGCCGACAGTTACGTTGATCTGGTCGCGTTGGATATCAGCAACCCAACCGCCATTCGCGAAGTGGGACGCACCGAAACCGGCTTTGTCAACGGATCAGTTGGCCGAACGAGTTGGTATTATGACAAAACGAATGCAAAAATCAGTGACACAAGGGAGGAGATTGCAACCGAAACCATTAAAACCGACTGCGAAGGCAGTTTCAATGTACTTCCTTACCTGATTCCGTTTGCCTGGTTTGGCCGATCTTACTACGCGTCAGATTTTGCGTTTTCCAGCCAATCCAGCGCCGTAAAAACTACGGGCAGTACCCCCTCCGTTGGCGTTGGCGGCTCCATGGCCCGATTTGCTATTGTTGACGACAAACTGTACGTCGTTAATGGCTACTCGATGCAATTATTTACCATTGGCGATCCGACGAAACCAGTGAAGGGAAAAACCATCAATCTGAGTTGGAATGTTGAAACCATATTTCCGTATCGAAGCAGTTTGTTCATCGGTACCACCACGGGCATGTACATCTACGACGTGAGCAATCCTGGGGAGCCAAAACAGCTTTCGGCCTTTAGCCACGTCCGTTCCTGCGACCCGGTAGTCGTCCACGAAAACTACGCGTACGTAACGTTACGGGGTACGAGCACCTGCGGCTCCGGCAGTCAGGACGTGCTGGACGTAATCGACATCAGCAACCTGTCGGCACCGAAGCGGCTGAAGACGTACCCGGTCGAAACGCCTTACGGCCTTGGTATCGACTACCCAACGTTGTTCGTTTGTCAGGGCAGCAAAGGCCTGCGCGTGTTCGACGCATCAAATCCGCTGGACATTCAGGCGCGGCAAACATTCGCCAACGTCAACGCGTTCGACGTAATTCCGCTCTCGAAGACATTGCTGACCATTGGTAAGGACGGCCTGTACCAATATGATTATTCCAACCCAGGCGACCTGCGGTTACTGAGCAGGATTGCGGCTACCCCAGCAAACTAATCTACTTATGAAAAAGCAACTACTGCTTTCGCTCGTCGGTGCGCTGGTGCAGACAGCCGTTTATGCGCAAACGGGACCAACAAAGTCCATTCGGTGGCGTACAACCGTTCAAATGGGCGTTCAGGTCGGGCGGGTACGACCCGACGCTCCGTCGCAGAACTACGGGTATTACGGCTCTCAACTCTATTATCCGACAACGTATTACCAGCCCCGACGAACAGCGGGCAACCGAACAGGTTTAACAATTTACGCAACGCATAGTTACATAATTAGTCCTCGTGCCAGCATCGGAGTAGCGTCGGGCGTTGATTATTACAATAATTCGGCGTTTTTTCCCGTAGCAGCCACATTTCAGGGCGATTTTTTCAGAATTGAGCGTCGCCTATCGCCGTTTTACAGTCTCGAAAGTGGATACGCCTTCCGGGGGCCAAACCCGCATAACAAGGAATTGACCGGTGGATGGTTGTGGAGTCCGGGAATAGGCATTCGTATCAACAAAGGAAATGCAACTGGCTTTCTGATCAGCGCAGGATACAAGCATCAGGAGGCCCGGCAAACAGCTTCGGTAGATGGTGTTCAGACGCTGTCGCAGATAGAATATCGGCGGTACAACCGATTGTTTTTTAGAATGGGATTTAGCTTTTAAGCATATTCATTCACTCACGTCATGAAAAAAGTAGGTATGTTAATCATTGGTATCGCGCTGTTCGTAGCCGGATACCAGCACATTCGTCGGCAGAAAGAGTACATCACCGCCCAATCGGCTCGTGGTAGTACCACCACGTACGCGGAAACACCCCCGCCGACATCAGCCAGTCCAAAGAGGTCATTAGCCTTTCGGTTAATCAAACCTTCTTAACATGACAACGCCCCCATCCTGATGTCAGGATGGGGGCGTTGTTTAAATGATCTTTCGCGGGTGGTCAACAAGTAGCTTATGCCATTGCAAACTTGCTCTGATTCCGTTTGCGCTCATTCTCGTCTAAGAATACCTTCCGGATCCGCATCGACTTCGGTGTCACCTCCAGATACTCGTCTTTCTGGATGTACTCCATCGACTCTTCGAGCGAGAAGGCGATCTTCGGAGCAATTCTAACGTTGGTGTCCGACCCGGAAGCCCGCATGTTGGTCAACTGCTTAGCCGTTTGCACGTTCACCACAATATCGTTCTGGCGATTGTGTTCGCCAATTACCTGACCCGTGTAGATTTCGTCGCCCGGCTCCACGAAGAACGAACCCCGATCCTGAAGTTTGTCAATCGAATAGGCCGTTGCCATACCGCTGGTCATCGAGATCAGCGATCCGTTGATACGCTCCGGAATTTGTCCTTTGTACTCCTGATACTCTTTGAACCGGTGAGACATAACGGCTTCACCAAACGTAGCGGTCAGGACGTTTGAACGCAGACCAATCAGGCCACGCGATGGAATTTCAAACTCCAGATGCTGCAAGTCGCCCTTAGGTTCCATAATCAGCAACTCGCCTTTACGCTGCGTGGCCAGTTCGATTACCTTACCCGCCGTTTCCTCCGGTACATCGACCACGAGAGTTTCGATTGGTTCGAGTTTGTGGCCGTTTTCATCTTCCTTAAACAACACCTGTGGCTGACCAACCTGCAATTCGTAGCCTTCGCGACGCATAGTTTCGATCAGAACAGACAAGTGCAGAATGCCGCGACCGTAGACCAAGAAGCGGTCTTCGCTGTCCGTATTCTCAACGCGCAGAGCGAGGTTTTTCTCAATCTCTTTATAGAGCCGGTCGCGCAGGTGACGCGACGTCACGAACTTACCTTCTTTACCGAAGAACGGCGAGTTATTGATCGTGAACAGCATGTTCATCGTCGGCTCGTCAACCGAAATCCGTTCGAGAGCCTCCGGGTTTTCAAGGTCGCTGAGTGTATCGCCAATCTCGAACTCTTCCAGACCGGTCACCGCGCAAATGTCTCCGCAGGGGACTTCGGCAGCTTTCAGTTTACCAAGGCCTTCAAACGTTTGCAATTCTTTGATTTTTACCCGCTTAACCGAGCCGTCCGATTTTACCAGCGCCATGTTGGCACCTTCCTTCAGCGTGCCCCGGTGCACCCGGCCAATGGCTATCCGACCCACAAAGGACGAATAGTCGAGCGAGGTGATCTGCATTTGCGGCAACCCTTCGTTCATCGGCGCAGGCTTTATCGTTTCAACGATGGTATCCAGCAAATAGGTAATGTTATCAGTTGGCGTTTTCCAGTCTGGTCCCATCCAGCCTTGTTTTGAGGAGCCGTAGACGGTGGGGAAGTCGAGTTGGTCTTCGGTCGCGTCGAGGTTGAACATCAGGTCGAACACCTGCTCATGTACTTCGTCGGGGCGGCAGTTTTCTTTATCGACTTTGTTGACAATCACAATGGGCTTCAGACCAAGTTGCAGCGCCTTGCCCAGCACAAAACGGGTCTGGGGCATTGGCCCTTCAAACGCATCGACCAACAGGCAAACGCCATCGGCCATCTTTAGCACACGCTCCACTTCACCGCCAAAGTCACTGTGGCCCGGCGTATCGATGATGTTGATTTTAATGTCTTTGTACCGTACCGATACGTTTTTGGAAGTGATGGTAATGCCCCGTTCGCGTTCCAGATCGTTATTATCCAAAATCAGGTCGCCGAATTCCTGATTGTCCCGAAAGAGTTTGGATGCGTGAATAATTTTGTCAACCAGTGTCGTTTTGCCGTGGTCAACGTGGGCAATAATGGCTATATTTCTGATGGATTGCATACAAAGGAGGTGATAACAAACTCTACTTGTCGAACGATTAATTGAGGTTGTAACAGGTAGAGTCTGTTACGGCTGTGTTTCAGCCCGCAAAGGTACGAAATTTCACGTTAAAACGCAGAATTTTACAACTAATATATACGAGAATGGCCTGTATAAAGATCTGATTCTGATATAAATACAATTTCTTAACAATAGCTTAATGCTTGGGGCATCCGCAGGGGTTTTTCTTACGAAAAAGTCCGGTATTCAACAAGCCACCTCGCTTTGCTTTATAGCCCTTTCGTTTGCGCCCGATGGTGGTTGTTTCGGTGGTACCTTCACGGGCAAAAGCCATTGTTTCCAGCGGCACCTCAACCAGCAAAAGTGATGTAACAATCAGCAGAAATACCCTGGTCTTTTTCATAATCTCAACCTGTTTTACTTCTAACGATAAACGGATACGGTTAGTCGCAGAGACGAGCAGGATTTTTATAGCCGCATGACTGAAAACCCGGACTACCTCCTTGTATATGGCACGCTTAGGCCAGACTTTGACAATCCATTCGCGGAATTCGTGCGTCAGCACAGCCAGTATGTTGGCGAGGCAACGTTTCCAGGTTTATTGTTCAGTTTGGCGTGGTCCGACGCATCCGGCTATCCGGGGGCAGTTTATCAACCTGACAGCCTCATGCTTGTGGTCGGCACGGTGTATGACGTCAGCCGCCAAAAACAGCTTATTCTTACTCATCTGGACGACTACGAGGGGGTTGGCGACGCCTTCGACCAGCCAAATGAGTACGAGAGGGCAGTGATTCCGGTACGTTGCAGCGGAATCACCATCGACTGCTGGATTTACCTTTACAATTGGCCTACCAACGGAAAACCAGTTATTACCTCAGGCGATTACGTGCGCTATAGCAGGAACGAATAAAACAGGCAGTGGGCAATTTGCCGGAGCACTGGGGCCGTTTGGGCTGCTTCGACTTTATGTTTCTGGCTCAACTGATACCAGAACGGGGGCAAACACTGGGCGCGGGCGTTCATACCATCATCGGGACCAGTCGTGACATACCGTGTATCGACACCCGCAATGGCCACCCGAACGAAGCACATGGGGCAAGGCTCGGCGGAGGTGTATAGTTTGAGTTGCTCGGTGTAAATGGTACTGCCTCCACCGGTGAAGTTGCCCCTCGACTGGTATTTTTTGAACTGAGGTAGACTTTCAAACTCCGTTAGCAGGGCCATTTCGCCGTGCAAGTCGGAGCGGCCGGTTTGCAATTGCTGATTGTGGGCACGGTGCAGAATCTGACCTTTACTATCTACCAACACGGCTCCAATCCCATACCCACCCGTCATGACGCTGATTAGTGCCTGCTCAACGGCGGCTTTTGAGAACAGATCTTCGGCATACGCGGTATTAGGCTGGTAGCGGTCGAGGTACGTTTTAAGCTTTTTGAGGATGTCAGCTTTCAAATCAACCGACTTAATGCCACAAGGTAACGCTTCCAATTGCTGCATGAGCGACGCTCGATTCGCGGGCGTCACATTGGCCAGATTGAGCGAGTCGACCGGTGACTGGGCGTAAATGGTTAATCCAGAGTAAGCAAGCAAAAACAAGATACTGAAAACTCTCATGGCCTGTCTTGTATAAGTTTAAAGCGCCAAATCCAGAAGCCCGATTTGCCCCGCACCCGTTCCACCAACTCAATCCGATATAGCCCTTCATAGCGGTAGCCTGTTTGGGGAGAAAATTCGTTTTGAAGCGTCGCGCCCCGAATTAACCGAACCGACTTACTCAGTTCGTAGCTGCGCATCAGCACAGCGTTATACCGGTCAAGCGTTTGGTCGGCAATCTGTCGGCCGGTTTTTGGGTCGCGGCTTCCGTGACCGACGTACCAGACAACATCCCCCAAATCTACATCATCTTCGTAAACCCCCGACGATACAATTGACTCGGCACCAGTAGATAACGTACCGCTGATGCCCGCCCGCCGTGCCCGGTGCAATCCGCTCAGCGACAGGTCGATCCGGTTCGCGAATGTATCGCCGGGTCTGAAATCGCTCAGCGTGGCTGATTGTTGGGAAGCCTTCGTTGCCATTTAATTAAAAACAAAAATACCGACTCAAAAGAGCCGGTATTTTTTGTTTTCTCTGTCCATATCTGTGCATTATCTCGGACCGCGCGAATGGCTGTTCGATCCGTTACTCCGATACCCGCCGTTATCATACCGACCCGAACGAGCGTTGGGCGAATAGGAAGGACGAGTATTGTAGCGCGACTGCGGAACAACGTAGGTTCTGCGCTGTACAACCACCGGTGGACGACGGTATCCGTACCCGTATGGCCGATACCCGTAATTGTAATAAGGACGTGGGGCGTAATAGCCGGGGCCGTAGCCGTAATTTGGTGCAGTACGGACACCAACGTACGAGGGACCACAACTCGCCAGCAGTACGACCAGCAAACCGGCCGTCAGTAAAGGCATTAGTTTTATCGTTTTCATCGTCAAGTGCGTTTAATTGTCAACCGTTTTGTATTAGACAAACGAACGGCAGAACGGTTTAAGCCTGTCTAAAATAACGTTGTCCACGGGGGATTAGTGCCGTGGAGAGCGTCTGTCAGATAGATCTCCGCAAGACGGTAATGCCTACGCTTTCAATTTATTTTTCAAATATGTAAGTGCCAGTTTATAGGCATCGGCGGAGGCTTCTTTGTTATAAACCGGGTTGCTCGGATTGGCAAAGCCATGCCCGGCATCGTACATTTTCACGGTCACCTTCTCCCCCGCTTTCTGCATGTTGTCTTCAAACGTCTTCACGGATTCGGTCGTAATGCCTTTATCCTGCGAACCGAATATGCCCAGCACGTCAGTTTCTAACGTCTTCAATTTCTCAACGTCCTGTTCTGGCCGACCGTAGTACATAACGCAGCCTTTAGCCTGTTTGCCTTCAAGCATGGCGGATCTCAGGGATAACATGCCACCAAAGCACCAGCCCACACTGGCGAATTCAGCTTTCGGACCGGCGTAGGCAATCGCACCCTTCATGATGCTGGTCAGGCGGTCTTGGCTGGCTGAACTCATTAGCTTTCCGGCTTCAGCAGGTTCGGTGGCGACCTTACCGTCATACATATCCACAGCCAGTACGTTCACGTCCTTTAGGTCATTATAGAATGTTTCGGCCTGTTGCTTAATGTTGTCGTTCAGGCCCCACCATTCCTGATAAACCAGCAGCCATTTATTGGACGGCTTTTTCGACTTAAGCAGGAAGCCATTAGCCGACTGACCATCAGCCGCTGGAAACTTGACCATGTCGCCTGCACCCTGATAAACGAACGGCAAGGGAGCTTCATGCAGCCGCTGAAAAGCCGGGTCGGCCGCCATCGCCGACATGTCGTTGCCAACGCTGCTGTGGCATACGGGAATCTTGGTCTCTGCGGGTTTAGGGTTCAGCCAGGAAAACAGCGACATAAAAAAGGACAGACCGGTGATGAAGATAATTCTCATGAGTGGTTGGTAGTTTATCTGATTTATGAATTCAACACTGAAAGCACTTCGGTAGTTATTCAAACCCGAAATTATGCCTTTACTAATTCAAAGATTGTAATCTCCGGCAGGATGCCCACACGGCCAGGATAGCCGATGTAGCCGTAGCCCCGATTGACGTACAGCCGTTGATCACCATCCTGATACAAACCGGCCCACTGCTTATAAAAGTACTGCGCCGGACTCCACCTCGCCCCACCAATTTCGACTCCGAACTGCGCTCCGTGGGTGTGCCCACTAAACTGAACGTCGATGTCGGGGTACTTCGGCCGAACTTCAGCGTCCCAGTGCGTCGGGTCGTGAGAAAGAAGCAATTTAACGGGGTACTCCTCGGTACCCTGGTAGGCTTTGGCGAGGTTACCCGCCCGCAGTGCCGCCGGGCCAAAACCCAGATTTTGCACACCGATGAGGGCGATTCTGTCGCCGTTTTGGGTCAGAATTTTGTGCTCGTCCATCATGATGTTCCAACCCATCTGCTTATGAGCCGCCACCACGTTGAGCACGTTCTGCCGCTCGGCCTGGGCATTGGGCCACTGCACGTACTTACCGTAGTCATGGTTACCGAGGGTTGAATACACGCCCAGCGGAGCTTTTACTTTGTTGAATACATCAATATAAGCATTCACCTCTTCGGCATGGCTGTTGACCAGGTCGCCAGTAAAAAAGACGAGGTCCGGCTTTTGCTTCAGCAGCAGGTCGACGCCCCCCCGAACGGCCGTTTTGTTAAAAAAACTACCCGAGTGAATATCGGAAATCTGGGCAATGGTCATTCCGTTGAAGCCCGACGGTAAATTTTTCAGCGGTAGTTTTATCCGTCGGATGCGATAATCGTGCGCCCCCGACAGGATTCCCCACGAAAAACCAACTAACGGCACCGCGCCCACAATTAAAGCGGTCTTCATCAAAAACTCAGACCGGGGAATAGTATCGGTAGCTGGTAAAATTGGTTGCGTATTATCCACGACGGCCTCCCGGATCTCAGGTTTGTAAAACATCGACACGATCCAGCGAAAGAACCGGCCGATGTCGTCGATCAGGATAATCAGCACCGCAAAAAATTTGGAGAAATACGGAATAACGATGCCCGCCAGCATGAAGGTGCGGGTTTGGCGGCTAATGGAGTCGGGCGGCAGTAATTGCATCACTACGTATAGTACCAGTGCCAGCACAGTAAAGCTCCAGTAGATAATAGCGATAGTTCGTTGGGTACTTTCACTGGCCGACCGGCTGAGTGCTTTGATAGCCTGAAAAACGTAGGCGTCGATCAGCAACAGGATTGCCGGGAGAATAAACAAAAAAGCAGTGCGGTTCATGAACGAACGAGTGGAGATTCGTTTGGCTAACGGAATCGGCGATGGTAAAGTTTGAGCGAGTGGCATCCCCGCTCATGGGTTCCATGAAAGCCGTTTTTCACTTTTTCATAAACCACAAAAGCCACACCCAGCAATCGGATGTGGCTCAATACGAAGATTGTAACAAATCAACCAAACTCCGTTAATCAGATGGCCATCAGTTGAGTTGGCTGTTCAACCAGCTCACTGGTGCTGGGGTCAGCGGTTTGCTGTGCATCGTGCGGCAACAGCAGGAATCGTCGGAAGTAGCGGTTCATGCTCCGGAGTGCCAGCAGCGCATCTAACCGGACGAACGACAAGCCGGTGTTGGTTACGTTGTCGTCTTCATCGTCACCGTCTTTAATCACAACGCCCCCTTCGCGCAGGCATTGCACCAGCAATGTCACTGACGGGAGGAACGGTGCATTAAACGTGGCCGGATACTCGGGAGCTAAGGATTTAGCCACGCGCTGGTAGTATTCCTGCATCAGCAGAATCACGCCCGAAGTCACGGGCGATGCCTGGCTGGTACCGTGTTGAATGGAGAATGCGGTGTCGGAATTACTACCGGACGACGTAATGGGTGCTCCCGGAGCGAAAATGTCTGTGCGACAAGCTCTATTCACCGTCTCGTGCAAGCGTTGCGAAAACGGGGTAATCCGTCCGGGACCCGACGAGAGCGCCTTAGCGCCACTATTGTAAGTAAATCCGCCTTCGTTCGCGTCGTACACGGCTCCCACACTGACCGCTTCGCGAATGATTCCCGGGTAGCCCATCCCCTGCATGCTGGCGTGGGTGAAGAAATCATTACCGGCTGCGATCACCACGGCCACACGTTTGGCGGACAATTTCTGAACCAGTTTACGCACGTCGTCAGTCGCAAAGCTATCGTCGCTGACGTAATTGCCCGCATCGCCCAGCGACAGGTTCACCACCGATATGTTGTGGGCCACATGGTTGTC
Organism: Spirosoma arcticum; assembly: GCF_054779955.1. NCBI lineage: Bacteria > Pseudomonadati > Bacteroidota > Cytophagia > Cytophagales > Cytophagaceae > Spirosoma > Spirosoma arcticum. The sequence goes on from NZ_BAAGXG010000005.1 coordinate 492,523, forward strand.
GAGCACCCACTGCAACGCGTCTTTTACCGCCGTAAACGAACCACCCCCGCCGTTTGTAAGCACCTTTAACGGCACGATCTTGGCGCCGGGTGCAATACCAACGTTGATCTGGTTGGCAACGATGATACCGCCCACATTTGTGCCGTGTCCGTTGCCATCGCTGGCGTTATTCACGTCTCCGCCGTTATCGGCGGTGAAGTTGCGCTGAGCTACCACCTTGCCCGCAAAATCGACGTGCGTTGTGCGGAGGCCGGTGTCCAGAACGGCGGCTGTCAGGTTTTTGCCGTTGACTTTAAAGATGTCACGGGCGACAGGAGCCTGAATGAATGAACTGGTTTGGATTAGTTCAAGCACTGCATCAACCTGCTGAGGCCGCTCAACCGGGGCAATTGGTCGGGGCTGGTTCTGTCCATTTGTAGAAGCCATTAGTTTGTTAGGATTTGGGTAAAAAATAGAAAGGCCAGCAATATAGCCAACAGCGTAGCCGCCGAACAGTATGGGTTATTTAGCGGCTTAGTCAGGTAAATTGGCGTGCAGGAAACAGCCACGGTTAAACAATGATTAATGAACTAGGTAAAATAGATAATGCCGACGGATGCGATCCGCCGGCATTATCTATTTTACCTAGTTCATTAAATCCTAAACCAACTCCGGTTCACGCTCCCGTTTCATTTCCAGCGCCGGGTCTTTCTTGCCGAACCACTTCATCCGAATGCGCTCGTTGATCCAGTACATACACGGCACAATGACGAGCGTTAGAATGGTCGAAAACGACAGACCATATATAATCGTCCAGGCCAGAATGTTCCAGAAGACGGCACTGTCGCCCCCGACGATGATGTTCGGGTTGAGGTCGCGGAAAAGACCCACAAAGTCGACGGTGAGGCCGGTGGCCAGCGGAATCAGGCCCAGCACGGCCGCCGACGCAGTTAGCAACACCGGCGTTAGGCGGGTAGCACCGCCTTCAATAATGGCTTCACGCAGGGGAACGCCCCGCCCACGCAACTCGTCAATGAATTCAATGAGCAGGATACCGTTCTTCACCACAATACCCGCCAGTGAGATAATGCCCACACCCGACATGATGACCGAGAACGTTTTTCCAGTCAGCATAAAACCCAGAAACACCCCGATCAGCGACAGCATGATCGTGACGAAGATGATAATCGGCTTCACCACGGAGTTGAACTGAGTTGCCAGAATCAGATAGATCAAGAGAATCGCAATACCGAAGGCCATCACTAAGAAGTCGGCCGATTCCTGCTGATCTTCCTGTTCACCACCTAATTTCACCGAGTAGCCATTAGGAATTTCCATCTGGTCTAGCACCTGCTGAATCTGGCCGTTGATAATATTAGCGTTAGCCCCCGGCACAATATCAGAACCAAGCGTCACCAACCGCTCCTGATTCTTGCGGTTGATCTGGTTGAACGTCGTGGAATAGTTGATGTCGGCCAGAGCCGAGATGGGTACCTGCCTCAACTGTCCGCCCGAATTCATATCCCGATAAACGACGTTCAAACTAAGCAATTGCTCGATCTGGCTCCGGTTATCCTCTTTCAATCGCACCATAATTGGATACTCGTCCTTGGCGTCGCGGAACTTCGAGATTTCGGAGCCAAACAAAGCCGTACGAATGGCGAGGGCCACTTGCTGGGCCGAAATACCCTCGCGCTGTGCTTTGTCCTTGTCAATATTGATAGTAATCTCGGGCTTGTTGGTAATCAAGTCCGACTTCAACTGGTCGATGCCCTGGATGCCCGCCCGCTGAATATTCTGCCGAATTTCCTTTTCCAATTTGGCCAATTGCGCAAAATCGTCGCCCGCAATTTCAATCGAGACCGGCTTCCCCGTTGGTGGACCGACGGATTCGCGCTCCACCGAAATTTCTGAACCAGGCAGGCCCTGCACCGCCAGTCGAATCTTCTCCAGAATCTCCGTTGACGAACGGCCCCCGCGATCCTGACCCTTCACGAACGCAACCGTCACCTTCGACTTCTGGGGCGTAGCGTTCCGGTCGGGGTTGAACGGATCACCGGCGTTTTTGCCGACGTTGGCGATCACCGAGTTTACCATATTCTCGGCTTTTTCATCTTTCAGTACCTTGAACACCCGCTGCTCAATCACTCGCGTCACAGAGTCGGTTACGGTGGCATCCGTGCCTACCGGCATCACGTTGTACACATAAACGTAATCGGGATCACCGCTGGGGAAAAAGAGCACTTTGGGCTGCACAATGCCCAACAGCACGAACGTGCCAATCAGCAACACGAACATACTCACAACGGCCCCCACGGGTCGCCAGCCAGTCAGAATCCACGAGATCAGCTTCCGGTAGCCGCGCATGAGTTTGGGCAACCACTTGTCCTGGAACGGCACAATGATTCGGGGCGTCAGAATGTAATGGTTGAAGACGTAGAGCGCAATGAACAGGACAAACAGGTTGCCAATGCCCCGGTCAATTACGTAGCCCACGCCCGCTAATGCCGCCATGATAATGAGGGGGCGTTTGATGGTGTTGAAACTCGTGTCGGCCGCATCACCGTGCTCGTCGTCGTGCCGTTTCATGAACGTCACCGCAAAGACGGGGTTCATCACGTAGGCGACAAACAGCGACGCAAACAAGGTCAGGATAAGCGTCAGAGGCAGAAACTTCATGAATTCACCCACAATTCCCGGCCAGAACAGCAGCGGGAAAAACGGCGCAATAGTCGTAAGCGTACCCGACAGAACCGGCGCGAACACTTCACCCGCTGCCGCTTTCACGGACTGCTTGATGTCCCAGTCTTTGTGCTGATTAAAGAGTCGGTGCGTGTTCTCGATTACCACGATGGCATCGTCTACTACCAGCCCTAAGCCGAGTAGAAAGGCAAACAGCACCATCGTGTTCAGGGTGAAAGCCGCCCCAACGGCCGGGCCGACGATGGGCATCAGCACGAAAGCCAGCAGCGCCGACAGCGGCACCGACAGACCCACGAAAATGGCATCACGCACACCCATGAAAAACATCAGCACCAGCACCACGAAAATAAATCCGAGTACCACCGTGTTGATCAGGTCATTGAGTTCGGCCCGCGTCCGCTCCGACGTATCGGCGGTTACGGTTACGTCCAAACCCTGCGGAAAACGATCTTCCTTAAACTTTTCAATTGTCTCTTCGATCCGGTCCGAAGCCGCAATCAGGTTGGCCCCGGCCCGCTTAATCACGTTCAGCGTCACCACCGATTTGCCGCTCAGGCGGGCGAAATCCTGCTGCTCCTCGAACGAATCGCGTACGTCGGCCACGTCGCCTAAGCGAATGGTAGCGCCCGTTGCGGTACGAATTTGCAGGTTTTGCAACGCCTGCATGTCGGAGAACTCGCCCTTCACCCGCAACGTCCGGCGAATGCCATCTACGTTCAGGTCACCACCCGCTACGTTCACGTTTTCGCCCTGAACGGCCTGCTGAATATCGAAGAACGCCAGCCCCGCCGACTGCATCCGGGCCAAATCGACATTGATCTGGATTTCACGCTTCAGCGCCCCCAGAATGTCCACCCGGCTAATTTCGGGCATGGCCTCAATGGCATCCTGCATATCCTCGGCATACGTCTTCAACTGATTGAGCGAAAAATTACCCGCTAAGTTGATGTTCATGATCGGAAACTCTGAAAAGTTCACGTCCTGCGCCGTAGGGCCATCATCCAATTTCTGGGGCAAGTCGCGCCGGGCCTTGTCAATAGCGTCGCGCACCCGTTGCAGTGCTTCTGCTGTTTCCACATCGGGATTGAACTCGACCGTAATCAGCGAGAAATCCTGCAATGAATTCGATTTCAAGCGTTTAACCCCCGAAATTGACTTGATCTGCTTTTCGATGGGTTTGTTGATCGTGTTCTCAATGTCGGCCGGAGCCGTTCCTAAGTAAGCCGTCGTCACGATGATCGTCGGTACTTTAATGTCGGGAAACTGTTCTTTGGGCAGGTTGTTGTACACCAGCAAGCCGCCCAACGTGATGATGAACGTGAAGATGTAAATCGCTGTCCGGTTCTCCACGCACCAGTTCGTGAAGCCGAGGGTTTTGATGTGTTCTGCTTTCATACCGCTAATAATTTATTACCGTTCCATCCGTCAATTCCTGGTATCCGCGCGTCACTAACTGATCGCCGGGTTTCAGACCCGCCACAATTTCGATCTGCCCACCGTAGCTCTGTCCGGTCGTAATCTTCCGCGATTTTGCCACCTTCTTGCCGCCTTCATTCACGGCCACATACACCAACTGCCCAAGTTCGGTGCTTTGAACTAAATTTTGATTAATAACCAGCGCATTAGCCTTGTTCAGATCGTTGATTTTGACCTGAGCCAGCATATTCGGTTTCAACGACCTATCCGACGGCAACGGGGCCTCAATGGTGAAGGTTCGGCTCAGCGGATCAACCGTTGACGACACGAAACTGATGCGGGTTCTGAGTTCACGGTTCACGTCGGGGAAGCGCACGATCACCTCGTCGCCTTTACGAACGCTGCCCGCGTAGGTGTCCGCTACGTTTGCCTTTATTTTTAACCGGGAAAGGTTTACGACCTGAAACATGGGCATGCCCGGTGCTGCCGTTGATCCAACTTTGGCAAACACCTGATCCACCACACCCGAAATAGGAGCCGTTACATTCGACTGACTCAACTGCGAGTTAAGCGTAGCCAACCGGCGCTCCAACCCTTCTTTGTTGTTTTTGGCCTGGAGGTACTGAATTTCGGTGCCGATCTGCTGCTTCCACAGACTGGCCTGCTTTTCAAATACCGTGTTAGCCAGCGACAACTGCGTTTTGATTTCCTCCGCCGACGTCCGCAGAATCTGATCGTCGATCCGGGCCAGCACTTGCCCCGCCCGCACCGATGAGCCTTCGACTACGTACACCGCCGTGACGACCCCACCCGACCTGGGAGCGACTTGCACGTTGTTTTTTGCGTCAATAGTACCCTGCACCTCCACGTAGCGCCGGAACGTTGAAGCCGCCAACGGCGACACGGCAACATCTTTCACGCGGGCTTCTTCTTTCTTTTTCGGATCGAGTTTGGTCACTTCGCCCTCCAGCGTCCTGATTTTGGTGTTCAGTTCGGCTTGTTCGCTTTTCAGCTTGGCCAACTCTTCGTTTTTGGTCGCCAGATCGGATTTTTTCTCTCCTGAACAGGCGACCAACAAGCTCGTTGTTAGGGCAATGGCGTAGTATGCTTTCATAGCTTGTAGAGATAATGAGCAATGAATAATGCGGATCAACAGCACCTTATATCTTCATTGTTCATTACTCATTTTACATTTTTTATTAAAGATTTACTGTCCGATGTAGAGTTTACCCGTTGCTTTATCGAGATCAACTTTGGCGAGCATGAAATCGAGCAGAGACGCGAAATAATTGGTTTGTGCTTCCCGAGAAGACGATTCAGCGTTCAGCACTTCGATGTTCGACCCGACGCCCTCTTTGTACTTGATGCGCGTTACCCGCACAATTTCCTGCGCCAGATCAAGATTACGCTTCTGGGTACGCAACGTCTGGAGACTATTTTGAATCGTGATTTGCGATTGCCGAACCTGCAGATCAATTGAGTTCTTCAGCAGATTACCCCCCAGTTTCGCTTTTTCCAGGGCAATCTTTTTCTGCTGAGCTGCGTAGCGCTTCTGAAAGCCGTCGAAGACGGGAACCTGCACCTGCAGATTGATTGCCGCCGAGTTGAACCACTGTGTCGAAAACAGGTCAATCAAGTTGTTACGCCCGTTGTTATGGCCGTAAGTCGCCGACGCCAGCACCCGCGGCAGATACTGCTTACCGATGCTCTGGTAATCAAGGTCAGCCAGTCTGATCTGGCTCTGTAGGGCCGAGAATTCAATGCGCTGGTTATAATCGACTTCCGGCGATACCGTCACGGACCGTTCCAGTTCATCCACACTCAACTGCTGAATTTTGTCGGTCAGCACGATGGGATCGTTGATGCCCAGTCCCATCTGAAATTTAAGCAGATAGTAGCTCAACCCGACTAAGTTCTGAACGTTCTGACGCTCGGCCTTTAAATTATTGGCCTGAACTTCCAACCGGTCTACGTCGATTTTCTCCACAAATCCCTGCTTATTCAGCGCCTGCGTTTCTTTGTAGAGCGAGTCGATACGACTGATGCTGTAGTCGAGCAGTTTTATCCGCTCTTCGCTGACCAGTACGTTATAATAAGCCTTAGCCACCTGTTCAGCCACGTTTGTTTTGGAGGCTGTGACATTTTTCTGACTCAGTTCCCGTAATGTAGCAGCGGCCTTCAACCCAACCTTGTAAGACGCATCATACAACAACTGGTTGACGGTTGCCTGCACATTTCCCTGAAAATTTACACCAAATGGAATAGCCGTCACACCCGCTTCTTCCGGCTGAGTACCACTGCCAGCCGTTGTCGATGACGGCCCCCCAAAACCACCCGCTGGCAGAATGAATCGCTGAATGATCGCATTGTAAGTTAACAGACTGCCAATGCTTACCTGCGGCAGTGTATTTGCCTTCACCTCCCGAATCCGGGCTTCAGCACTCGCTGCGTCCAACCGGGACGTTTGCACGTTGATATTCGTTGCAGTGGCAAATTGAATAGCCTCCTGCAACGTGAAATTTTGCTGGCTTTGAGCCAGCAACGCGCCCGAACTACTCAGCAGGGTGAGCAGCCAGAGCGTCACTGTTTGTCTGGTAAATGGTACTCTCATGATTGTGTTGGTTAACATATAGGTTGTAGATGGTGAAGCCTTTCTCGCTCAACATCCCGCGCACGAAATGGTGAATCAGTTCGCGCTGAACATCGAGCATGGGATATTGGTCCGTCGGGAAAAAATCGTTGTTGAACGCTAACTCAATCTGCTCAACTCGCACACGGGCTAAAATAGCCGGATTGATGTCGCTCCGGTACAACCCCTGCGACATTCCTTTTTGTATATTTTCAAGGATGGATTTCATAATGTGCTGATCTATGTGCTGTCGGAACAGGCCAAACGCCTGCGGATAGTATCGCTTGATGTCGATGATCAGACTTGGGTTCACCTCATGCTGATTTTTGCGCATCATTTCCAGCACCATCATCAATTCTTCAATTGGATTGGCCGTTTCAACAGCCATACAGTTCATTTCGGTCATATCAGCGTTAACTTTCTGCTGAATAACCTGATACAGAATATCCTCCTTATCGGTGAAATGCTGATAGATCGTCTTCTTGGATATGCCTAATCCTTTGGCAATGTCTTCCATTGTTACTGATCGAATACCGTACTTCCAGAACAATTGTTCAGACGCCGTTAGAATCCGTTCCTTCATAATAAATTTGCACTTTAGAAGGTTAAACTTCGGAAACTCTACAAAGGTTCTTAGTTTCCACGGTTAATTTTTCTGTTTTATGACGAACGGCCAGATACGAGGAGTGAACCGACAAAAGAAACCGACGAACAAGGTGGCCCGTTAGGGCGACTCATGTAGAGAAGCAATCGTTTAGCGGTTCCGCACCACGCTTCCTGTTCCTGAAAGGAAGTAGAATTAAGCTAAAACGTGCTATTCTTCGTAGTAAGCAAGAAACAGATTCACCATGCGTCTTCTCTTCATTAGTTACCTGCTTTTGATCAGCCACGGGTTAGTTGCTCAGCAAAACCTTACTCAGCCGAATCGCCGGTCGTCAGAACCTGGCACTCCGTGGTCGCAGCGGATGGTTGCTACCGTTATGGCGACGCATCCTGATTCGATTGCTTATACTAAGGAAGGCAAAGATGCGCGCTGGGAATACGAGATGGGCGTTGTGTTACGGGGTATTGAGCAGGTCTGGTACCGCACCGGCGACGCCCGTTACTTCGATTACATCAAGAAAAACATGGATCGGTACGTCATGGCCGACGGCAGCATCCGAACCTACAAACTGGATGAGTTCAACATTGACTACGTGACACCAGGCCGCGCCTTGCTCCTGCTTGCCCAGCAGACACTGCCCGGTAAGGAGAAGTACCGAAAAGCCGCCGATCTGCTCCGAAAGCAACTGAAGCAACAGCCGCGCACAAAGGAAGGCGGCTTTTGGCATAAGAAACGTTACCCGTACCAGATGTGGCTCGATGGCCTGTACATGGCCGAGCCGTTCTACGCCGAGTACAGTCTCCTGTACAATAAGCCCGAAAATTTCAACGACATCATTAACCAGTTCGTGTGGATGGAGCAGCACGCCCGCGATGAACGCACGGGTTTGCTCTATCACGGCTGGGACGAAAGTCGACAGCAGAAGTGGGCCAATCCGCAAACGGGCAAATCGCCCAACTTCTGGAGCCGCGCTATGGGCTGGTATGCGATGGCAGTGGTCGATGTACTGGACTACATTCCGCCAACGCACCCGCGCCGGGGCGAAGTGATTGCCATTCTGCAACGCCTGATGCCCGCCGTCGTGAAGTACCAGGACCCCACAGCCGGTGGCTGGTATCAGGTAACGGACAAAATTGGCGCAAAGGGCAACTACATGGAAGCGTCGGGTACGGGCATGCTTGTATACGCGCTGGCCAAAGGCGTTCGGATGGGCTACTTGCCCGCCCAGATGATGACTTACGCTCGTAAGGGATACGACGGAATGCTGAAAAACTTTATTTCGACGGACGAGCGCGGGATGATTCATTTGGAGAAGACGGTGAGCGTAAGTGGATTAGGCGGTGACCCATACCGCGATGGCAGTTACGAGTATTACCTCGGCGAACCGCTGCGTCAGAATGACCTGAAAGGTGTTGGTCCGTTTATTATGGCCAGCGTTGAGATGGAGATTGCCGAGTCCGGCGTTTCGGCGGAGAGTGCGCTGGGCAAGGGCAAAACGGTGGCAGTCGATAATTACTTCAACCACGAGTTTCGGAAGAAGGCCAACGGAACCGATGGGTCGAATGAGCTGGAGCCGTTTCACTACACTTGGGACGATAAGCTGCATTCGGGTTTCTGGTGGTGGGGTAACACGTTTCGTGACCTGGGCGCTAAAACGGTTTTGATCCCTGCTGCCCCAACTACAGCCTCGTTGAACGGAGTGGACATTTACATCATCGTGGACCCTGACACCCCGAAAGAAACCGCCAAACCGAATTACATCGGCGATGCCGACATCAGTGCGATTTCAACTTGGGTCAGAGCAGGCGGTACGCTGGTGCTGATGGCTAACGATACGATCAACTGCGAACACAAAAACCTCAATCGGCTGGCGGCCCAGTTCGGAATGCAGTTTTTGCCCAAAAATCGCAATATGGTTCCCAAAGACCAGTTTGAGCTGGGTACGATCCGTATTCCAGCGAGCCAGCCACTATTTCCCAAAACCAGAACGGTTTATATCAAAGAGCTGGCTCCCCTCGATGTTAAAGCGCCTGCCAAAGCGGTCGTTATGGACGATGGCGATGTTATTATGGCGGTTGCTAAGGTTGGCAAAGGAACAGTGTTTGCTGTGGGCGACCCCTGGCTCTATAATGAGTACGTGGACAATCGTCGCATTCCGGCGAAATACGAAAATTTCCAGGCGGGTAAAGAATTGGCTACATGGCTGTTGCAGCAGGTGCCGTCAACCGCGTCGACGCTGCGCAGCAGTAACCGATAAATACAAATTAACGATCCTAAGCACATTACAAACGTATTCATCTATTGACACTCAACGCCGGACCGATTCGACTCACATACGAAAAGGGTTTTCTGCGCACGTTTCTGGCTAACGGCGAAGAAGTGTTGCGAATGATTTATCTCGCCTTCCGCAACCGTGACTGGGATACTGCCCGTATCAGTATCACCGATGAATCGGTACGTTCGGAAGCGGATTCGTTTACCATTGATTACGCCTGGGAAGTCAACGATCTGGGGATGCACCTGATCGGTAACGCCCATATTGAAGGTCATCCAGACGGCAGCATTGCGTTCGATTTTTATGGAGAAGCAGTTAATACATTCCTGCGCAACCGCGTTGGATTTTGTGTTCTGCACCCGGTCGAGGGGCTTCACGGCCAGCCCTGTGTTATTGAAAGCCCGGATGGACAGACGACCGAAGCTGTTTTCCCTGATCTTATCAGCCCTCATCAGCCCTTCCTGAACATTCAGGCCATGACTTGGACAATGGCTTCGGGACAGCGCTTTCGGTGCGTGTTCAGCGGTGCTATCTTTGAAACCGAAGACCAGCGGAACTGGACCGACGCGTCGTACAAAACGTACTGCACCCCGCTCGAACGGCCATTTCCGGTCGAAGTTCAGGCCGGGACGGCAATCCGGCAACGGGTGATGTTTCAGCCCATTTTCCCTCCCCCAGGGTCTGTGAAGACACAGACCCTGGGGGAGGGAAAGCGAAAGCAGGAAAGCCTGTCGATGCGTATTGGCTTAGGGCACCGCGCCGACGGACCACCGTTGACAACCAGTGAGGTCAATCTATTGAAACCACTCAGTCTGTCGCACCTGAGAGCTGACGTTTTTTTGTCCAACCACGACTGGCAAAATGAATTGTTGGCGGCTTGGCATGACGCAAATAAGCTAAGCATTCCGCTGGAACTGGCTCTCTTTTTTGGTACAGGTGCCTCAACTGAGGCACCTGTACTTGTTGATTTTGCTCAGAGCCGAAACATACTAATTCATTCTATTCTGCTGTTTCAGGCTGATCCACGGCGAACTACCGACGTGTTGCTGAATCAGGTAGTTCCAATTTTCCGGGCGCAGATGCCCAATGTGTTGCTTGGTGGAGGCACCGACGGGAATTTTGTCGAACTGAACCGCTACCGATTTGACTTTGGGCAAGTTGATTTTGTGACGTATTCGATTAACCCGCAGGTTCACGCCTTCGATGACCAGACGCTGATGGAAAACGTAGCGGCTCAGGCCGACACCATTCGCTCGGCGCGGGCACTATCGGGCGGTAAGCCAATCCACGTTTCACCCGTGACATTGCTACCCCGCTACAATCCTGATGCCGGGTCGGGTGGTGTACGTTCCATTCCGCCTGCCGACCCGCGTCTATTAACCGAGTTTGGAGTGGAATGGACCCGGCGGAGCATACAAACATTGACTCAGGCCGGGGCTGCGTTTGTTACGTATTATGAGACGCATGGTCCACGGGGGTTATTGAACGGTGAGAAGGCCTATCCGGTATTCGACGCGTTCAAACAGTTCCGCTAACTACTAATCTCGAAGAACTGCACGTCAGCCTCCACGTGTTTAAGCAGTTCGCGGGTGCGCTCCGGGCGAGCATCCGTGATAAATAATTGACCAAAGTCTCCCGCATCCATCCGTTGAATGAGTTTACCGATGCGCTGATCGTCCAATTTGTCGAATATATCGTCCAGCAATAAAATTGGTTTGATACCCTTTCGCGCTTCGAGCTGGTCGAACTGGGCCAGTTTCAACGCAATGACGAACGTCTTTTGCTGGCCCTGCGAACCAAATTTCTTTAACGGTACTGGCTCAACCGATTGCTCTTCGTTAGAACCGGGCTGGAGGGGCGGTGGTGCAGCAATCAGGAAGCTGTAATCGTCTTTATGAACGCCCATCGTAGTCCGTTGCAGGACGGTGTCGCGCCGACGGAAGTGCCTGAATTCACCGGCGAAATCAGGATTACTCACTTCCGATTCGTAGGTAATACTGACCGTTTCACGCGCTCCACTCAAGTAGGCATAATGCGCCCGGAAGCCGGGCAAATACTCGTCGACGAACTGACGGCGTCGGTCATGAATCTTCTGGCCCAGTTCCAGCAGCGGTTCATCATACGTATCCAGTAGGTCATTATCAACCTGATTTCGATCAGCAAAAAGTTTGAGCAGGCTGTTTCGCTGCTTAAGTACCTGCTGATACATGAGGTAGTTACGCAGGTATTCGGCGTCGAGCTGGGAGAGTACTCCATCGAAAAAATGCCGCCGATCTTCGCTGTGTCCGCGCACGAGGTCGGTATCGTTCGGCGCAACCAACACAACCGGAAACCGGCCAATGTGCTCGCTAACGCGCTCGTAGGGTTTCTTATCGGCCATCAGCACCTTCCGTTGACCACGCTGCAAACTAATGGTTATCTGCACCCGGTTTGGATGGGCCCGGTCTGGATGGACCCGGCCCGAATGGGCATTTGGGTCGTCGTGTTCCTCAAACGTACCGTCAATGATAAAATAATCGGCATCATGCAAAATGCTGAGTCCATCCTGACTTTGAAACGCACTTTTGCTGAGTGCCAGAAAATAGACCGCGTCTAACAAGTTGGTTTTACCACTTCCGTTTGGCCCTACAATTACGTTCACCTGCCGCCCGAACGTGTACCGCCCATCCTCATAATTCTTAAAATTGGTCAGGCTCAGTTTTTCGAGGTGCATAACGATGGCGTATAACGCGGGATTGCGTAATTTCGCGGCAGACAACCACGGCTTACGGTGTTTGATTACTGCGACTTATCGTTGCAAACCAGACAGGATAAACCGACTTAGTTGGCAACAAAGATACGGTCGGTTTGTTAGGTTGGCAGTGGTGTTGCACCGGCCGCAATCCGACCAAATTACCTTCTACAGACTTTATTGACTACAGCACATGGCGAGCGTTAAAGAAAAAACGAAACAGAACGGTAAAGCTCCGTCGGCCGTTGCGGCCAAAGCGCAGCACCCAAATGAGCGCTATATGTACTGGTACGAATCCATGCAGTTACAGCGGAAATTTGAGGAAAAAGCTGGACAGCTTTATGGACAGCAAAAGATCCGGGGGTTCTGTCATTTGTACATTGGGCAGGAAGCTGGCTCGTCGGGGTCGTGTTCGGCGCTTACTAAAGACGACAAGTGGATTACGGCCTACCGCGACCATGGCATCCCGCTCGCCCTTGGCTCCGATCCAAAGGCCGTTATGGCCGAGTTGTTTGCCAAGCAGACAGGCTCCTCCAAAGGCAAAGGCGGCTCCATGCATATTTTCGATAAATCGGTGAACTTCGTGGGTGGTCATGGCATTGTAGGTGCTCAAATTCCAATGGGCGCGGGTATCGCTTTCGCGGAGAAATACAACAAAACGGGCAATCTCTGCATCTGTTTTATGGGCGATGGTGCTGTCCGGCAGGGTGCTCTGCACGAAGCCTTCAACATGGCGATGCTCTGGAAACTACCCGTCATTTTTGTGGTGGAGAACAACGGCTACGCGATGGGTACTTCGGTGGAGCGCACCTCGAATGTAACGGAATTGTACACCCTCGGCGAATCGTATGATATGCCCTCCGAGCCGGTTGATGCCATGGATGTTGAGGCCGTTCACGAGGCTGTTGGCCGCGCAGCCGAGCGTGCCCGCGCCGGTAATGGTCCCACGTTTCTGGAGTTTCGAACCTATCGTTACCGGGGCCACTCCATGTCTGACCCGCAGAAGTACCGCTCTAAAGAAGAGGTTGAGAAATACAAACAGCGTGATCCCATCGAAATGATTAAATCGCGCATTCTGGAAAAGGGTATCGCTAAAGAAGAGGATTTGACGGCCATCGACCAAAAGATTAAAGGAATCGTAGACGAGGCCGTGAAATTTGCCGAGGAGTCTCCTTATCCACCCGTCGAAGAAGCGTATAAGGATGTTTATATGCAGGCCGATTACCCATTCCTGATGGAGTAAGAGTTCTGTTGAAATCCTTTTGTTTATTGGAGCGCAAACTGAAGAAGCCCGACTCAATTTAGAGTTGGGCTTCTTCAGTTGAACAACTTTACAAAATTAAATGTATATACATCAAATGCACCGTTTTCTAAAAATCATTTTTTCTGACGATTCTTCAATTGACTTATGAAAACGCTTATCAACGGTCTTCACCATGTCACAACACTGGCAGGCGACACCCAACGCAATGTTGATTACTATACTGACATTATGGGCCTTCGACTGGTTAAGAAGACGATTAATTTTGATGCCCCAGACGTGTATCACCTTTACTACGGCGATGAAACCGGTTCTCCCGGCACGATCCTGACGTTCTTCCCGTATGGTAGTTTACCCCGTGGACAAAAAGGCGCAGGGCAGTTGACCTACACGGCTTTTTCGGTGCCGACGGCCGCACTTCGTTTTTGGATGGACCGGCTGCACGAGCGAAACATTTCTTACAGTGGACCGCACAAACGCTTCTCCGAAACGTACCTCCGCTTTGAGGACTACGATGGTGCAGGTGTTGAACTTGTTTTCAATGATGAAGATCAGCGTTTAGGCTGGGACAACGGCCGGATCCCAACTGACTACGCAGTCCGTGGGTTTCACACGGTTACGCTGGACGAATTGAATCCTGACCGGACCATTAATTTGCTTACCAACATCATGCAGCATACGCTGGTGGGGGAGGAGCAAGGCCGGTTTCGATTCAAGGCTGGCACTGGCGGACCGGGCAATTATGTGGACGTGCTCCATTCCCCAAACGCCGTGCGGGCTTTGCAGGGTGCCGGATCGGTACATCACGTTGCCTTCTCGACCGATTCGGATGAGACGCAGTTACTCTTTCGGGAGCAACTGACTAAAGCCGGTTTTTACCCGACGGAGGTTCTTGATCGTCAGTATTTCCATAGCATCTATTTCCGGGAACCGGGTGGAGTGTTGTTTGAGGTTGCTACCAACCCGCCAGGATTCGCCGTCGATGAGTTAGTTGCCGAGTTAGGAACAGCCCTGAAACTGCCTCCTCAATATGAGTCACGCCGGGCTAAAGTCGAAGCCGAATTGCCGCAGATTGTGGTCAGCTGATTTATTTAAATGCAATGATGCGGAGGTTTCGCGGAGTTCATAAAGTCTCCGTTACTTTCGTATCTCCTCAATGACTCCGCGCTAAAATCATTTCCTATGATTCATAACCCCAACAACTTTCTCACCGCTGGCAAACCCCTCAACGAAGCCACCAAGGTGGTGGTTATGGTTCATGGCCGGGGTGGGTCAGCCGCTGATATTTTGTCGCTATCAGAGCATTTTAAGGGCGACGATTTTGCTTTCATCGCGCCTGAAGCCTCCGGTAACACATGGTATCCATACTCCTTTTTGAAACCGTTGACTGATAATGAGCCGCACCTGTCATCGGCCTTGCAGGTACTCCTAAGTTTGCGTGCCCGGCTGCAATCCGACTACAACCTGAAGCCCGGCCAAATTTACTGGTTTGGCTTCTCGCAGGGAGCTTGCCTGACACTTGAATTTGTCGTTCGCAATGCGATGGAATACGGCGGTGTTTTCGGGCTGAGCGGTGGCCTGATTGGACCAGACGGAACCGACCGAAATTACGAAGGCAACTTTGGCAATACCCCTGTTTTCTTAGGTTGCAGCGATGCAGATTCGCACGTACCTAAAGAACGTGTGCTGGAATCGGAGCGGGTCTTCAACGAGATGGGAGCGTCGGTCACCACAAGATTATACCCGAATTTTCCGCACAGTATTAACGAAGATGAGCTAAACATCGTTAATTTGCTTATAGCTGACAAACGGTTGCCCTGACTGATTTGGCACTCACTTAACAACGATGCGTATGAGCCAGTACATGGTTGAGTTTGACCTTCCGGCCGTCATGGATGAGGGATTCGCAAACCGGATTCCCGCTCAGCGGCTTAAAGTGGAGGAACTTATGGAGAAAGGTTTTTTGCTTTCGTACTCGCTTTCGGTTGACCGTCAGAAACTATGGTGCATTTTTAAGGCTGATTCTGAAACGGAGGTAATGGAGTCGGTGGCGGAGTTCCCACTTATTAAGTACATGACACCTATGATAACCGAGCTGATGTTTCACAATATGGTTGCTGCCCGCATACCACTTTTCTCATTAAATTAATTTCAATTCAATTTTAGCCCTCTACACAGAGGGCTTTTTTGTGTGACCAAGACGATCAAACTGGTTTAGCATTTTGCTAAAAACAATTAAGTAACCAGGCTGAAACAGGTTACATACGCTTACAACTGTTTGATTATCAGTTCCACGTGGAAACTTTATTATCTCCACATCTGTACCATTAATTTAAAGGAACCTTATGGCACCTAACATCCTGATCTGCCAGTCTGAGCGTGAACTCGAAATCCGTTACGCCGACTATTTCATTGCTCACATCGATGGGCAGAAGGCGACTACGCTCCGGCAATTCTACGAGGAGATAGCCGACGTGTTGGAAATTCCTGATTTCGGCTTTAGTATAGATACACTGAACGATTCACTCAACGACCTTCAATGGCTGGAAGATGAACGTATCGTTCTCTACTTCACCAATACCACTGACCTGATAAGTAAGGAACGCGACCCGGCTAAATTTGGCAGTATTTTAAACATGCTCGATGCAACGGCAGAAGACTGGAAATGGGTCGATGATGAGCCGACTGAAAAGAAAGACATTGTCATAGTGTGTGAAGACAGCCCACGAATTCGCAAAGTACTGGAAAGCGAAAATATTGACTTTGCCACATTGAGCGAATTAGATTAAACGATGTGGTTACTACGCCGGGCAGCATTTACTCATTCAAATTTCGGCTTATCCATTCTCTGTTCGGGCAACAAATTTCCAAGACTCACTGTTACCTTTCTGTGCCGCCGGGATACCCTTCCAGCGGCTTTTCGTGTTCGCTCATACAACCTTTATCACGCTTGAAACCAAACGAATTACTCGGGATTTATACCGACGATACTTTCATAAAGTTATTAGCCGAGCCCTTCGGTCGTGCCCCATCAAGTGAGCCGCAACGTTTGCAAATCAAAGGGCTGGCGGGGAGTTTAGACGCTGTAATGGCGTCAGCCATTTCCAAATTGGTTGGAGGAAACCATCTGTTTGTGCTTACCGACCGTGATGAAGCCGCTTACTTCTTTAATGATCTACAAAACTTACTTGGTCGCGACGTACTACTCTTCCCGATGTCCTACAAGAAGCCGTATCAGTACGAGGAAATAGAGAACGCGAATGTACTAATGCGGGCCGAAGTGCTCAATAAACTCAACCCAGCTCCTGAAGACGGCTTGTTAGTCGTGTCCTATCCTGAAGCACTCTTTGAGAAAGTAATTAACAAACGATCCTTGCAGGCCAATACGCTCACGATTCGGGTAGGGGAGAAGTTAGACACTAATTTCGTGTCAGAACTCCTGCAAAACTACGAGTTTGAGAAGACAGATTTCGTCTACGAAGCGGGGCAGTTTTCGGTAAGGGGTGGCATCATCGACGTATTTTCATTCGCCAGTGAATTTCCATTCCGGATTGATCTGTTTGGTGATGAGGTTGAAAGTATTCGGAAGTTTAATCCTGAATCGCAGCTTTCTACTGATTCGGTCGACTTCATTAATATCATCCCAAACATTCAAACTAAACTTGTTGAGGAAGCCCGCGAACCATTTCTCAACTTCCTGCCTACCGCCACTACTATCTGGGCAAAAGACGTTGAGTTTACGCTTGAAATAATTGAGAAATGCTTTGAAAAAGCGGAACAGAGTTTCGAGTCGGTGTTAGCCAATAGCGGAGGCATTCAGATTGTGCTCGATCCGAATGACCTGTTTGAAACCCGCCGAACCTTTCTGAATCAGCTTAAGGGATTCCGAACAGTGGAGTTCGGCCGCAAATTTTACTTCAAAACAGATAGTCGGCAACAGTGCCAGTCTAAGCCGCAACCCTCATTCAACAAAGATTTTAAGCGCTTGGTGGATACGCTTGGTGAGAACCAAGCCAAAGGGTACACCAATATCATTGCCGCCGAGTCATTCAAGCAATTAGACCGGCTACGAACGATTTTTGAGGAGCTTGATCCATTTGTTAAGTTCCAGCCACTGAACATCGGTTTGCGTGAAGGGTTCATGGATGATGCCTTGAAAATCGCCTGTTTCACGGATCATCAGATCTTCGACCGTTATTATAAGTACCGCGTTCAGGACAAATTTTCCAAGTCTAAAGCGTTAACCCTGCGCGAACTGAAAACGCTTCAACCCGGTGACTACGTAACGCACGTTGACCACGGCATTGGGCGGTTTGCCGGTTTAGAGCGCGTTGACCACGCGGGCAATGAGCAGGAAGCGATCCGGCTCATCTACCGCGATAACGACATTCTTCTGGTCAGTATTCACAGCCTGCACAAGATCGCTAAGTACAGCGGCAAGGAGGGTGGCCCACCTACCATGAGTAAGCTGGGTTCGCAGGAGTGGGAGCAGAAAAAATCGCGAATCCGGAAACAGGTCAAGGACATTGCCCGCGAGCTAATTGCGCTGTACGCCAAACGCCGGACCGCACCTGGTTTCGCTTATAGCCGTGATAGCTTTCTCCAGGCCGAGCTCGAATCATCATTCCTCTACGAAGACACACCGGACCAAGCCAAAGCGACCAATGACGTTAAGGATGACATGGAACAGCCACATCCAATGGATCGGCTCGTTTGTGGCGACGTGGGTTTTGGTAAAACGGAGATTGCAATTCGGGCGGCCTTCAAAGCCGTTACCGATAATAAGCAGGTAGCGGTGCTGGTGCCAACAACGATTTTGGCCATGCAGCATTTCAAGACGTTCACAGAACGCATGGCTGATTTCCCGGTTAAGATCGAATACATCAACCGGTTCAGGTCGCCCACGCAGGTGAAGGAGATTTTAAAAGGCGTAGCATCGGGCGATATAGGCATTCTGATTGGGACCCATCGGATTGTTAACAAGGATATTAAATTCAAAGATCTTGGTCTGTTAGTTATTGACGAAGAGCAGAAGTTTGGCGTGAAAACTAAAGATCGGCTGAAGGAAATGCGCGTGGAAGTTGATGTGTTAACTCTTACTGCTACACCCATTCCCCGTACGCTGCACTTCTCGCTGATGGGAGCTCGTGATCTGTCCGTTATTGCAACGCCCCCGCCCAATCGCCAGCCTGTCACAACGGAGGTGCATCCATTCAACGAAGTTACTATTCGGGATTCGGTTAGCGCCGAAATTCGGCGGGGTGGTCAGGTATTTTTCGTGCATAACCGCATCAGCGACATCGAATCTATTGGCAACCTTGTTATGCGGCTTGTACCCGAGGCCCGCATTGGCGTAGCTCATGGACAGATGGAAGGTGATAAGCTCGAACGGATGATGACTCGCTTCATTGAGGGAGATTACGACGTTCTGGTGTCCACTAATATTATTGAATCGGGTCTGGATATATCCAACGCAAACACAATTTTGATCAACAACGCTCATCACTTTGGTCTGTCGGATTTGCACCAGATGCGGGGCCGGGTAGGGCGGTCAAACCGGAAGGCGTTCTGTTATTTGCTGACGCCCCCACCATCGGTGATGACGTCTGATGCCCGCAAACGACTTCAGACGCTGGAGGACTTTTCGGACCTCGGTGAAGGTTTTAAAATTGCCATGCGCGACCTCGATATTCGGGGAGCAGGCAACTTACTTGGGGCCGAACAAAGTGGTTTCGTGAACGACCTTGGTTTTGAGATGTACCACAAAGTGTTGGACGAAGCAGTGCAGGAATTGAGAGAAAGCGAATTCAAAGACCTGTTTGAGACTAAGCCCGGCGACTTTAAACTGGCTCTTCCTGACACGGTCATTGAGACGGATCTACAAGTCGTAATTCCTGAACGGTACGTCTCAAATATCTCTGAACGATTGGCATTATATACTCGCTTAGACAGCTTGGCAAACGCCGACGAGTTGACAGCATTCAGGCAGGAGGTGCTTGACCGGTTTGGTCCCCCGCCGGAAGAAGTCGAAAATCTAATCAAAATGGTCAACGTCCGCTGGAAAGCTGAGCAGTTATACCTTGAAAAACTGACGCTTAAGAATAATATCCTCAAAGGCTACTTCGTTTCTAACGGGAACGATAGCCGGGCTGTAGATAATTTTTTTACCTCCGACCAATTTGGCAGGGTGATTGACTATATCAAACGGAATCCGACGACGTGTTCGTTACGAGAATCAAAGAACCGGGCTGTTTTCACGCAGACAGATGTTTTCTCGGTTGAACGACTGGATGAGGTTATGTCAACCCTGACGAGTTAATGAAGACTTTGCCATTTTAAGTTTTACACAAACACAACAATGAATCAGAAGTATCTCCTGCAACGAGTAGCCTACGTGCTCCTGGCGACGATTGCCCTGACTGCTTGTAGTAAATCCAAGCACCCAACCAGCGTAAAGCCGGGTAAGGAAAGTACGGCAACTGGTATAGCCTATAACCAGAAAGACGGCTTTCAGGTAAAAAAGTTTGCCGGACAAAAGGCAGGTCCGAACCTCGTTTTTATTGAAGGCGGGCGCTTCACGATGGGGGCGTTGGAGGAAGACGTGATGAACACCCGCGACAACCGCGAACGGACCGTTTCTATCCAGTCCTTTTATATGGATGAGACCGAAATGGCTAACGTCCACTACCTTGAGTATTTGAATGCCATCACCCGCGATTCGTCGGAGGAGGTGGTGAAAGCCGCTTTACCCGACACAACCGTTTGGGCTAAGGATATGTCTTTTAATGATTCGTATGTAACGCAATACCTGCGTTACCCGGCTTTTCGATATTATCCGGTGGTAGGTGTGTCGTGGGTGCAAGCCAGTGACTATGCCGTTTGGCGCTCAAACGCCGTGAACAATGAACTTGCAAAAGGGGGTGGCGATAAGAAGAAAAAAGGGGGCGGTTTTTCGTTAAAACGTAAATCAAAGAAGGCTGAAGACCCCGCCTTGGCCGAAGCAGAAACAGCATCTGCTACCCCCGCCAAGCCAAGTCTCGAAAGCGGTATGATTTTGCCTGACTACCGGCTGCCAACCGAAGCGGAGTGGGAGTATGCAGCGAAGGCACTTATTGGCACTCAGTACATGGACGAGAACCAGATAAACCAGCGTATCTATCCGTGGGATGGTTCGTCAGTTCGGAACCCGAAGAAGGGCCGCAAACAGGGTCAAATGCTGGCTAACTTTAAGCGGGGACGCGGAGACTACGCCGGTATTGCTGGGCGGTCGAACGACGGAGCTATTATTACCAATGAAATTTATGCCTATCCAGCTAATGATTTCGGTTTATACAACATGGCTGGTAACGTCAACGAGTGGGTTTATGATGTCTATCGTCCGCTGTCTTATCAAGACGTGAATGACCTGAACCCAATTCGCCGAAATGGGTATGGCGACGATTCTAAGAATTACGACTCTAAGAATAAAAACTCGCTCATTAATGACCAGCTGCGCGTTTACAAAGGCGGTTCCTGGAATGACATGGCTTACTGGCTATCGCCTGGTACACGCCGGTACTTGGACCAAGATTCGGCAACGGCAATGGTCGGTTTCCGTTGCGCAATGATTGGTGTGGGTCGGAATAAGTAAGTACCTATTTGTTAAGTACGGCGGCCACTCAGCGATGGGTGGCCGCTATTGTTAGTACCCCAACTGACCGACAACCAGCTTTCAGTAGCTCGGCAGCACAAGCTTCTATTGTTGCTCCTGTCGTCAGTACATCATCAACAATAATAACATTCTTACCAGCCACCTCACGATGGTCAGACACATCAAACACTGTTTCTACGTTCTCCCATCGTTCCATTCTGTTCTTACGCGTCTGCGATGATTTGAAGCGTTTGCGAATCAATATATCTGTTCGTAACGGTATAGTGAGTGCTTCTGAGAGACCTTCAGCAATCCAGTCAGCCTGGTTGTATCCGCGTTGGTTAAGGCGACTTCTGTGAAGAGGTACTCCAACTAACATATCCGCGTCATTAACCAATGTGCTTTGGGTCTTAAGTTGATAGCCGTACCAATTAGCCAGTTCTTTAGCTGCTTCCTTTTGTCCTTTATACTTAATCTGATGAATTAGCTTTTGGACTATGCCGCCCTTGGTAAAGTAAACAAACGACGCTAAAAACTCAATGGGCACTCTTCCGGCAAATTTATTGAGGAGGTTCCGGTCGTACGGTTCACGATGTTGTCCGGTCTCCGGTAGATTGAACCGGCAATGCATACATAAAATTTTTTCGTTGGCTGTCAGCGAGCAACTGCATCCTAAGCAAAGAGTAGGGAAAAGGAGATCGGCGAAATCCGTTGCCAGTTCAGAAACAAACCTAAAGACAGGGTGCATTCGTTATTAGGATAATTCGTTGTAATTTAGACAGACTAATGACCTACTAATGATAATGGAAGAGAATACTGTTCATGTTTTGTGGGAAGAACTTCTCGACCAACTACATACGTTGGTGGGTAAACGACCCGCAGATCTCAATGCTGTTCTTTTCCTAATTGGTATTCAGGAGCTTGGTAAAGGTCCAATTCGTTTTTCAAAAGAGGCTAAACAAGATTTGATGCACATTGCTGTCTGCCGGGTTCTTAGTCAGAGTAATTACTACAAATTGGACGGGTATGACAAGGACGGCTGGCCTATATGGACTTTGGTTAAACCACTTCCTCATGGAGACTTAATTGCTCAGGAAGTCTTCCTCAAAACCCATGTAATCCTCTATTTTCGAACGGTACTGGTGTAAAATTTATACAGACTCAACTTTCATTTTATGCAGTCTTCCAACGCCTACGCGACGCTTTTGCAACGGATTGATGAGTACAAAAAGCGGTATTTTCTCAATCAGTTAGTTAAAGGCAGTCTTTTCTTCATTGCCTTGCTTGGTGCGGGTTATCTGTTCGTGAATACGGCTGAATTCATTGGCCGATTTGACTCAGTAGGTCGGGGAGCACTTTTCTTTGGCTTTTTGTCGATGGCTGTCTTCGCACTCTATCGATTTATTATTCGACCCTTGATGGGGTTATATGGGTTGGACAGGCCGCTTACCAATGACGATGCCGCTCGACAGATTGGTACATACTTTCCTGATGTTGGCGACAAATTGTTGAACACGCTTCAACTTCAGCGTATCTCAACCGATCAATCTGATTTGCTCGTGGCCAGTTTGAATCAACGGTCAAATCAGTTGCTTATTAACCGGTTTGCAAGTGCTATCCAAATTAGCCGCAACCGCCAATTTCTAAAATATGCAATTCCTCCACTGGTCTTAATTTTTATCATTTTGCTCATCAATCCTTCATTTTTTACGAAGTCGTCAACTCGGCTGGTAAACTATGACAAGGAGTTTGTTGAAGAGGCTCCTTTCAAATTTATCATTCAGAACAAGTCGCTCAAGTCCTTTCGAAACGAAGATTTTTTGCTTTCGGTTAAGCTCGCTGGCGATGCGATACCGCAGGCGGTTTACGTTGTCACAGGCGGAACTCGTTTCAAACTGGAGCGTTCAGGCGAACAGTTTTCTTACAGCTTTGACAATTTACAACGGAATTTAGATTTCCACCTTGAAGCAGCCGGGTTCGATTCTCCGACTTATACAGTGGCAATGATCGACCGGCCGGCAGTGCTTTCTTTTAATGTTAAACTTGACTATCCAGCCTACTTAAATAAGCCTTCTGAGCAGTTGGCAAATGTTGGCAACTTACTGGTTCCTCAAGGCACCATGGTTCATTGGGAGTTTGCCGCTGATCATACTGATTCACTTTTGCTTCGGTTCAATTCGGACGTTAAGGCCGTGGCGGCTCGATTGGTCGATGACAACACATTCGCTATAAATCGTCGGCTTACGCAAAGTACGGCTTATACTGTGTCATTAAAAAACGCTCAGATACCGGCTCCTTCCTCTATCCAGTACAACGTGCAGGTGGTTCCTGATCGTTTTCCCCAAATTTCGGTCGACCGCATTCAGGACACAGTCACGTATAATTACATTGCTCTTTCAGGGCTTATGTCTGACGATTATGGTTTCTCCAAATTGCGGTTGAATTACACAATCAAACGCAATGGTAAAGTTTCACCTATTAGTTCTATAATCATTCCTGTAAATCGAGCGACCACTTCACAGAACTTCGTTTACAACTGGTCGCTTGACAGCTTAAAACTTGGTCAGGAAGATCGTTTAGATTATTATGTTCAGGTGTGGGATAACGACGGTGTCAATGGTCCTAAATCAAGTCGCACTAATCAATTGAATTTCTCAATCCCCTCTAACACGGAAGTGCAAGAGCAGGTTGACAAAGCAGCTAACAAAGCAGAAGAACAGATTAGTAAAGCTCTGGCTAAAACACAGGACATAAAAAAGGAACTGAAGTCGATGGAGGACCGCATGCGTACTCGTAAGTCGTCCGACTTTCAAGACAAGAAACAACTTCAGGAAGTACTTCAAAAACGAGATGAGTTGATGAAGGATGTTCAAAAACTACAGGAGCAGTTTCAGAAGACGAATGATACGCAGCAACGCTTCGCAGACAAAAACAAGTCGACACAGGAGAAATTAGAGCAACTCCAAAAGCTGTTTAATGAGTTGCTTGATCCTGAATCGAAGCAACTTTACGAACAGCTCAAACAGCTTTTAGAGAAGAAGCAGGATGATAAAGCATCCGATCTACTGGATCGTTTGAGTCGTAAAGAACGCAACTTAGAGCGTGATTTAGACCGAGCGCTTAAGCTATTCAAACAGATGCAGTTGGAGCAGAAGGTTAATAACGTAGCAGAAAATTTAGAGAAACAAGCGGATCAGTTAGACAAGCAGGCGGAGGAGAGTGCTAAGAGGAACGAGTCTTCTGAAGATCAGCAAAAACAACAGGAAAAGTCGCAGGAAGACTTTAAGAACACTCAGGATCAGCTCAAAGAGATTGACAAGGAGGCTGAGAAGGAGGATTTGAATAAACCAGAGTCTTCTGAAGATGAGCAGAAGGAGATCGAAAAAGAGATGCAGCAGGCTATGGATCAACTGAAGAAGAACCAAGGCAAAAAAGCTTCACCTTCTCAAAGCAAAGCATCTAAGTCAATGAGGGCTATGAGCAAGGCTATGCAGGAATCCATGCAGTCTTCGGAGATGGAAGAGATGCAGGAAAATATGGATGACCTCCGTAACATTCTTGATAATCTTGTTACACTGTCGTTTGGTCAGGAGCGAGTTATGAAAGATTTCCGTGGTATGAGCTTACAAGACCCTCGGGTTACTAAATTATCTCAGGAACAACTTAAGCTTCAAGATGACGCCAAAATCATTGAGGACAGTTTGAATGCGTTGGCCAGCCGGGTCGTTCAAATTCAATCGTTCGTTACTCGGGAGTTAACTAATATGAAATTTTATATGGATGAAAGCACTCAGCAGTTACGCGACCGTCGGTTGAGTGTGGCGGCCTCTAAGCAACAGTTTGCCATGACATCCATAAATAATTTAGCGTTAATGCTCAGTGATGTATTGAAGAACATGCAGCAGCAAATGAATGCCATGGCTATGCCCGGCAAAGGGAAGGGAGGAAAGAAAGGCAATAAGCCAGGTGAAGGAGTGGGCGAGATGCAGAAGCAGCTTAACGCACAAATGAAACAAATGCAAAAGGGAGGTAAGTCGGGCAGGGGTTTATCAGAAGAACTTTCTCAAATGGCTGCTCAACAGGCAATGATTCGCAGTATGTTGAAGAAGATGGAAGAGAACTCTAAAGGGACGGAGGTCGGGAAACAACAGGAGCAACAGGCCAAGGAACTAATGCAAAAGATGGATGAAACGGAAACGGATTTAGTCAACAAACGGGTAACTCAACGCACTATCAATCGACAGGACGAAATATTAACCCGTTTGCTTGAATCTGAGAAGGCTTATAAACAGCAGGAGGAAGATCCTCGACGTGAAGCTGAGTCTGTTAAAACCATAAGGCGTAGCTCTCCCTCCTTTTTTGATTCAACTAATTTGTCTATAAAGACCAAGCAAGTTGAGGTGTTACGGTCTGTTACACCAAATTATAATCAGTATTACAAAAAGCAGGCTAATAATTATCTGCAAAATATCAATAGGTAGATTCATTGTTAATGTTTGCTGCTTTTGTCTTTTTGATAATAACCTTGTTAAATTTTTATTTTGTTGTAAGTTTTAGTGATTTCGCTCAAACTTTCCACGTGGAACATTTTTAAAAATCAACGTAATGCATTCTTCTTATGATGTAATCGTAGTAGGTGCTGGACACGCAGGTTGCGAAGCTGCTAACGCTGCTGCAACGATGGGTTCACGCGTTTTACTTATTACGATG
Organism: Spirosoma arcticum; assembly: GCF_054779955.1. Classification (NCBI taxonomy): domain Bacteria; kingdom Pseudomonadati; phylum Bacteroidota; class Cytophagia; order Cytophagales; family Cytophagaceae; genus Spirosoma; species Spirosoma arcticum. Next base: position 518,461 of record NZ_BAAGXG010000005.1, read on the forward strand.
AATATGCAAACTATAGCACAAATGTCATGTAACCCAGCAATGGGTGGAGTAGCCAAAGGACAGATCGTGCGTGAAGTAGACGCATTGGGAGGGATGTCTGGTATCGTAAGTGACATAAGCATGATTCAATTTCGAATGCTTAACCGATCAAAAGGTCCCGCTATGTGGAGCCCCCGTTGTCAAAGTGATCGAAATGTGTTCGCTTGGGAGTGGAGGAAAGCATTGGAAAAAAATGAGAATATTGATTTCTGGCAAGATAGCGTAGTTGATATATTAGTGAAAGATGGACACACGAGTGGCGTAAAAACTGCATTAGGCGTTGAGTTTTTTGCAAAAGCCGTCGTTTTAACAAATGGCACATTCCTTAACGGCCGAATGTTCATTGGTGAAAAAATATTTGGAGGAGGTCGTACAGCCGAACAGGCAGCGAAAGGCTTGACTGAAAAATTGGTAGAATTGGGTTTTGAAGCGGGTCGAATGAAGACCGGCACGCCCCCAAGGGTAGATGGGCGAAGTTTGAATTACACGATAATGGAGGAGCAAACTGGTGACGAAAACCCAGGAAAATTTTCGTACACAAATACGCCTTCCTTAATAAACCAGCGTAGTTGCTGGATCACGTACACAAATCAACATGTACATGACGAATTGAAGACTGGGTTTGATAGATCGCCAATGTTCACAGGCCGCATTAAAGGGTTAGGACCCCGCTACTGCCCTTCAGTTGAAGATAAAATCAATCGATTTGCAGATAAAGATCGGCACCAGATTTTTGTTGAACCGGAAGGGAGAGATACCGTGGAAGTGTATGTCAACGGGTTTTCGACCTCTTTGCCAGAAGATGTTCAGTATAGAGCACTACAAAAAATACCTGGTTTTGAAGGGGTACGTATGTTTCGTCCAGGTTATGCTGTTGAATATGACTACTTTCCACCAACGCAATTAAAGCCAACACTTGAAACGCAATTGGTTGCTAACTTATTCTTCGCTGGTCAAATTAACGGAACAACTGGTTATGAGGAAGCAGCATGCCAGGGACTGATGGCGGGAATAAACGCACATCGGAATGTGAACGAAGAAGCTGAGTTCACTATTAAGCGTTCGGAAGGCTACATTGGTGTATTAATTGATGATCTTATCACAAAAGGTACTGAGGAGCCTTATCGTATGTTTACATCACGGGCTGAATATCGAACATTGCTGAGACAGGATAACGCCGATTTAAGACTGACAGAAAAAGGATACGCAATTGGTTTAGCTTCACAAGATCGGTATGAAATGATGGTAGCCAAACGGAAGGGCGTTGCCAAATTAATGGAGGCAATTCGGGGAGTAAAAGTGAAACCAGACGATATCAATACGTGGTTGGAAGAAAAAGGGAGTTCTTTATTACGCGAAAAAAGCAACTTATATACGCTCCTGAAACGTCCTGAACTGGAGCAGAATGAGATAAATGAACTCCTATCGATGGTTGCTGGTATACCAGTGGTAGGAAATGAAATTACCGAACAAACTGTAATTGAAATAAAGTATGAAGATTATTTGAACCGTGAGCGTCAAAATGCTAACAAATTAGATAAGTGGGAAGGCTTGACTATAAATTCTGCTTTTGACTACGACCAATTGAAAGCCCTTTCGTATGAAGGTAAGGAGAAATTGAAACGGTTACGTCCATCAACTATTGGACAGGCGTCGCGCATAAGTGGGGTTAGCGCATCCGACGTTTCCATATTGTTAGTATATATGGGTCGATAAAAAATGAAATTGAAGTGCTTAACAAGACTGATTTAACGCTCACGTACTTCGTAATCTTAATCACTTAATTGGAAACATTATATCACTGCCCCATCTGCGGCAACGATCAATTTTCGCCGTTTTTAGTTTGTAAAGATTATTTAGTGAGTTTGGAAGATTTCACGATCCAACAGTGCGACAGTTGCAGTTTCCGCTTTACAAATCCAAGGCCAAGCGAAGAGACAAGTGGTTCCTATTACAAATCTGATAAGTATATATCACACAACGATGTCAGCAGTGGACTAGTCAGTACAGCCTATCGTACTGTGCGAAGCTACACGCTTCGATCAAAGCTTAATTTAGTCAACAAGCTAAATAACAGGGTTGGTTGTATTCTGGACGTAGGTTGCGGAACGGGTACATTTTTGGAAGCCTGCAAAGCAGGTGGATGGAAAGTAGTCGGCGTAGAACCTGACCCGGATGCTCGTACCATATCGACTAAGAAGCTACAGATAGAAATTGAACCCAGTCTGCAAACGTTAACCAACACAAGCACATTTGACATCATTTCACTTTGGCATGTACTCGAACACATTCCTGATTTAGAAGAAACAATCTCACGGCTTAGCGAATTATTGAACAAAGAGGGTACAATACTGATTGCAGTTCCAAACTCAGATTCGTATGACGCAGCATACTTTGAGAGACACTGGGCTGCTTACGATGTGCCAAGACATGTTTATCATTTTACGCCTACAACTCTAAAAGCGCTACTCGAGAAGCACAACTTCGAACTTATACGGCAACAAGCTATGCCATTCGATGCTTTTTACATTTCCATACTTAGTACTCGATACAAAACTGGAAAGACAGATTATTTCAGTAGTGTTAAGACAGGATTTGTTTCAAACTTTGAAGCGAAGAAAACCGGAAATTTTTCCAGTATCATCTATTTCTTCAAGAAGAAACGTTAACTAATCAATTGTAGATAAATCTGTTTGATAACTGAGTCAAAGAAAAAGTCAATTGTAAAATGAAATAGTTAAACATTTGTGTGTATAATGGTGTGTATAAGTAATGCAGTTTGGCGGAAAATTTGTTGATAATAGCCCAGTACAGTGTGGAATAACGGGCAGGTAATCCACACGTCACAATGAAAGACAGAATTGTGTGGAGAAATGTCAACATATCAACCACCGATTCAACAAATTTTAAACACGTAACACGGTGTGTAAAATTTATAAACAAATCCACAATTGAAATAGACTTAAAATGTGGGTAAAATGTTAATTTGCACTGGATGAGCACGTTATAAGTGGATAAGTAATGCCATTGTTACTATTTACAAAGCACATTTATCAACATTAAAAGCGCAAATTGGTGGATAACTTTGTTATTCACATATCCACACCTACAATAGTTATAACAGTTTTTTCTTTAAAACTCCTTAATATAAAATGTTAATAAGGTCAACAATTGTGTTTGTCTTGATGCTGGTCTTGTCAACTAAATATAGTTGGGGACAGGCTACGACTACGGTCGCCGGGTCTACGTTAGCTGAAGAGTACTTTAAGGCGGGCGATTTTGAGAAAGCAGCTAACGAGTATGGAAAATTGCTCAAATCCAATGTGACGTGGGCAAGGCTGTCAAGGTATGTCGCAAGCCTGCAAAAAAGCAATCAGGCTGATGATGCACTAAAATACTTACGCAAACAGCAACGTAGCGACGAGCCAAACCGGCCATATTATGAGATACTGGCCGGACAGCTTGTTACTCAGCAAGGCGATACAGTGCAGGCTGGTGCTCAATTTACAGCAGCACTGCAGTCGAGTAAGTCGTCTACCGCCAGGCTCGAAAAAATTGCAACAGCATTCTCCGAACTCGGAGAGACCCGCTGGGCCGTTCGCGCCTATGAGACAGCCCGCGAGGTAAGCCGGGATGCCATGTCGTACAGCGCGGAGTTAATGACTCTGTACCGGGCAACTGGTCAGACTGAGAAAGCTATCAGCGAAATTGTTATTACGGCTAAACAAACCGATAAAAAAGAGACGGTGCTTGCTGCGCTGCAAGGATATATCAACACAAAGGATGAACCATTTGTGGAAAAAGCGCTGTACGCGAAGATTCAGCAAGAGCCAAACGAACTCGCTTTTAATGAGCTGTTGATTTGGTACTTTGTGCAAAAACAAAAGTTTAGCCGGGCATTGATGCAGGAAAAGGCAACGGACAAACGATTGAAACTGGCAGGAGGAAAGGTTTACGAGTTAGGAATGCTGGCCATGAATAACAAAGAGTACAAAACGGCGGCCGATGCATTCGAATATGTAACGGCAACCTACCCACAAGGCCAACTGTATCCATTTGCGCGTCGATTGGTAATAAACGCCCGTGAAGAACAGGTCAAAAACACATATCCGGTTGACAAGATCGAAATTCGCAAGCTCATTAGTGATTACCAACGTATGCTACAGGAAATCGGCACGAATGTGAAGACGCTCGAAGCCCTTCGTAGTACTGCCAATCTGTACGGCAATTACCTCGACAGCAAAGACACTGCCTTAACTGTGCTTGATCTGGCTATTGATTTAGGGAAGGCAGACCGAAACTTTGTGGATAAGTGTAAACTGGACAAAGGGGACATCTACCTTCTGAAAGGAGAACCTTGGGAGTCAACTCTGCTATATTCGCAGGTGGAAAAGTCGCAGAAGGAAGAACTGTTGGGATACGAAGCAAAACTCAAAAATGCCAAGCTGCATTATTACAAAGGCAGTTTTACAGTGGCCAAAGACATTCTGGATGTCCTTAAGCTGGCAACATCCCGCGAAATTGCCAACGATGCTGAACAGTTGAGCCTGCTAATTGTGGATAACACGGGTATGGATACCACTGAAGCGGCTATGCGCTGGTATGCAGATGTAGAACTATTGCTTTTTCAAAACAAAACTGATGAAGCTGTTGACAATCTCAATCAAATGTTGACAAAATTTGCTGATCACAGTTTGGTTGATGAGGTGCTTTGGCTCCGGGCCAACACCTACTTGAAACAAGGAAAAACTACCGAAGCCATCGAAGACCTGAAAACAATAATTGCCAAATATCCCAATGATATCTTAGGTGACGATGCACAGTTCACACAAGGTAAAATATACGAAGAGCGTTTGAAAGACAAGCAAGCAGCTATGGACGCATACCAAAAAGTGCTGACTAACTATTCGGGCAGCATTCACGGTGCTGAAGCACGAAAGCGTTTCCGGGCGTTAAGAGGAGATACAGTAAATTAATTCATAATGTCGGAGAAGTCCAAGTCAAGCAACATTAGCCTTCTTCGACATTATGAACCAAACAGTTAGTGGACCCTCATAAGCAGAGACTCCCTGAATGCCTGATAATCATTCGGAATGTGAATGCTTTGTTTTGGTCGATCAGCCAGAATTTTTAACCGTTCGGGCACGTCAACTGATATGCCTAAAGTACTATCAACTAAAGGCTTGAACTTAGATGGATGAGCAGTGGCTAAAGCAACACCTGTAACCTCTTGCTGAACACTATTCAAATGAGCTTGCAACCCCATAATACCGATAGCGGTGTGTGGGCAGCTAACGTAACCGTATTGATCAAAAATTTGTCTCATGCCGGTCCTCGTTTCGTCATCATCGAAAAAATAACCAGACACATGCTCTTTGAAGCGGTCATAGTTGTCTTCATAAAGGTGCACCAATCGAACAAAATTACTCGGGCTACCCACGTCCATTGCGTTAGAGATGGTTGCAACGGACGGAATTGGTGAATATAAGCCAGATTTAATATAGGTTGGCACAACGTGATTGAGGTTGGTTGCGGCCACAAAATGTGAAATGGGTAAGCCCATTTGTTGCACCATCACACCCGCACTAAGATTGCCAAAGTTGCCACTGGGCGTTGAAAAAACGACCGGCTTATTATGATGCCTTACCTGACCATACGCCCGTACATAGTAAAATCCCTGCGGAATAAGCCGGAAGATGTTAATCGAGTTGGCTGATGATAGAGAAAGGGTATTATTCAGATCAGTATCAACAAAGGCTTGCTTAACAATAGCCTGGCAGTCATCAAACGACCCATCAACTTCAAATGCCTGTATGTTTCCGCCTAACGTTGTGAGTTGTTTCTCCTGCAAGTCGCTAACTCGACCGCTGGGGTATAAAATTGAAACCCGAACGCCAGGCACATTATGAAACCCCATCGCTACTGCTCCGCCCGTATCGCCTGAGGTGGCAACCAAAATGTTTACTTCCCTGTCGCTTTGTTTAGAGTAGTGCGACATCAAAGCCGCCATATACCGCGCCCCAACGTCCTTAAATGCCAACGATGGACCGTGGAACAGTTCCAGGACGCTTGTCTTTCCCGGATTCAATTCCTGAACCGGCGTGTCGAACGAAAACGCTTGATGCGTCAACTCTTCCAATTCAACCTTGCTAATCTCATCGCCAAATAAAACTTGACTGATCGAAAAACCAATATCGGCTAATGATTGTCCGGCGATATTCTCGAAAAAAGATGCACCCAAACGGGGTAACGGCGTTGGCATGTACAGCCCTTTGTCGGCAGGTAAGCTACGGAAGAGAGCATCTTGGGCAGATACGGTTATGTGGGGACTATTAGTACTATAAAAACGCATAAAGTAAAAGCAATGTGAAAGGACAAAGTACGATAAATCAGCCGGATCAACAGGAATAAACGGCGTGTAAATGTGGGAAAGTATTCAGAATTAGTGGATAAGTGGAGCAATCCGTAAATTTGTAAAAACATACACCTCATCATGTCATTTGGCTTTTTTAACGCACCTACGCCGGTCAACGAGCCGGTAAAAGAATACCGGCCCGGCTCTCCTGAACGTGAAGCACTCAAACAGGCTTTATCAGATTTTCGCGCTAAGGAGACGGATATTCCCATGTACATTGGTGGTAGTGAGGTACGAACAGGACGTAAACTTCGGGTTTCGCCCCCACACGATCACCAGCATACATTGGGGTATTTTTACGAAGGAGAGGCTCAACACGTCGAACTGGCGATTGAAGCGGCTTTATCAGCAAAGGAAGCTTGGGCTAATTTAGCGTGGGAACACCGGTCAAGTATTTTCTTAAAAGCCGCTGAACTAATAGCCGGTCCATACCGCGCCCGGATTAATGCGGCCACCATGCTTGGCCAGTCAAAAAACGCATACCAAGCCGAAATTGACTCCGCCTGTGAATTAATCGACTTTTTGCGTTTCAATGTCCAGTTTGCTACAGACATCTACCGACAACAGCCCGATTCGTCACCCGGCGTTTGGAACCGACTCGAATACCGACCGCTCGAAGGATTCATCTTTGCACTAACGCCATTCAACTTCACGGCCATTGCCGGAAACTTGCCCACGTCAGCCGCCCTGATGGGTAATACTGTCGTTTGGAAGCCCGCTTATACACAAGTGCTTTCGGCGAAGATTATTATGGATGTACTAATTGAAGCTGGTTTGCCTGACGGCGTTATCAACCTAATTTACGTTGATGGTCCAGTTGCAGGAAAAGTAATCTTTGAACACCCCGACTTTGCTGGCATTCACTTCACAGGAAGCACAAAAGTTTTCCAAACAATATGGGGTGATATTGGCGCTAATATTCATAAGTACAAGACATATCCACGCATCGTTGGAGAAACAGGCGGTAAAGACTTTGTGCTGGTTCATGAATCAGCCGATGCCGACGAAGTAGCGACCGGATTAGTTCGGGGCGCTTTTGAATATCAGGGGCAGAAATGTTCAGCAGCATCCCGCGCTTACATTCCATCAACACTTTGGCCTGCTGTTGAAGCCCGGATGAAGCAGTTCTTGAGCGAAATGAATATGGGCGGTGTCGAAGATTTTACCAACTTTATCAACGCTGTCATTGACGAACGGGCCTTCGCCAGAATCACTGCCTACATTGACGAAGCAAAGCAAAGCGATCAAGCAACCATTGTTGCCGGTGGCCACTATGATAATACTAAGGGGTATTTCGTAGAACCAACCATACTACGGGTTAACAATCCGACGTATCGAACAATGTGCGACGAGATCTTCGGACCGGTCCTTTCCGTCTATGTATACGAACCATCAGCGTTTGAAGACATGATTCAAGTTGTCAATAACACATCGCCTTACGCACTGACGGGATCAATATTTGCAAAAGACCGATATGTTATTGAGCAAACCGCTCGTAGTCTACAAAATGCGGCCGGAAATTTCTATGTAAACGACAAACCAACTGGTGCGGTAGTGGGCCAGCAACCCTTCGGCGGGGCGCGGGCATCGGGCACGAATGATAAGGCAGGATCAGCTTTAAATTTATTTCGATGGGTTTCAGTACGCACAATTAAGGAAACCTACGTGAGTCCCAGGCACTTTGGATATTCATTCATTGAAACGGAATAGCTTCAGAAAAAACTTTAGAAAAACTCTTGCGAAAAGCGGCTTAAAATGCTACCTTTGCATTCCCAAATCAGTAGGGAAGGCCAACAACGGTTGGCCACCATCATGCCAAAGTAGGTGTGACACAGTTCTTTGACGTATTGACATCAAAAGGTTAGCATTAATTAAGGCGATAAACATCGCCCCGTTTTTTAGCGGGGCACAATTATTTACGATGGAGAGTTTGATCCTGGCTCAGGATGAACGCTAGCGGCAGGCCTAATACATGCAAGTCGAACGGAGTAGCAATACTTAGTG